>NZ_DLTI01000022.1:0-214641 GCF_002501455.1 Comamonas sp. UBA7840 | reverse complement strand
CTTCTGGATGGAAATCAACAAGGTGTGTGGCCTGAGCCTCCCGAAAATGCCTTGCCGGGCTGGATGCCTGAGATTTAGCCGGTCGATACAGCAGGGTGAGGCGGGCCTCTCCCGGGGAAAGCATGTTCGTTGCATACCAAGCGAATCATGGGCAGCGATGGCCCGCGCGCCAATGCGGCACAGGCCAACTCCACGCTGCAGCGCATCGCCTGCCGCGCCTAGCTGGTCCAGCGTAAAGACGCAATATCGTGCGTATAGATGGGGTAGTTCATCCAAAGGCCCTGCAAGCCCTTGCGTGCCACGGCACTGATCTGTGAATTAAACAACCAGACGTTGGCTGCATCCTGGGCTAAATACCGTTGCATGGCGGCGTACAACAACTGGCGCTCACGCGGGTTGCGGGATGCTGCGTGGCGATGTGTCAGGTCGCGGAAATCTGCGCTGTCATAGCCAAAGTAATACCCGGGATCGGCATAGATCATGTGATCCAGCGGCTCGACATGGTTGATCAGCGTCAGATCGAAGTTGCCCTGGAAGGTATGGTTAAGCCACTCCTGCCACGTCACTGGCTGGAGGCGCACCCGAATGCCAACTTTCTCCAAATACGCGGCGATGAAGGGGCCTCCTTCGCGGGCGTACGGCACGGGAAGCAGGGTCAGCGTGAGTTCCAGGGGCGCCTTCACGCCAGCTTGTTGGAGCAGCTCTTTGGCACGCTCCGGGCTGTAAGCATGCAGGTGCGCAAGATTCAGGAAGCCAGGGTCCGTAGGGGCAAAGTGGCTGCCGATGACATTGCCTTTGCCCTGCAAAATGCTGCTGACGAAAGCTTGGCGATCGATTGCATGGGTGATTGCACGGCGTACCCGTAAATCTTTCAAGACAGGGTGGCGGTGGTTGACGGCCAGCATGCCTTTGCCACTGGACGACCCCAGTAGCACTTGGTAGCGCGGATCGCCGTGGAAGCGGTGCAGATCGTGTGTGATGAAATTGATGAAGACATCCACCTCGCCTTGCTCCAAGGCTCGAGCCTGCTCTTCCAAATTATTGATAAAACGGAACGTGGCGTGCTCGATCGCTGCTTTTTCTGGTGCTCGAAAGGTTGCAGACTTGCGCATTTGCACACTGTGCCCCTTATGCCACCTGACAAATGCATACGGACCAGTACCAATCGGTTGCGTGGCGGCAGAGGCGGCTGAATTAGGGTGAAGGATGACTGCGCTGGCTTCTCCCAGGTGAAAAAGAAAATGTGGATCAGGATTGCGCAGTTCTAGCTCGAAGCGAAGAGCGCCTTTGGCGGTCATGCGCTGAATGTTGTCAAAGACGCTTTTCTTGGCCTTGTTTGGAGAGTTCGGGGCCTGTGCTTGGCGAAAGCTGAAGAGCACACACTCCACATCCAGCGCAGCGCCATCGTGAAAGCGCACATTGGGCACCAACTCAAAGGTGTAGATGCGTTGACTGGCGTCGATCTGCCAGCGGGATGCCAGCAACGGTTCGACGGCTCCGTTTTCGCTGATTTTGACCAAACCCTCAAAGATGTTGTAGAGCACAACTTGGCCGCAGGCTGCTGCTGCAAATCGTGTGGGGTCAAGGCCATCAGGCTCCAGTGCAATATTCAGCGTCACGCTGTCACGCCGGGTTTGAGCGATTGCGGACAGTGGCAGGCAAGCGGCCAACCCAGTCGCACCCAATTGCTGGAGGCAGTGGCGACGAGGAAGATTCGGTGCAGGCTTGAGAGGGGGCATGGCGTGCTTGGTTATTGGCTGGTAATACAGCGTGTATCTATTAGTATCTGATAATGGAGTGAGCGCATGCTGCTTGTTGGCAGTTATTTGACGCCAAGTATTAATGTTAAGAGGCTGGGTTTTATCTTTCCAACCTGCAGACAATCTGTGACCTCGCGTATAGGCATGACCCATCGGTCGCCGACAGATTGCTGAATCGGCATGCACAAGCTTCAACAGTACAAAGACAAACATCTCTGGCATGTGATCGCAGTCGTGATCATCGTGCAAGTTGTACTCGCTTGGGCAGGCATACACGTCTATACAGAGCGTGAGCTGCGTTATCGCCACCAAATAGAGAGTGGGCTCAAGGGCAACAACGACCGGGTACTCCAGAGTTTGGCCAAGTGGCGGGCCAGCACGCTGGCTGCAGCAGAGTCACTGATGGACGATAGGCTGTTTTCCCGGGCCTTATCACGCTGGCTGGTTCAGTACGAAGCACTGGTACGCGATGATTTGGAAAACCGTCTGCGCAGCCTGACGGAGCGCAACGAATTTGCCAAAGTGCTGTTACTTGATACCGATGGGCGCATCCTGCTAGCAACGGCGGGTGCGGAGGAGCGCATGCTCCCTGCGCGTGAACATGCGGCGTTGCAGCAAGCCTTGCAGCAAGCGCAAGCGGTGGTGGTTGAACCTTACCAACAGATCCAGTTTGCATACCCCACGTTCTCCGTGCTCACCCCTTTGTACGATGGTTTGCAGCCTTTGGGTGCGCTGTGGATGGTGGTGGACTTGCGCGCCAACTTGTTCCCACTCTTGAATGCGATTCAGCAAGGCAGCGCTACCGCGGAATCGATGTTGTTGCAGCGCGAAGGCTCGGACGTGGTGCACATCAATCCGTTGCGGCATCGCATTTCCCAGCCATTGGAAAGACTGGCTTCGATGGAGCAGGATGATGACCTGGTGGCGGTGCAGGCGTTCGCTGGTATTCGTGGCGTTCTTTACGGTCCTGACTATCGCAGGCACCAGGTGTTGGCAGCAAGTGGTGTGGTGCCCGATTCACCCTGGTTACTGGTGAGCAAAATCGATGTAACCGAAGCGTTTGCACACGATCAGCGCAAAGAAGGCGTTTTTTTAGGCCTGCTGATTGGGGTTTCTGCATTCCTCATGTTATCCACGGTGCTGTACTGGATATGGCTCACGGGGAAGCGCGAACATGTGCTCAAACTGGAACTCGAAAACCACATGAGGTGGCTGGAGCGAGCGCAGAAAACGGCATTGCTGGGCTTTTTCTCGATTGATTGGTCCAACCAGAAGATCGCGCTGTCTCCGATGGCGGCAGAGATCTTGGGTACGCAAGGGCTGCAGCAGCTCACTTTCTCCGATTTCGCGCGCTACATACCCTCAGAACAAATCAAACCCATACTGCGCAAACTCTTGGACGTACGACGTGACAGGACGGTGCAAAAAATTGAATTTGATCTGCGTACTCAGCACCAGCAAGCACAGATACGTACTGTGGAGTGCTGGTGCGAAATGGAAGATGTCGCTGTATACGATCAAACAGCCAAGATCATTGGAACCATCCAGGACATCACGCAACGCAAGGCAACAGACCAAGCACTGGAGCAATACCGCAACTTGCTGGAGCACCAGGTACGCAAAGACAGCTTAACGGGACTGTCCAACCGCCGAGCCTTGGATGAGGAGCTTGATCGAGCATGGCGACATGCCATTCGGGAAAACCAACCTTTGGCGGTTTTGGTAATTGATATTGACCATTTCAAAGGCTACAACGACTACTATGGCCATTTGCAGGGGGATGTGTGTCTGCAGCAAGTCGCCCAAGTCCTTAAAAAGCATGTGCAACGCGGTCACGATCATGTATTTCGCTTTGGCGGGGAAGAGTTTGTGGTGTTACTGCCGAACACCACGCTCTCGCAGGCACGGCAGATGGCCGTCCATCTTTGCCAGACCGTTCAAATGCAATCCATCGAAAATGAAGCAGCGCCTGAGAGACAGGTGGTCACTATCAGTGTCGGAGTGGCCTGTATGACACCGACAAAGAGCGATAGTCTGCGAGACTGCCCTTTGATGGAAATGGCGGATGCCGCGCTATATCAAGCTAAAAGTGCTGGGCGTAACCAAGTCTGCGTGCAAAGATCAGACTGACCTTGTTCGGGTATTTTTGAAAGCTGCTCCGAGTGGCGCCTCTGCACACATCCTGTGTGAGGCGAGCGTCCCTCCAAGCTGAATCACACCGAGTTGGGTGGCGGTTAGGACGTGTTTACATTGCCCAATTGCTCAAGGATTAGCGCTGAGGTAAAGGCGATGTACCCGACATCCAGCCTGTCGTAACGTGTAAAGAAACGACGATAGGCGTTTATTCGCTGAAACACTTGCTGGCCTTCGTTGCACTGGCGGTATTGCCTTTTATCTAACCGCCTGGGATGCCCTCGTCTTGGGTGTGCAGCCTCGACAGTAGTAAGTTGCGCCGCAGTGCTGCTGCCCGAATGTCATCGCCTTCGTAGGCGCTATCCGTGAGCAGATAGACAAGTGCAGGTTGTGGGCCAATGACTGCTGTTATGCCTACAAGCCGTCCTGTTGATCTGTTCGATGCTGACAGCAGGCGAGTAATGCGCGCCCGTACAACGAGCGGTGCATTGCGCTTCATGCATGGTCAATCTGGCTTATTCAGGGTGCGTGGTACGTTTTCTGATGAACAGGCGGTGAACACCTTGTTCATCTTGCCTTCAGGACGATCTTGCAACAATTTCACCTAAGCAGAAAACTGAACCCATGCTTGCTGTCGTACCAATGGTAAGTGACTTGGATGGTCGCAAGCAGGAGGGGGCTGCGTGAACCGCGCATTGTCATAAGGCGTCAACTGTGCAAGTCTTTATGCATGGGCCATTTGTTGTAGGAACATTCGATGAAATATCCACTTTCTTTGCGCCGTAGCTTGCTGGTGTTGTCGCTGGGTCTGAGCGCCTTGCCCACCTGGGCGGATGACGATTGCGAAGCACCGTTAAATCGCTGGCAGACACGCGAGGCGGTACGTCAAATGGGGGTTGCACAAGGCTGGCAAATTCAGCGCCTCAAGATTGACGATGGTTGCTATGAAGTACGCGGCATAGATGCCCAAGGACGCAGCTTCAAAGCCAAGATTGACCCGGAAACGCTGCAGGTGTTGAAGATGAAGCAAGACCGCCACCAGCGCACTCGGGAGCATGCGCGCGATCACGAGGAGGGGGAGGCGGAGCAGCACAAGCGCTCACCGTCATCGGAAGGTGCGCCGATGTCTACCCCCGCACCTGCATCTGGCTCCATTCCGCGTGGCCAGGTTGAGTAACTGCTGTCCTTCATTCTCACGAGGAGTATCACCATGTCCAAGCCCATATCTACCATTTTGGCCACTGCCTGTGCGCTGGCTCTCCCCACACTGGCGCATAGCCGCCCACTCACATTGACCGCACAGCTCAAGAACTACGGTGGTGATGGCGCTTACCTGGCAGCGTACTTGACCGATGCCAAGGGCACGTATGTCCGCACCCTGTGGGTGGCTGGTGGTAAGGCTAAGTACTACAAACACTTGGCAGACTGGAACCGACTCTCGGCCGCTGATGCCAAACGTCTGAACGGGGTCACTGGTGCCAGCGTGGGTGCGGGGCGGACGCTCAAGGTCACAGCCGATCTGGCCGATGCGCTGATCGACGCTGGCTATGAAATCCGCATCGACGCAGCGGCCGAAGACATGCGGGACAGCCCATCGGAGGTGCGTATTCCGCTGTCTAGTACCAATGCAGGTAAGCCCCAGTCTGGCAAGCAGTACATCCAGTCAGCCACCTTCCAATTCCAGTAAAGAGACGCACATGGCCTGGAAAGCAATTCACCGCTGGCTGGGACTGACCTTGGGAGCCCTGGCGGTGGTGCTGGGACTCAGTGGCGCCGTGCTTGCAATTGACCCAGTGCAGCAAGCCTGGGAGGCTCCGGCGGTTCCAGGCGATTTGCCCGTTGCTACGCTGGTGGATCGTGTGTCCCACACCGTCTCTGGTGTGGAAGAAATCCGGCGGCTTCCCTCGGGTGCCATCGTGGCCTTCAGTTTTACGGGGGATCAGCCACAGGCGTCGTACGTGGACCCTGCTGATGGTCGGGTGCTGGGCGCATGGCATCCGTCGGCACTGCCGCGTTGGGTGAAGAATGTGCACCGTTCTCTGTTGCTGGGTGACGCCGGGCGCTGGGGCACAGCAGCTGTTGCGCTGACCATGGGGCTGCTGTGCATTTCTGCCTGGGTGCTGCTGCTGCGACGTATGGGCGGTTGGCGTCGGCTGGCTGGGCGCGTGCGTGGCTCGCTGGCGCAGCGTATTCACGTGGTTACAGGGCGCGTCGTGCTTGCCATTCTTTGCCTCTCCTCCATCACCGCTCTCACCATGAGCGCGTCGACGTTGGGGCTGGTAGAGCTGGACACCATGACAGAACCTGAGGTGTTGTCGGTGGTCGCCGGTCGGACAGATATGCCTGCTGCGCAGCTTGCGGCGCTGCAAAGCATTCAGGCCAAAGATTTGCGCAAGCTGAATTTGCCCTATGCCACAGACCCGCAGGACACGTGGCAGGTGGTGACCGCCCAAGGGCAAGGGTGGATCGACCGGTACTCGGGTCAGATGCTGGCCTGGCAGGAAGCCACCTTGGCGCAACGTGTGTACGACTTGGCGCTGGTGCTGCACACCGGCGAAACGGCGTGGCTCTGGGCGGTCATCTTGGGATTGGCGGGTGCCAGCGTGCTGCTGTTTTGGTGGTCGGGTATCGTCATCTGGTGGCAAGCACGCCGTCTGGCCCCCCACATCACGGGCAATGCCCCGCTGGCACAGGCGGATGTGCTTATCTTTGTAGCCAGTGAAGGCGGCAGCTCCTGGGGATTTGCCCAAACGCTGCAAGATGCGCTGCGCCAGAGTGGCCACCGTGTGCACAGCAGCGCGCTGGAGCACTTTCAAGTGCCCCCCGCAACGCGGCAGGTGTTTGTGCTCGCCGCGACCTATGGTGAAGGGCAGGCTCCTGCACATGCCCGCCACGCCTTGGAGCGCATCACCCAGCAACCGAATGCCAGTGCGGTGCCCGTCACCGTGCTGGGGTTTGGCGACCGGCAGTTCCCCGCCTTCTGCGCGTTCGCCAAAGCGCTGGATCAAACCCTGCGTGCGCAAGGCTGGCCGGCGTTGTTGCCCATCGAGTGCATCCATCAGCAATCGGGCCAGCAATTTGCGCGCTGGGGTGCTGCCCTGGGGCAAGCGCTGGGTGATTCGCTGGTGCTGGAGCATGTCCCACGCGTGCCGCCAACCACGGCGCTCACGCTGATCGCACGGCAGGACTATGTGGGTGCAACCGGACAAGCCACCGCCATCCTGCGCTTTGCATGGCCCGCACCGCGTTTGGGCACCCGCCTGCGCGGACAAAGTCTGGCGCGATTTGATGCGGGTGATCTGGTGGGCATCCTGCCCCCAGGCTCGCCAGTACCGCGCTATTACTCGCTGGCGTCGGGCTGGGACGATGGGTTCCTGGAAATCTGCGTGCGCCACATGCCTGCAGGCCAGTGCTCTACACACTTGCTGAACCTGCACCACGGGGATCAGATCAAGGCTTTTATCCGTTCCAATCCTGGGTTTGCCCTGCCACGATCCACACGACCAGTGATTCTGATCGGCGCGGGCACGGGAGTGGCTCCGCTGGCCGGCTTTATTCGCCGTAACGACCGTCTGCGCCCCATGCATCTTTATTTTGGGGCACGTGATCCCGCGCGAGATTTTTACTTTGGCCCTGAAATTCAACAATGGTTAGCAGAAGGACGCTTGACCACGCTGCAGACGACGTTCTCTCGCATCCCCGATGGCGGTGGCTATGTGCAAAACGCCTTGCACCGTGATGCCGAGCGCATACGGGCATTGATCACCCAAGGCGCCATCGTGCGTGTGTGCGGCAGCCGCGCCATGGCCCAAGGCGTCGCCGAGGCACTTAATGCGGTCCTGCAACCACTGGCGTGGAGCGTTGCCACGCTGAAAGCCGAGGAGCGTTATGCCGAAGATGTCTTCTGAAGCAGCAGTCCGTAGCCAGCGTATGACATTGCATGGCCCAACGATGGGTACTCGCTGGTCTGCCAGTATCGACGCGGGCTCAGCTGCTGAGTTGTCTGTCTTGCGGCAAGACCTTGCTGCTGCGGTGGAGCAAGTGGATGCACAGATGTCGCCCTGGAAACCGCACAGCGACCTGGTGCGCCTGAACCGTGCGCCTGTGGACGAATGGGTGCCCCTCTCTCCTGAAATATTGGAGGTGCTGGACTGCGCACTGGAGGTGCAGCGCCTGAGTGCAGGTGCATTCCATCCCTGCGTGGGTGCTTTGGTCGATGCCTGGGGGTTTGGTGCAGCGCGCGAGACGGCCGACGCGCAAGCCATTCGCGCAGCACGCCAGTCTTTGCCCCTTGCTGCGCACGGATGCTTGGAACTGGACAAAGCGGCAGGCCGTGTTCGCAAGCATGTGGCGTTGCAAATCGACTTGTGCGGCATTGCGAAAGGATACGCGGTAGACCGCATGGCCGATGTGCTACATAAGCACGGCGTGCAGCATGCGCTGGTGGCGCTGGATGGGGAACTGCGCGCTGTGGGCCCCCAGGCCAGCGGCATGCCCTGGGCCGTGGCATTGGAAAGCCCTGAGACTGGCAGCCGCACAGTACACAGTGTGATTGAGCTGGAAGATCTGGCCGTGGCCACCTCGGGTGACTACCGCCGTTACCTGGAGGTAGGCAATCAGCGCCTGGCACACACCATGGATGCACGCAGCGGTGCTCCCGTGAACAACGCCGTAGCTTCCGTCACCGTGCTGGCACGCACTTGCATGCAGGCGGATGCCTGGGCCACGGCCTTGCTGGTTGCAGGCCCTGATGAAGGGTTGGCGATGGCACAGCGGATGGGCATGGATGTGCTCTTCTTGCTCCGTCATGCGCGAGGGTTGACGGAGGTGGGGTTGGGCAGGTTTGGCAACTCGGTAGATCCGTTCCAGTGTGCTGATCGGGCCAATCGAAATAGGTAAGTGGCGTGCCGGCAGCAGCAATGATCTTGCAGCTTATGCATTAATTTCTTCAGCAAATCTTGCTGGTTTATGAGGCTTCTATTGGCCCTGAACTAGAAGGCCTGCTCGTCTGCTATTTCTTCTCCATACAAAAAATTTTTCTTGTGCTGCTCATAAACAAGCATGCAGCATAAAAAATAATTTAAATAAATTCATGAGTGACAACTTGCGTGAATAATATTTTTTATATTCATCAAAATTTCTATTAATATTTATCGATGCTTTAAAGATCTTATTTTTTAATGGTTTCTTCGCGCTTTTGGTCGATAAAAAATAATTATGCTTTGGTTGTTTTGCATAGGCTCTATTTTATTTTGGCAGTTTGTTGGGTTTTTCGATTTGATGATTAGCCTGGATGCGATTTTTTGCTTTTAATTACCTTGAATAACTTAATTTTACACAGTGTGAGATTTCCGTTTTTCTTACAAAGAATTTAGGGCGCAAAACAGATTGTTTTCTATAATTAAATTTTGAGTTCAGCCGAGGATAAGTAGGTGAAATCTGCAGACTTCTTATGCAGCCGTTGAGGTTTTATTTACAGTCCCGGTATTTCATGTGTGTAGGTATATGCCCACGGCAGCATGCCTGCCTGCCCGACAAAATGGATTATTTGAGATCGGTAGATTCTGTTTTGTGCCACGCAAAAGTGGTCACCCCTTAATAAGTCTTGACAAAGACTATCTGGGTTCTGATAAACAGCAACGATCTAAAGGAGTGCTCATGCAGTTCACGCAAAAAATTCTCTCGGTATGTGTGGCAACACTGATGGCGTCGTCTGCCTTCGCTTTAACACCTGCGGAAAAAAATGCAGAAAAAACACGAATTGAGGCGGAGTACAAAGCTGCCAAGCAGCAATGCAAATCGATGAAGGGCAACGCCAAAGATGTATGCGAAAAGCAAGCGAGTGGTCACGAAAAAGTGGGCAAGGCCGAACTGAATTTTCGTGCAGACGGTAGCGAGTCCAATCGCCATAAACTTGCCAAAGCGAAGGCCGATGCGGACTATGACGTAGCGAAGGAAGAGTGTGACGATCTCTCGGGCAATGCCAAAGATGTGTGTGTAAAAGATGCCAAGGCTGCGCATGTAAAGGCCTTGGAGGCGGCCAAGGTCGCTGAGGCACGCATGGAGACCAATACTAACGCCGCCAGCAAGAAAGCGGATGTAGCCGATGCGCGCCAGGAAGCGGCGGAAAAAGTGCGTGATGCTGAGTACCAAGCCGCCAAAGAACGTTGCGATGCGATGTCAGGCAATGCAAAAGACGCTTGCGTAGCCGATGCCAAGCGCAAGTTTGCGCAATAAGCACGCGACATCCGTGCAACCTGACCCCAGGGGCCTTCGGGCCCTTTTTTATTGGCTGCGTACTGGGGGGGCGGAACCCAAGCTCTCGCGGTTTGTCTTTGTGGGTCATGCGCTCAGAGAGCGAAAGTTAACGCAGGGCTTGGCTGAGACAAATCCGGTGCGCATCTTCCTTCGCGCTGGGATTTGTACGCATAAGACAGACGCATTGCACTGCTTTCTCCATGCCAGCAAAAGCACATAGGGCGGGCTGAAAGCGCTGCCCTAAGAGGTCACAGCGTCAGGGGCCGCTTGTTTCATGGAAGGCTTGGCCCCTAGCTTGGACATCAAAATGGGGTGCGAGGGACTGCTCAGGTCTTGAATCACGAATGCACCGTCTGAGTGCAGGTACAGACACAGTCCAGAGTGCTCAATGCTCTGCAGGTGGCAAGGATCGCCCTCAAGGTTTTGCCAGCCATCCTCCGCACGCAGTTGCATATGCCGAAAGGCTTCAATGTCTTTGTCCGGGGTCGCGGACTCCATATTCACCTTGAGCCAAGTGGAGTGCACCAATTCGAACGCTTCCTCCCGGGAAGCGCAGTCGGGTGCTTTTTCTAGCGCCGCCAAAAAAGCAAAGATTCGGCGTATGCGTTGCTGGGGCATATGGTCTCCCTATATTCTTGTCATAGGTCAATGTAGCTGTTTCAGCACAGCGTGGCGTGAAAAAATTAAAGGTTTTTCACAATCGGCCACAGGTAATTTTAAGACGTGATCGGCGTGCTTTTTTCTGGTAGGACGCCCAGCGCTTCAAGCCTTCAAGCCTTGGGGCGGCGATAGGGTGAACGGAATTCGCGGGGCCTGGTAAGAAACCATTTTTTCGTTGGCCGCGTGGGTGTCAGGCCGCTGTTTACGAGCATGTTCGCCCAGAGTCACCGCCTGTGCGGGCAGGGCACGCAGGCATGGTCTTCAGGGCTATAGGGCATCGGTGGCAGGCATCAGGCCCAGCCGTTTGGCCAGGCGCTGCAAGTTAGCTCGATCCATGTGCAATGCACGGGCGGCGGCGGCCCAGCGGTAACCGTGGGTTTGGAGGGCTTGCTCGACCAGGTGGCGTTCGTACTGTGCCACGGCGCTGCGCAAACTCACACCGTCAGCACAAGCGGTGGGGGCAGTGAAATTTAGGTCAAATTGGCCTTTGCTGCTTGCTGCATCTGCGCCAGCAGCTATCAATGCGGGAGTTAATGCAAAGTCTTGGGCCGTGACCCCCAAGAACTGCCCGGCGGGGCGTGGTCGCCGCAGGGCGTGCAATACAGCGCGGCGCACGGCATGCTCCAGCTCGCGGACATTGCCAGGCCAGTGGTGGGCCAGCAATGCGGACTGCGCATCGGCCTCCAGCCGTAGTCCATCCAGCCCGAACTGTGAGCGTGTGCGCTCCAGAAAATAGCCCGCCAGCACCAGCACATCCCCTTCGCGCGCGCGCAGCGGCGGCACCTGCAGGGGGTAGACGCTGAGCCGGTGGAAGAAGTCTGCCCGCATGCGCCCGGCATGCACCGCAGCAGCCAGGTCTTGGTTGGTGGCGGCGATGATGCGCACATCCACCGTGCGTTCGCGGTCCAACCCCAGTCGCTGGATCTGTCCGCTTTGCAGCACGCGCAGCAGCTTGGCCTGGGTGACCAGGGGCAGCTCCCCCACTTCATCCAGAAACAGTGTGCCTTGGTGCGCCTGCTCGAATTTGCCTTGGCGGTCACCCACGGCGCCGGTGAAGGCCCCGCGCACATGGCCAAACAGTTCGCTTTCCACCAGCGTGTCGGGCAGGGCGGCGCAGTTGATGCTGACAAAAGCCTGGTCGGCACGGTCAGACTGCGCGTGCAGCGCCTGGGCCACCAGTTCTTTGCCCACACCGGTTTCACCCGTGATGAGTACTGCCAGATCACTGGCCGCGACGGTGGCAATGTCGCGCTGCAAGGCGCGCATGGCTGCGCTGTGGCCCAGCAGGCGTGGCGAAGCAACGGGGGTGTGACGGCGAAAGTGTTCGGCGCGCTGGCGTTCGTTGTGCACGCTTTGCTCGAGCTGGCGCAGGTGGGCTGCGGTGGCGACGGTGGCTGAAGCCAAGTTGCAGAAGGCCTGCAGCGTGTGCAGGGGGCCATCCCCCGAAAAACGCCCGGGTTGCAGCGCATCCAGCGTCAGCAGTCCCCAGGGTTGCCCGTCAACCTGCAGCACGCAGCCCATGCAGTCGTGTACCGGCAGCGGTGCGCCGGAATGGTGGGCCACCAAGCCGTCATAGGGGTCGGGCAGGTCGGTGTCGGTGGGAAAGCGCAGCGCTTGGCCTGCCGCCAACAGTGCGGCAAAGCGGGGGTGCTCGGCAACGCGAAAACGCCGGCCCAGGGTGTCTGGGCTCAGGCCATCAATCGCCAGGGGGCGCAACCAGTCATCCCCGTTTTCTCCGCTCTCGCAGCGCAATAGCGCGGCGGCATCGCCGGGGAGCACGGCGCGCAGCGCAGCCAACAAACGGCGGTAACGCTCTGTCTCGGGCAAGCGGCTGGGCAACTCCGCCACCAGAGGCAGCAGGGCGTTCAGCAGGATGGTGGATGTTGTCATATTGACATCATATGTTGTCTATATGACATGAATTGATGCGCGTCAAAAAGACATATTTTTCAATAAGTGATTGATATGTTTCAATAAATTTGTTGGCACAGGCTTTGCGGAGTAGATTGCATGAATGCCGATCCGCACCGCGGCCCATGGGGGGCCGCACGCAGACGGCCATGGAGAGATGTTCCACATGCTGACCGACCGCCAACGCGCCATTGTCAAATCCACCGTGCCCCTGCTGGAAACCGGGGGCGAGGCGCTGACCACCCATTTCTACCGCCTGATGCTGTCTGAAAGCACCGAGGTGCAGCCCCTGTTCAACAGCGTGCACCAGCAAACAGGCGCACAACCCCGTGCGCTGGCCCGCAGCGTGCTGATGTACGCCAAGCACATTGATGACTTGTCCGGTTTGGGCGATCTGCCCGCGCAGATCATCCACAAGCATGTCTCGCTGCAGGTGCAGCCCGAGCATTACCCGATTGTGGGCGGCTTTTTGCTGCGCGCCATCCGCGAAGTGCTGGGCGCCGAGGTAGCCACCGATGAGGTGATTGATGCTTGGACCGCCGCCTACGGGCAACTTGCCGACATCCTGATCGGTGCGGAAAAAGCCACGTACGACGCCAATGCCGATGCTCCCGGAGGCTGGAAGGGTGCGCGCCGTTTTGTGGTGGCCGCCAAGCAGGCAGAAACGCCCGAGATCACCAGCTTCACTCTGCACCCCGAAGACGGAGGCGCCGTGCTGGCCTACCAGCCCGGGCAGTTCATCGGCCTGCGGGTGGAGGTGGACGGCAAGGAGCAGCGGCGCAACTACTCGCTGTCGCAGCTGGCCGATGGCCGCAGCCTGCGCATCAGCGTCAAACGCGAAGCGCAGGGCGTGGTCTCCAACCACTTGCACCAGCAGGTGCAGGTGGGGGATGTGCTCGAGGTCTTCCCGCCCGCTGGGCACTTCACCCTCGATGACACGGCCAAACCCCTGGTATTGATGGGTGCGGGCGTGGGCATTACCCCGCTGATGGCGATGCTGCAACAAGGCTTGCTGGCGGGCCGCGCGGTTACCTTCATTCATTGCGCACGCAGCCCCGAGTTGCAGGCGTTTCGCAGCGATTTGCTGAGCCTGGCCGCGCAGCACCCGCAGTTGCAACTGCGCTTTGGCTATGAACAAGCGGCCGACCAGTTGCCTGCCCGTGGAGCCGAGGTAGCCCAAGGCATGCCCGATGCCGACTTGCTGACCCGCTGGCTGCCCGCCGAGCGCGACGTGCAGGCCTACTACCTGGGCCCGGTGGGCTTTATGCGCCTGGCCAAGCAGGTGCTGCACCGTGCGGGGGTGCCGGATGCGCAGGCGCGCTGCGAGTTTTTCGGCCCTGCCCAGACCTTGGCAGCCTGAAACCCTGCTGATGGTGGTGCCAGCAGCCTGTGGCATGCTGGGGGTGTGGGTGATCTGCACCACTGCGGTGCTTGCACCAATGCACCACCTACCACCTGCCCGCACCGCTGCGGGCTGACCCCGCCTTCGGGCGGGGTTTTGTCGTTTGGAATGTCATGCAATTTGGAAATGGATGGAAACCTGTCGTGGCGCCTGCTGCCCGGCTGGATGTGCTGCGCGTAGGTTTGGGTGCGGTATTGGGGCTGGCAATCGCCGCCGTAATGGTGCAATTGGCGCTGTGGCGTGGCGTGCAAGGCGGATGGGCCTTGTTTGCCCCCTTGGGGGCTACGGCGGTGCTGGTGTTTGCCGTGCACACGGGCCCGCTGTCACAGCCGTGGTCCTGTGTGGTGGGCAATACCGTCTCGGCCCTGTGGGCCTTGCTGGTGGTGGCCTGCTGGCCCTCGCCGGCGCCGGACTGGCTGCTGCCTGCGGTGGCGGTCGGCGGGGCGGTAGCTGGCATGCAACTCACGCGCGCCCTGCACCCGCCAGGGGGGGCGGTGGCTTTGCTGCTGGTGCTGGAAGCCCAGCACGGCGTACACCACAGCTGGAGCTATGCCTTCTTGCCGATTGGTCTGCTGACGCTGGCCCTGGTGCTGGTGGGGGTGGCCTACCACCACGCCTGGGGCAAACACTATCCCTTGCAGGTGGCGGCGCCCCAAGCTGCGGGCAAGAAAGAGCTGCACTTGCAGTCCGATGGGTTGTCGAACGCAGATCTGCAAGCCCTGCTGGCACGTTTTGACCAAGACTACAACCTGACACCGCAAGAGCTGGGGCAATTGGTGCGTGCGGCCGAGGAGCAGGCCATCTCCCGGCGCTTGGGGAGCGTCACCTGTGCACAGGTGATGACGGCTGCGCTGTGGACCTGCAGGCCCACGGACGATGTGGACAAGCTGGCGGCGCAGTTTCGGCAACACCCCATCAAAAGCTTACCGGTGACTGATGCGCAGGGGCGCTTGCTGGGTGTGGTGGCACGCAATGCATTGTTTGACTGGCTGTGGCAGCAGCAACCGCATGCCCGTCACAAGCACCCGCGCAGCATCTGGCGGCTGTGGGGGCGAAAACCTGCGGCGACAGCGTCTGTACATGCGGCAGCGCTGATTGAGGACGCGCCACTGAGTGTGGAAGACCATACCCCGGTGCTGCACCTGCTGGAGACCTTGTCCCAACACAGCGTGCCTTTTGTTGCGGTGCTGCGCCAGGGCAAGCTGGTGGGCATTCTGACGCGTACCGATGTCATGCGCATTCTGATGGAGCTGGCTTTGTAACGCCCTGGGTTGGTGGTGGGCCCTGCGGTGCAGGTGCTGTGTGGAATGGCTCCCGTGTGCAGCGCTTGCTGCAGGAACCCAATGGCCGGTTATGGGCAAGCCGGGCCGTGTCTGCAAGCCACCCCTGGCACTGGGTACATTCCACGCTGTCGCACCCAGGTTTGAAGGCATGGGTGCATTGTTTTTTGTGCACCTTGTCAGCGGCAGGGTGCTTTGCTTGCAGGGGCAGCTTGGCTGCCCCGTGATTGCCCATGACTTTGTTTGCTTCCCCGCCTGCGGCTGCCCCAGCAGCTTGTGATGTGTCTGCCCCCTGGGCGCTGCAGTGCACGGCCTTTGATGCGCCTGCATCCAACCAGTTGCGGGTGCAGGCCGATGTACTGGTCTGTGTGAATGCGCAGGGCGTGATTGAGGCGGTGCTGCAGCAGGGCGACCCGCGCCGGCAGGCTGCGCAAGCCGCCCATGCGGCTGCCGGTACGCTGCGCAGTCTGCCGGCTGGCAGCTACCTGCTGCCCGGCATGGTGGATTTGCATGTGCATGCCCCCCAGTGGCCGCAAAACGGCAAAGCGCTGGATGTGCCGCTGGAAGTTTGGCTGCAGGACAACACCTTCCCGCTGGAGGCGCGCTACCGCGACCCCACGTTTGCCCAGCGCGTGTACGACGTGGTCGTGCCTACGCTGCTGGCCAACGGCACCACCACAGCCATGTACTTTGGCACCGTGGACAACGCGGGCAACCAGGTGCTGGCCGAGCGCTGCCTGGCCCACGGCCAGCGCGCGCTGGTGGGCAAGGTGGCCATGGATGAGCCCACGCAGTGCCCACCGTATTACAAAGACGCCAGTGCGGCCCATGCCGTGGCCGACACCCAAGCCTTTATGGACTGGCTGCGTGCCCACCCTGCTAACGCGCAGCAGCGCGTGCTGCCCGTCATCACCCCGCGCTTTATTCCGTCTTGCACCGACGCGCTGTTGCAAGGCCTGGGCGATCTGGCCCAGCGCACCGGTGTCCATGTGCAAACGCATTGCTCCGAAAGCGACTGGGCCCATGGCCATGTGCTGGCGCGCACCGGCACCACCGATGCGCATGCGCTGCACCGCTTTGGTCTCATGACGCGCCGCACCGTGGTGGCCCATGCCAACTTTCTAACGCTCGAGGACGTGGCGCTGATGGCGCGCACCGGTGCTTCGGTGGCGCATTGCCCGCTGTCCAACTTCTACTTTGCCAACAGCGTGTTTCCCGCACGCACGGGCCTGCAGCAACAACTGGGTATGGGGCTGGCTACCGACATTTCGGGCGGCTACAGCCCCAGCATGTTCGATGCCTGCCGCCATGCAATGACGGCGGCGTTGGCGCTGCACGAAGGCACCGACCCCGACCAGCCCAGCAGCGCGCGCGGTCGCGCCGCCCAAGGCCGCCCCGCCAGGATTGACCATGTGTTTGCGCTGTGGCTGGCCACAGCCGCAGGGGGGCAGGCGCTGGATTTGCCGATTGGCCGTATTGAGTCCGGCTACGCCATGGATGCCATCGCCGTGGATTGCCTGGCGCCGGATTCCAATATCTGGCTGTGGGCGGGCGAGGACAGCGACGCCGATGTGCTGCAAAAAATCATGCACAACGCCACCCGCGCCAATGTGGCGCAGGTGTGGGTGCAGGGGCAGCAAGTCCACGCACGCACCTGATACGTACCAGCGGGTGTCGCAGCCTTGGCCCGCCGCCTTTTTGGCCTGTTTGGATAGTGCTGTATGGGCCTAGCCACTGCGCCTATCCCCAATTTCCTCGTTTTCTTTTTGCCCTTTCGCCCTGTCTGCCATGAACGACCCCCACACCGCTTACGAAGGGCATCTGATTGCCCGCCCCGAAGACCGTGTCACCTTCTCCAAAGCCTTGTTGCTGGGCCTGCAACACGTCATGGCCATGGATGTGTACGTGGTGCCCTTCATCATTGCCTCTGCGCTGGCGCTGTCACAGGCCGATGCAGCGTCCTTCATCCAGTCCACGTTTTTGGCGGCGGGCATTGGCACCATCATTCAGACCGCATGGTGCATGCGCATGCCGGTGGCCCAAGGGCCGTCCTACATTCCGCTGGGCGCCATTTTGGCGATTGCGTTTGCTGCAGGCGGCGGTTACGCCGGCTTGGGCACCGTGTTCGGTGCGCTGATTCCTGGTGCGCTGCTGGTCATGCTGCTGGGCATGACCGGCGGGTTTCACCGCCTGGTGCGCTGGCTGGTGCCGCCGATTGTGGGCGGCACCATCATCTTGGTGGTGGGCTTGTCGCTGCTGCCGATTGCGCTGACGGCCAATGTGTTCAACGTGCACGGTGGCACCACGCTCAACCAGTCGCTGCTGCTGGCCGCTACATCGGCAGTGCTGCTGATTGTGGCCATGATGCTGGGCCTGCGCTGGAACAACCGTCTGGGGCTGTGGATGCGTGTGTCGTCCGTGGTGATTGCGCTGGTGGGCGGCACCTTGGTGGCCTGGGCCATGGGCCTGTTTTCGTGGAGCAGCATTGCCGCGGCGCCCTGGTTCACGTTGCCCAAGCTGGTGGGGGTGGACTATGCCCTGCACTTTTCGCTGCCCGCCATCCTGACTTTTGTGGTGATTTACCTGGTGGTGATTGCCGAAACCACCGGTACCTGGTTTGCCGTGTCGGCGGTCATCGACCAGCCCATCACCGACCAGCAGCTGGACCGTGGCGCGGTGGGCGAAGGCCTGAGCTGCGGCGTGGCCGCGCTGGTGGGCGGCACCCCCGTCACCGGTTACTCCACCAATGCAGGCGTGATCTCCATCACTGGCGTGGCCAGCCGCATGGTGTTTATCGCAGCCGGGCTGGTGCTGGTGGGTCTGGGCTTTTTGGGTAAATTCTCGGCGGCGATTGCGGCCATTCCTTCGTCGGTGATTGGCGGTATGTTTGCTGTGGTGTGCATCACCATTGCCATGGCGGGTATCCGTATCCTGCGCCATGTGCATCTGGATGAACGCGCCATGCTGGTGGTGGGGGTGCCCATCATCTGCTCGTTTTTTGCCACCTTGGCGCCCAAGGAGTGGGTGGCTTCGCTGCCTGACATGCTGCAGTACCTGCTGGGCTCGGCGGTGACCATCGGCGCCATGGCGGCCATGGTGCTCAACCAGATCCTGCCGCGCGCTGCGAGCGATCGCGCGCCCAAGTCCCAGGCTTAAGCGCTGCGCTGGCGCGCTGAACGCACGCCGCCCCTCCGGCACCAGCACAGCGCCTGCCAATCAGCATGTTGGTGGTGGTGCTGTTGTGGCGGCACTTCAACGTACCGGCGGGTACTGCCTTTACACAGCGCGGTAGCGATGGGGGCGTGAAGCCGGTAGAGTGGCGCACTCTTTTAGCCTTCCTTGGGTCATGTCTCGCAAACCTTCCGCCCCACCCACACCCGACAGCTTTGATGCTTTCTTGCAGCCTTCCGATGTAGAGCAGATTTACATCGTGCTGTCGCTGGCCAAGCAGTCCCACGGCAATGATCTGGCACGTGGCATGCAGGCCCTGCTGGAGCTGCCCGCCGCATTCGCCCGCCAGGCGGTGGCGCACCAAGACCGCATTGCCAAGCGCCATTACGGCATTGCCACGCTGTTTGGTGTGATTGTGCTGGCCATGGGCTATGTGATGTACCAAGCGTTCACCACGCCGGGCGTGGGCTTGCCGGGGCTGCTGCTGCCTGCGGCCATGGCCTGTTTTGCGGCCTGGCGCATGGAGCGCTCCGTGCACCGGGGGCGCCAGGGCAATCTGCTGCTGCTGCGCCTGCTGGATGCGCTGGACGGTCAGCCCTACAGCTACGACGCAGCCGCTTTCACGGCGTTTATGGCGCAGCACCCCGCATTGCACGCGGCCCAGCCGCCGCAGCAAATGGCCCTGAAAGATTTGGCACGCTTGAAGTTCGACGAACTGGCGCAGCGCGGGCAGGCGGCGCAGCTTGAGCCGCATGTGAAAAATAAATAGCAGCTAGCGCTCATCAAAAAAGGACTTCAGAGTGTTTTGTCTCTGAAGTCCTTTTTTATTCAGCGCAGGCAGCTCTTATTTTTTAAGCACTGGCACATCCACAAAATCATCCAGGCGCAGGCCTTTCTCGGCCAGCAGCGCCTCCAGCACGGGCTTGAGCTTGCCCAGACTGGCTTGTACGGTTTCGCGCACCGTGTCTACCACTACCTGCGTGCTGCGTTCGATTTCGATGTTGACCTCATCGCCCACGCGCTTGTGGCCAAACACGGTCATGCGCAGGGTTTCAGGAATCAGCCACACCTCAAACCAGCCTTCTTGGCGGCTGACTTCCGCCACCGTCAGGCTGGCGCCATTGATGGCGATATAGCCTTTGGCAAACACATAGGGGCGAAAGGCCTCGGGAATGCCAAAGCGAATCTTGTGGTTGGTGTCGGTGTGCAGCACCTGCAGCACGGGCGCGGTGAAATCCACATGACCCGACAGCGGGTGGCCGCCAATCTCTGCACCGTCTTTGGCAGCGCGCTCCACGTTCAGCACATCGCCCACCTGGCAGCGGCCCAGCGTGGTGATGTTCAGGCTCTGCTGCATCACATCAAAGGTGGCGCGCGTGGGGGAGAGCAGCTCGGTCACCGTCAGGCACACGCCATCGTGCGAGACGCTGGCGCCAATGGCCAGGTCCTGGCAAAAGCCTTCCGGGAATTGCATGGTGAAGGTACGCAGACCGTCTTGGTCGTGCAGCGCGGCAATCGTTGCCACGGCTTGGATGATGCCGGTGAACACGGGGTGAAGCCCTCAATCAAACAGTGAAAACAAAGGTTTGGGCGCAGTGTAAGGCGCGCTGTGGCACAGCAAGATGTGTACGGGCAATCAGGCTACAAAGCGCTGGTACAGCGCCGCAGCCCACACACCGCCGCACAGCAGCAGGCACAGCAGCACGGCGCCGCTGCCCACGTCTTTGGCCATTTTGGACAGGGCATGCCACTCGGGGCCAATCCGGTCAATCGCCGCTTCAATGCCGGTGTTGAGCAGCTCGGCCACCAGCACCAGCACCACCACGGCAGCCAGCAGCGCGGTTTCTACCCAGGTCTGCCCTAGCCAAAAGCTGGCAGGCACCAGCACCACGGCCAGCAGTGTCTCTTGCCGAAAGGCGGCAGATTCTTGGATGGCGGCGACCAGCCCTTCCACGGAATAGCGCCCGGCGTGCCAGATGCGCGAGAAGCCGCGGCGTTGCTTTTGAATGTTGACAGGTTCGGTGGTGGGGGTGGGCATAGCGCAGTCCAAAGCAAAAAAAATCGCCACCCGCTGGTGGTGCTGTGGCGATTGTAGAAACTCTGGGCTGGGTCTGGGTGCCCAGCGCTAGGCGGATTGCGCCTGCAGGGCGGCGCGGCTCAGGCGTTGCACGGCCTCGGCCATGTCCTGCGCCTCGGTAGCGGCGAAGGACAGGCGCAGCGCGTGTCTCTCTGCAGCGTCAGGGTAGAAGGCTTTGCCCGGTACATAGAGCACCCCGTGCTGCACGGCCGCCTCAAACAAGCGCTGCGGTGCGATGTGGGGCGCAATGTCGGCCCAGACAAACATGCCGCCTGCAGGCATGGTGCAGCGCAGGGGCTGATCGGGGATGGCATTCAAGCCCTGCACCAAGGCATGCATGCGCCGTTGGTACTCGGCGCGGGCGCGCTGCACCGTGGGCGCGTAGCGGCCGCTGTGCAAATAGCTGGTGGCCACCATCTGCGCCATGGGCGAGGTGCATAAATCCACGGTTTGCTTGGCCACTGCGCAGCGGCGCAGCAAGGCCTGGTCTGCCAGCATCCAGCCAATGCGCAGTGCCGGGGCCACGGTTTTGGACAGGCTGGAGAGGTAGACCACCGGGTTGCGCCCGGCAGGGGCCAGGTGCGCGGCCATGCTGCGCAATGTGGCGGGTGTGCCGCTGGCCGTGTCCTGTGCGTGGGTAAAGTGCAGTTCGCCATAAGGGTCGTCTTCCACGATCCAGAAGCCGTATTGCAGGGCCAGCTGCACCAAAGCCTGGCGGCGCTGGCCACTGAGCAAACTGCCACGCGGATTGGAGAAGTTGGGCACGGTATAGAGCAGCTTGGGGCGCTGCGCAGCAGGCATCTGCGCCAGCAGTTCGGCCAGTGCATCGGTGTGCAGGCCGTCGGCATCCATGGGTACGCCCACAATGTTTGCTTGGGCCAGGCGTAGGGCTTGCAGGGTGGCGGGGTAGGCGGGCACTTCCACCAAGGCGGTGTCGCCGGGCTGCAGCAGCACGCGCACCAGCAGGTCAAAGGCCTGTTGCGAGCCCGTGGTCACCAACACATCCGGCGCGCTGGCTGTCATGCCGCGCGCTTGCGCTTGCTGCGCCAAGGCATCGCGCATGGCAGGCAAGCCTTCGGTGGCACCGTATTGCAAGGCGCTGATGCCTTGGCCCATGGCGTGGCTGGCAGCCTGTGCCAGGCCTTCGGCATCCAGCAAACTGGCCGAGGGGTAGCCGCCCGCCAGGGACATCATGCCGGGGCGACTCAGAAGTGGAAACAGCTCCCGAATCGGGGAGCCGGCGGGCTCGGCAAACAGCGGGGGAAAAGCCGCCAGCGGCGTGAGGGTGGGCGTGGTGTTCATGCGGACCAAAAATTGAGCCCACGGCGGGTGGTGCCGTGGGCGTTGCGGGATCAGGCCGTCACACCCTGCCAGGCAGCGCGCACTTGCGCCATGGAGCGCTCCTGGGCTTGCGCGTACAGCGCAATCTCATCGTGCACCTGGGCGCCCAGTGCCGCTTCAAACACTTGCTGCGCGGCATTGGCTTGGTAGTGCTTTTGCTCGTCGCCGCCCAGGTTGGATTGGAAGATGCCTGCGGCGCTGACTGGCAAAAAGTCTTCGTAAGTAATTGGTTCTGCCTGCACCAAGCCCTGAGCAATCAGGGCCTCCCAGTCGGCCGTGCTCTGCGGGAGCTGGGCCGGTGCCGGGGCACCCGCAGGCACGCTGTAGCGGTAAAAAGCCAGACCCTGGCTGCGCAGTTGCACATGGGTGTCCGGGAATTGCGCAAATGCCTGCTCCAGGCGCGTGCTGTAGTCAGGCGCGGCACTGCCGGCGCTGCCCATGCTGCGCACCTGGGCCAGCAACTGGTCATACAGCGCACGGCCCTGGTGCGTCAGGGCGACGCCGCGTTGCTCAATTTCGCCAAAACGGGCGGTGTGTGCACCATTGCTGTCGCCTTGCGCATCGGTAAAGCGGATGGCTTCCTTGAGGGCTTTGAAGCTGGTTTGGCGCAACAAAATCGGGCAGCGGCGGCGTGGCGGGCCTTCCACCACCTCCTTGGCATCCATGCCGTGGGCAGGCATGCCTGCTTGCGCCGCATCAATATCCAGCGTGCGTGGCGTCAGGTGGTTGATGTGTGGGCCTTTGAAGCACACCACATCTGCAATCAAGCGGTGGGCTTTTTGCAGCGCATCGTAGGTGGCTGCATCCACGGTGGCATCGCTGTGCCAGCGGAACGTCTCCAGCGTTTCTTGCACAAATGCGTTGGCATCGGCATCGCTGAGGCCGCCTTGAGCTTCCGACTGCGCAATCAGCGCCAGTGCACGCGGGGTGAAGATGTGACGGCGCGCCAGAATGTCGCTGGCTTGCTGGCGCAAGTCGGGGTCGGCAATCAGCTCCAGGCGCAGCAGCGAGGTAAACACGCGAAACGGGTTGACGCGCAGTGCGGCATCGCTGATCGGGCGAAAAGCGGTGGAGTGCACAGGCACGCCTGCCACCGAGAGGTCGTAGTAACCCACGGGTTCCATGCCCATGACGGCAAACAAACGGCGCAGCGTGGCCAGCTCTTGCGCCGTGCCCACGCGGATGGCGCCGTGGCGCTCGATATCCAGGCGCTCCAGCTCCCCGGTGCGCACCATCTGGGCATGCAACTCGGCGTCTGCTTGCAGCGTCTGCTGGTTCACCTCGGCCACCAGCGCCACCAGGCTGCCGTATTGCGGCACTTCGGTGCGGTACATCTGGGACATGGCGCGTGAAAAACGGGTGCGAATTTCATCGCTGGAGACGAAAGCGGCGGTGGGGTGATGCGTGGCGCTCATGAGTAGGCAGTGGGAAAGACGGTGAAAAAGCAGGGTGCGCCAGCGCGCAGTGATCGTATTACTACGCATGGATGCCACCCCAATTCCAAGGCATGGTGGTGCAGGCTTTGACTTTGGTCAAACGATAATCTGGTGCCGATGTCATGCAAGCCAGGAATGACCTCGGATTCCTCCATGTTTGCCAGCACCTGGGTGCTGGGGTTTTTATGCAGCTATCCCGACGTTTTTTGCCCCCGATGTCTTTGTTGTGTGCGTTTGAGGCCTCTGCCCGCCACCAGAGCTTTACGGCTGCCGCTGCTGAGCTGCACCTCACGCAAAGTGCGGTCAGCCGCCAAATCCGCGCCCTGGAAGACCGGCTGGGCATAGATTTGTTTGTGCGCGAACGCCAGACAGTGCGCCTGAGCCCCGCCGGGCAGGCCTATGCCCAAGAAATTCGCGGTGCGCTGATGCGCATCTCCAATGCCACCTTGGGCTTGCGCACCAACCCGCAAGGCGGCAGCCTGAATTTGGCCATCTTGCCCACGTTTGGCACACGCTGGCTGGCACCGCGATTGCCGCAGTTTTTCAGCGCACACCCGGGCATCACCATCAACCTCACCACGCGCTTGTCGCAGTTTGACTTTCAGCTCGAAGCCGTCGATGCGGGCATCCACTTTGGCCTGCCACATTGGCCCGGCGCGGAGCTGGCGTTTTTGATGAGTGAAACCGTGGTGCCAGCCTGCAGCCCTGCAATGTGGGCGCAGCACCAGTTTGCCCAGCCGCAGGATTTGTTGCGGGCACCGCTGCTGCACCTGGCATCACGCCCCGACGCCTGGCACCGCTGGTTTGAGCACCAGGGCCACCCCACCAGCGAGGTGCCCGGCATGTTGTTTGACCAGTTCGCTACGGCAGCGCAGGCCGCTACTGCGGGCGTGGGCGTGGCGTTGCTGCCTTCGTTTTTGATAGCTCAGGAATTGGCCAGCGGAGAGCTGGTGCGCGCCCTGCCGCAGTTGCCTGAAATGGAAAGTGCCGAGCGCTATTACCTGGCCTGGCCCACCAGCCGCAGCGCTTATCCGCCCCTGCAGGCATTTCGCACCTGGATTCAAGCCTCGGCCAGCAGCTTTATGGCGCAGCATGTGCAAGGCCCAGCGACAGAAGCCCACTAGTAGCCCTGAGCGCGGTGCTGGCTAGATCCTGGTGCCAGCCTTTTGGATGATGGCTGCATTGCTGGCGCTTTCTTCGCGCAGCACTTCTTCAAACGTGGCTTGATCCTGTTGCAAGGCGATGTTGTCCGTAGCTTTGAGGATGGCTTGAATGTCATCGGTTTGCACCAACTCCTGCACCAGGGTGTTGATTCGCTGGACTACTTTTGCGGGTGTGCCAGCAGGCGCCATAAAGCCAAATAGCGAGGTCAGGTTGGCTTGGGGCGCGCCGAGTTCGGCTAAGGTTGGAATATCTGGGTGGCTGGGCGCGCGCTGTGGGCCGGTGGTGGCCAGAACGCGCAGCTTGCCTTGCTCAATCAGGCTGTTAATGGTGGAAAAAGGGTTGCCCAGCATCAGCTCAAAATGTCCGCCTACCGCATCGGTCACGATCTGCCCCACGCCCTTGTAAGGCACATGGGTGAACTGCAAACCCGTTTGGGCCTGTAACTGCTCCACCATGATGTGGCCAACCGAACCGATGCCTGATGTCGCAATCCGCACACTGCCCGGTTGTGCTTGGGCCTGCTGCAGCAAATCGTTCCAGCTCTTGCCCAAAAAGCTGCTGGTGGCCAGAACGTATACGGGTGAATACATCATGGGAGCCACCGCAACCACATCCTTAAATGGCTGGTAGGGCAGCTTCATCAGGTGGGGTGACAACGTGAGCGGGCTGATGGCACTGAGTGCCAGCGTATAGCCATCAGGTGCGGCCTTTGTCACGTCTGCCATGCCCAGCGTGCCGCCAGCACCTCCTTTGTTTTCCACAAAAAAGCTCTGGCCCAGCGCTTGTCCCATCTTTTCCACCAGCTTGCGGCCCACGCTGTCCGTGACACCTCCTGCTGCATAAGGAATCACTACGCGCACAGGCTTTTGGGGCCAAGCGCTTTGTGCCCAGACTTGGGGCAGGCCCAGTGCCAGCGCACTGGTACACAGGAAATGTCGACGATGCATCATGTTGATCTCGGTTCGGCAGCGACCGCGCTGTTGGGAGCGCTGTGTCCTGCCTGTGGATTCGACGCAAGACGGTGCCACAAGCGGTGGCCTATAGAAAGAAAGGGCGGCGTGTTGGCACGCGCTGGCAGCGCATGCGTGACGGTCATCTCTGAGGGCATTCAGCCACGCGGGGTTGGCAATGCTGCAATGCCCGCGTGGAGCGCCTTACAGGCTGTACGCTTCCAGCGGCTTGTCGTTGGGTGCTTGCAGCAGCTGCTTGAGGGTGTCACCCATGGGCAGGTTCAAAGACATGTTCTTGGGGGGAATCGGCTGCACAAACCACTTGTCATAGATCTGCGCCACTTCGCCCGACTTCATCATGCTGACCAGGGCATCGTCTACTGCTTTTTTGAAGCTGGGATCATCCTTGCGGAACAGCAGTGCAATCGGCTCGGAGCCCAGCACTTCGCCCACAATTTTGTAGCCCTTGGGGTCTTTGGAATTGGCAATCACACCGGCAAGCAAGTTGTCGTCCAGCACAAAGGCTTCGGCGCGGCCCGCTTCCAGCATCATGAAGCTCTCGAAGTGGTCTTTGCCCAGTTGGGTGGGCAAATTCACGTTGTGGTCCTTGGAAAACTTGCGCAGCAATTGCACCGCTGTGGTGCCTGCGGAAGCCGCCACGGTTTTGCCATCGAGCTGCTTGAACGAGGTGATGGGCGAGTCTGCCCGCACCGCCATGCGCACTTCGCTCACATAGGTGGTGACCGCAAACGACACCTGTTTTTGGCGGCTGAGGTTGTTGGTGGTGGGGCCACAGCCCATGTCCACCGTGCCGTTTTGCACCAGGGGCAATGTGTTTTGGGCCGTCATGGCCATGTACTCAATCTTGGCCTGGGGGGCGATGCGGGCCAGCACCTTCTCGCACAGTTCGACGTGGTAGCCCACAAACTGGGCATGAGAGCCCAGTGCGTACGCCATGGGTGCAGAGCTCTCGCGCACGCCAATCGTGACTTTGCCTTGTTGCTGAATTTTTTCGAGGGTGCTGCCAGTTTGGGCGTGCACGCTGAATGCCGAGGCCAAGGCGACACAGGCCAGGCTCCAGCGGGTGGAAAATTTCGTCATACCGATCTCCTTCGTGGTGTTATCAGCAATCTGCGTGCCAGGCACAGCAGATGCCGTCGTCGTCAAGGACTTGCGTCAACTATCTGGCAATTGGCGACGCAGGCATAACGATGAAACGGAAGGAGGTCATGCGGGGTGTGTATGACCTGGGGGTGACCCTAGGGTCGGGGAGATGCGGCCTTGCTGCGTGACCGCTGCGCAGCAGCCGCCGTCGTCCCCTATGGGTCTCAGGCTCACAGCACCCTGTTAGGTGCAGCTTAAGCCCCCTGCAAGCGGGCGTCTGCAGGCGCATCCCACCAGCCACTGACCAGCCCCTGCGGCTTGCGCAATGCGCGCACCCAGGCGCAATCGGGCCAAGCGGCTTGCTGCACATTCATGCCGGCAAACACGCCATAACCTTCACCGGCCACGATGTCGCCGTCGGCCTGCATGCTCTCGCCAGCGCGAATGCTGCAGGCGGCGCGGATATCGCCCAGCGCCTTGATGCCCCAGCCTGCCTGAATGTGGTTGCCGCAGTGCAGGCTGTCCTGCGTGGCAATGCCGTGGCCCGCCTCCAGCAGGCCTTGCACGTGGATGGCACCGCCCGCCCGCACGCCCTTGGCGCATTGCAGGCTGCCTTGCACCTCAATGCCTTGGCCCGCCACGGCTTCGCCGCTCAAGGTCACGTTGCCTGTGCAGCGCAACTCCCAGCCTGCGCGCACATGCTCGGCACGCATATCGTCCGCCACTTCCACACTCCACGCGGCCTTGACGCTGCCACCCGCTTGCAGCGTCTGGGCAAAGAGGGCGCCACCGCAGTGGATGTCTTCCTTGACCTCCAGCGTGCCCGCGCGAATGCCTGCCCCCACCTGCAGGCTGCGGCCCACCAGCAACTGGCCGGGCACACGCACATCGCCGCGCACGATCAGCGCGCCCGCAAACACAAAGTTATCGGCCTCCAAATGCTCCAGCTCCAGCACGGCATTGGTGCTGCCAAAGTTCTCCAGCAGCCAGCGTGCGTCGTCCACGCGGCCTGCAGCCACCTGGGTGTCCATGGCCGTCTGGTAGTCAGCGCCGCTCAGGTTGTTGCGCACAAACCAGCGATAGCCCATGGCACAGGGGTTTTTGCCGCGTAAAAAAGTCTGGGTCAGTTCCATGTCCATGGGTCAAGCTCGTCGGTTCCGGGGAGAAGGGGACGGACACGTGGCTGGGGCCTGGCTGCCAATGCAGACGTGGTGGGGCCAAGGTGCGCACATGCCCTTGCTGGGTGCAAGAGGTAGAGGCCGTGCGGAGGGGATGAAGGGGTGTGGTCTTACGCCTTCCGCACGGCGGCGGAAAGCATGGCGGTGACACCGCTGAGGCTGACGAAGGCGGTCGGAATGCCGTGGCGCTGGGCCTGCTGGCGGCGCAGCGCACGCGCACAGGCCTGTGGCGCCGCTGCCAAGGCAGAGCGGCGCAGACCAGCAGCAAAAGATGCGAGCGCGTGCAGCATAAGAAGGGGGAGAAGGGCCTGTGCGGCGGAAAAAATTACCGCCTGCAATTATGGCCAGTCCCCTAATCTGGCACGGCCAGGTGCGACATTCTTGCGGCGGCCAAGCCGCAGGCCTGCATGGCGGCAGATTCCTTGCTGCCGTGCAAGGCATCGGGCTTTGGTTAACATCGCTGCCTCCTGCGGGCGCGCGCCCGTGATGGCTGGGCGCACATGGTGCGCACCACCCTGCGCGCGCCACGCCCCCCTTTTTTTGCCTGCGTTGCGCGGTAGCGGCGCTGACGTGGGCAGGTCTTTTGAGACTGTCGTATGACCCAGAACACCCCCCCGTCCTTTTTCAGCCGCATCGCCATTGCGATCGGTAGTTTCTTTGCCATCCTCGGCAACGGCCGCCTGGCCGCCGATGTGGTGCGCGTGCGCGCGGGTGAAGCCTTGGCCGCCGATGTTGCCCCCAAGGAAATCCGCGTCGAAGTCCCCGTGGAAAAGATCGTCGAAGTCCGCGTGGAAGTGCCCGTGGAGAAAGTCGTCGAAAAAACGGTGGAACAGCGTGTCGAAGTCCCCGTTGAGAAGATCGTCGAAAAAACCGTGGAAGTGCCCACGCAAACCGCCGCCCTGCAGCTGCTGGGCCTGCTGCAGCGCGAAGCGCGCTTTGTGGACTTCATCCAGGAAGACGTTGCCCCCTATACCGATGCTGAAATTGGTGCCGCCGCCCGCGTGGTGCACGAAGGTTGCCGCAAGGTGCTGCGCGAGCACTTTGCGATCCAGCCCGTGCGCACCGAGGCCGAAGGCAGCCGCATCACCCTGCAAGCAGGGTTTGATGCCACCGCCGTGCGCTTGACCGGCAATGTGGTGGGCCAGGCCCCCTTCTCCGGCACCCTGGGCCACCGTGGCTGGCAAGTCACCGAAGTCAAGCTGCCCCAGCTGACCGATACCGCCGCCGCCCACGTCATCGCGCAAGCCGAAGTGGAGCTGTAAACCATGAATATGTTGGCTTCCATCGCCCAGTCGGGCCACGCGGCTGCAGCGGGCCAGGCAACTGCAAATACTGTAGCTGTTAGTGCAGATGCAGCAAGCGCTACAGGCCAAAATGGCTTGAAATCTGCCGCCGCCCAATACAGCATTGGTATTGACCTGGGCACCACGCACTGCGCGCTGTCCTTTGTCCACAAAACCGCCAGCGACGGCGAACAGGTGGTGCAGGGCGTGCTGGACATTCCCCAGCTCACCGCGCCCGGCAGCGTGGAGGCCAAGCCCCTGCTGCCGTCCTTTCTGTACCTGCCGCACGAGAGCGAGCTGACCGAGGCCGAGCGCACCCTGCCCGGCGCGCCCAGCGACTGCATCACCGGCGAATTTGCCCGCAGCCGCGGCGCGGCCACGCCCATCCGCCTGGTCAGCAGTGCCAAAAGCTGGCTGTGCCATCCCGGCGTGGACCGCCGCGCAGCGATCTTGCCGGCCGATGCGCCCGAGGAAGTCAGCCGCATCTCGCCGCTGACCGCCTCCACCCGCTATCTGGAGCACCTGCGCCGCGCGTGGGAGCAGGCCCACCCCGAGGCACCGTTTGCCCAGCAAGACATCACCGTCACCATCCCCGCCTCGTTCGACCCCGCCGCGCGCGAGCTGACGGCCGAGGCCTGCAAGGCCGCCGGTTTTGCCAATCTGACCCTGCTGGAAGAGCCGCAGGCCGCGCTGTACAGCTGGATTCAGGCCAGCGGCGGCCACTGGCGCAAACAGGTGCAGCATGGCGACGTCATCCTGGTGGTGGACGTGGGCGGTGGCACCACCGACCTCTCGCTGATTGCCGTGCTGGAGCGCGATGGCAACCTGGCGCTGCAACGCATTGCCGTGGGCGAGCACATTCTGCTGGGTGGCGACAACATGGACCTGGCGCTGGCCTATGGCGTGGCGCGCAAGCTGGCGCAAGAGGGCAAGCCGCTGGACGCGTGGCAGACCCGCGCCCTGGCCCACGGCTGCCGCGCCGCCAAGGAGCAATTGCTGGCCGATGCCAACCTGCCATCCGTGCCCGTGGTCGTGCCCAGCCGGGGCAGCAAACTGATTGGCGGCAGCATCCGCACCGAAGTCACGCGCGATGAAGTGCTGGCTCTGCTGGTCGAAGGCTTCTTCCCCAAGGTCAAGGTCAGCGACAAGCCCCAGACCCGCGCGCGTGCCGCGCTCACGCAGCTGGGCCTGCCCTATGCGCAGGACGCCGCCGTCACGCGCCATCTGGCCGCCTTCCTGACGCGCCAAGTGCATGCGCTGGCCGAGATTGAGGGCCTGAACATCGATCAGGTGCAAGGTTCTACCTTCCTGCACCCCACCGCCATCCTGTTCAACGGCGGTGTGCTCAAGGCCCCGCAGATCGAGCAGCGCATTCTGGAAGTCATCAACGGCTGGCTGGACGACGAGGCCTGCGAGCCCGCCCGCCTGCTGGACGGCGCCAACCTGGACCTGGCCGTCGCCCGTGGCGCGGCCTACTACGGCCACATCACCACCACCGGCCGCGGCGTGCGCATCCGTGGCGGCACGGCCCAGTCGTACTACGTGGGCGTGGAAAGCAACATGCCCGCCATCCCCGGCATGGAGCCACCCATCTCCGCCCTGTGCCTGGCCCCGTTTGGCATGGAAGAAGGCACGGCCACTGCCGTGCCTGACCTGGAGCTAGGCCTGGTCGTGGGCGAACCCGTGCGCCTGCGCTTCTTTGGCTCCTCCGTGCGCCGCACCGACACCGTGGGCACCATGCTGGACTTCTGGGGCCCCGAAGAGCTGGTCGAGTTGCAAGAGATTGAGCTGAACCTGCCTGCTGCGGGCCGTGCCGCTGGCGAGGTGGTGCCGGTGACGCTGGAAGCCCGCGTGGCGGACATCGGCACGCTGGAGCTGAATGCGGTGCCGGTCGGTGGCAGCGAGCGCTGGAAGGTGGAGTTGGATGTGCGTGCGGAGACTACTTCCGACGAGGGGTAAGCGGCCTCGTCGCTCACCGCTGGTGAAAAGTTGTTTTCAAAGCCTGCTGGCCGATGGTTAGTGGGCTTTTTTATTGGTGTTTTTAGGTTCTGGCGCTGATTTGGCAAGCGCTGGCAGCTATTTTTATTTCTTGTTTTGCGCTTCTGCTGCGTGTTTGTTGACAGAGGCCGGTTCGTCGCCCCGGCGGGCGAGTAACTTTCTTGTCCGCGACAAGAAAGTTACCAAAGAAGCGCGTCTGCCGACGGCTCTCCGGCGGAACTCACTGCGCGCTTGCAGCGCTCCGTTCAAACAGCCGCCGAAAATATGAAGGACTTCCACGAAGTGGGGCGCGACGCTTGCGCGCGCTATTAGTGCTCCAAGCTGGGATATCTATTAGTAACAAAGCCTGGGGCTTATATGCCCATTTCTAGAACTGTTCCTGTTCAGGAGTTGGGAAGTTCCAATACTCTCGCGTTTCAATAGTCCAATTTATATGATTTGATATTCCATCAAGATCTGGGAATAGTGTCGCTTCATTAATTCCATAATAAGAAAGCTGAGATCGCAAAGTTTTTCGATAGCTTTCGCATATACGGATTTCTTCTAAGTCGATGATTCCAGGATCACTTTTTGAAAGAGATTCTTGAGGGTTAGGATGAATGCTAAAAATTCCACTTTGATTTGTGATACGGTTTGCAATTCTATTTGCTCTAAAAATTGCAAGCTTTGGATAAGCTTCAGGCGTAATGCTGCGGTCATGTGGAACAGTCCATCGGAATTTGGATGCATAGACAACAGCATCACCTGGAAGTTGGTCGCGAACCGCGAAAAAACAAGCGACTAGAGGGTTGCTGCTCCAATCTAGGAGTCTAGTTGCAAGTCCATGATGTTGGGCTACCGAAAGCCATTCCCATTCATCTTGTGGACGGTTTTTAATATAAGAAATAGCTTGTCTTTTCCAAGTTTGGAAAACGATACTGTCATTTAACTGGTTGTAAGGATGTCTGCCGGCCTTTGGTAAAAGGTTCCAGTCACAGCTGGCATGACCGCGAAAAAGCCAGCGTTTATCTGCACGATATTTATCTAATTTGATATGAAGTTCTTCAAAAGAGGTAATTTTTGACATTTTTAAATGTAGTTACGATTTATATTTGATTTTTTGGGGATTTATTAATTATCATTTCAAATAAGGATTTGATTTCTTAATACTTTCAAAAACTACAGATGACACTATGTCTGTATGGCGTATTTTTTGCAAATTCCCTTCTACCCGTGCCGAGGCGCACAGCCCCAGCCGGGAACAGCCAGACGCGCTGTTTGAGCCTGCTTTAGCAGGCGAGTTTGCGGCTGGCCCGGCTGGGGCGAGCACCGCAGGTTGCCCGGAGCGCAGCGCAGGGACACGGGCAGCAGGGTGTGCTTCTTTGCTTACTTTCTTGCACAAGCAAGAAAGTAAGGCCCTGCCGGGGGCAGCCCGGCCAGCAAAACCTAAAACAACAATAAGCAACAAATAAGCACCTAGCGCTTATCCAGCAAGCACCCCCAGCTCACATTCTTGAAAAGAACGTTTCACCCATCACCGCCCCTGCAGGGCAAAAGTCACCGCCCCCCACGCGTTGTCACCGCTTGATACGATCAAGCCCCTCCGGCTTTCCTCGCCCCCGCGTTGATTTTTCATGACTGCACTGACCGCCTCTCCCACCTACGTTGTTGGCATTGACCTGGGCACCAGCCACACCGTCGTTGCCAGCGTGCCGGTGGGTGGTGCGGCGGCAGATATTGCGTTGTTACCCATTCTCCAGCGCAGCGCTGTGGGTGAGGTGGTGGCGCAGCCGCTGCTGCCTTCGGTGCGCTACCAGGCCGCGCAGGGGGAGTTGGGTGAGGCGTGGCTGCAACCCTGGCCGCCACAAGGTGCCAGCCCCGAGGCCCCCGCCGTGATTGGTCGCTGGGCGCGGGAGTTGGGCGCGGCGGTGCCGGGGCGCTTGGTGGCCAGCGCCAAAAGCTGGCTGTCGCACACGGGGGTAGACCGCACGGCGGCCATCTTGCCCTGGGGCGCGGGGGATGAGGTGGCCAAGGTGTCGCCGCTGGCCGCGTCGGCCTCGTACCTGGCGCATGTCAAAGCCGCTTGGGATGCGGCGCACCCCGGCGCCCCTTTGCAGCAGCAAAGCGTGGTGCTCACGGTGCCCGCATCGTTTGACGAAGGCGCGCGCGCTTTGACGTTGGAGGCGGCGCAGTGGGCCGGCCTGCCGCAGGTGCAGTTGCTGGAAGAGCCCAAGGCCGCGTTCCACGACTGGTTGCTGCTGCAAGGCGCGCAACTGGCGCAGCAGTTGGCGGGCAGCCGCCTGGTGCTGGTGGTGGACGTTGGCGGGGGCACCACCGATTTGACGCTGATCCGCGTGGATGCTGCCGCAGACGGGGGCGTGCCCACGCTCACGCGCACAGCGGTGGGTGAGCATTTGATGCTGGGCGGCGACAACATGGATCTGGCGCTGGCCCACCAACTGGAGCCCGCATTTGCGGGCGCAGGCCAGCGCCTGCCTGCGCAGCGCTTTGCCCAGCTGGTGCAGCGCTGCCGCATGGCCAAAGAGCAGTTGCTGGCCGCCGATGCACCGGCGCAAGTCGGCATTACCTTGCTGGGCGGCGGCAGCCGGTTGCTGGCGGCCACGCAGACGGCCACGCTGACGCGTGACCAGGTGCAGCAGTTGGTGGTGGAAGGCTTTTTGCCCGCCGCGCAGATCACCGATGGGCCCACCAAACGCCAGGGCGCGCTGCGTGGTTTTGGGCTGCCGTACCCGGCCGATGCGGCCATCAGCCGCCATCTGGCGCAGTTTCTGCGCCAGCATGCAGACGGCGCACTGCCCGACACGGTGCTGCTCAACGGCGGCGTGTTCCACGCCCATGCACTGGTGCAGCGCCTGACGCAGCAGTTAGGGGATTGGCGCGGCAGCCCGGTGCGCGTGTTGCACAACCCGCACCCCGACTGGGCCGTGGCACGCGGTGCCGCCGCCTATGGGCTGGCACGGGTGCAGGCACAAGTGCCGCAGCAGGTGCCCCCAAGTTCCGAATCAAATCAGCCCCTGGAGCAGGCGCAGCAAGCGCCAGCAGCTATCAAAACGATCGTCCCGCACATTGGCGGTGGCGCAGCACGCAGCTATTGGCTGCTGCTGCCCGGCAAAGCAGGCGCAGCCCCCCAAGGTATTTGCCTGCTGCCGCGCGGTACCGAAGAAGGGGTGCGCATGGTGCTCAGCGGGCGGCGTTTTGCGCTCAAGCTGGGGCAGGCCGTGCGCTTTGTGTTGCTGGCCAACAGCCGCAGCAATCTGCCCGCCCAGGCCGGGCAGTTGCTGGCGCTGGAAGGCGAGGGCTGGGTGGAGCTGCCCCCGGTGGCCACGGTGCTGCCGGCCCTGCCAGGCAGCACGCAGACGCAGGTCGAAGTGCAGCTGCAAGCGTGCATGACCGAGGTGGGTACGCTGGAGGTGCGCTGCGTCAAGGTTGAGCACGGCGTGGCAGACCCTGCGCAATCGTGGTTGCTGCCGTTTGCGGTGCGCGGCGCGCTGGGCGGGCAAGAAGCTTCAGAAAGCGTAGCTGCCAGCGCAGATGCAGCAAGCGCTGAAGGCCAAAAAGGCTTGTCATCGCCAGCAGGCAGGCTGCCCGAAGCGGTGGCGCTGATCGACCGGGTGTTTGGCACGCAGGCACAGGCCGTGACAGCCAAGGAAGTGCGCCAGTTGCGCCACTCGCTGGAAAAAATCCTTGGCCCGCGCGAGGGCTGGGAGGTGGCGTTGCTGCGCGCCCTGTTCGACGCCTTGCTGGCACGTGCCAAGCGCCGCCGCCGCACGGCCGACCATGAGCGGGTGTGGTTCAACCTGGCGGGCTGGTGCCTGCGCCCCGGCGTGGGGGCCGAGCTGGATGCCTGGCGCATCACCCAGGTGTGGGCGCTGTACGGGCAAGGGCTGGGGCACGGCAAAGAGGCCGCCAATTGGACGGAGTGGTGGGTGTTCTGGCGGCGCGTGGCGGCGGGCCTGAACGAAGCGCAGCAAATGCAGCTGCTGGAAGACGTGGCGGGCCACATGCAAAAGGCTGTGCAGCAAACCGCGCGCAGTGGCGGCAAAAGCAGCCACGGCAGCTATGACGACATGCTGCGCCTGTTTGCCGCGATGGAGGCGGTGCCCTGGCAGTACCGCCAGGAAATGGGCCAGTGGATGTTGCAGCGCCTGCAGCGCCCCGATGAAACCGTGCAAACCTGGTGGGCCATTGGCCGCCTGGCGGCGCGCCAGTCGCTGGCTGCCAACGCCCATCTGGTGATGCCGCCCGAGGCAGCGCAGGAGTTTGTGCACGCTACGCTGGCGCAAGACTGGCGCAAGAACGAAACCGCCATGTTTGCGGCCGTGCAAATGGCGCGCATGACGGGTGACCGCGCCCGCGATCTGCCCGATGCCCTGCGCGCGCAGGTGCTGGAGAAAATGCGCGCCGCAGGTGCCCCAGCGCGCTGGCAGGAACTGGTAGAGCGCGTGGTGCCCATGCAGGCGCAAGACCAGCAGCGCAGCCTGGGCGACAGGCTGCCGCCGGGACTGGTGCTGCTGTAGCGGCCCTCCCGCTGAAGCTGACAATTCGCTGGCTGCGCCTGCGGCCATGGGGGCCGGTGGCGGCACGGCTCTTTATGATGCGGCGCATCCCTTCGCAGCGGGGAGCATGCCAGGAGACCCCGGGCCTTGCTGCCCCTGTTGCCACGCCGCAGCCCACCTGGCCAGCGCGTGGCTTTGCTTGCAGGCCATAAGCAGCAAGTTCGCCTTTTTCACCTTAGACGTACTTGGTGTAGCTATGAATTTGCACTTCTCTTTGTCGCGCCGCCGTGCGCTGGCTGCTGCTGCGGCAGCGTGCGTGTCGGCCGGTGCAGGCCAGGCCTGGGCACAGGCCAGCTGGCCCACCAAACCCATCACCTTTGTGGTGCCGCAAAACCCCGGCGGTGCCAATGACGTGGTGGCACGCGCTGTGGCGCAGGGGCTGGAAAGCACGCTGGGCCAGCCCGTGATTGTGGAAAACCGCCCCGGTGCCAACGGCAATGTGGGCACAGGCCAGGTGGCGCGCAGCGCCGCCGATGGCTATACGTTTTTGGTCACGGCGCAAAGCGCCTACACCATCAACCCGGCGCTGTATTCCTCGGTGCCGTTTGATCCGCTCAAAGACTTCACCCCCGTGATGCAGCTGGCCGTGGCGCCGTACCTGCTGGTGGTGAACCCGAGCTTTCCGGCCCAGAATCTGAACGAGCTGGTGGCCTATGCCAAGGCCCATCCTGGCAAGGTGGAGTACGCATCGGCCGGTAACGGCACGCTCAACCACCTGCTGGGTGAGATGCTGAAAAAGCAAAAAGGCATCGACTTGCTGCACGTGCCCTACAAGGGCGCGGCCGCTGCGGCCACCGATGTGGTGGCGGGGCAGCTGCCGATGACGTTTGGCAGCTTCCCCGGCGTGATGCCTTTTGTGGCCAGCGGCAAGCTGCGCGTGCTGGGCGTGGCCTCAGACCAGCCCACGCAGCTGGCGCCGCAAGTGCCTGTGCTGGGTAAGGACTTGGCCGTGACCAGCTGGTATGGCCTGTTTGCGCCTGCGGGCACGCCCAAGCCGATTATTGACAAGGTGTACCAGGCCGTGCGCACGGTGCTGGCCACCCCGGCCATGCAAGCGCGCCTGCAAACCCTGGGTGCTGAGCGGGTGGAGTCGTCGCCAGAGAGCTTCAAGGCCAGCTTGCCTGCCGAATTGGCGCACTGGAAGCAGGTGGTGGACGCTGCGGGCGCCCGGATTGACTGAGGCTTGGCACCCCCCAGCAGCGCTTTCCTGCGTAAGCCGCGCGACAGCGCAAGGCTTGGCAGGTGCGGTGCGCTTTGCTAGGGTGTGGCCTTTGCAATCTTTGACATTGCCGCATGCCTACTCCCAATCTCTTTAAACGTGGCTTGCAATCCGGTCAGCCGCAGATCGGCTTGTGGTCGACCTTGCCTGCGCCCTATGTGAGTGAGCTGCTGGCAGGCAGCGGTTTTGACTGGCTGCTGCTGGATGCCGAGCACACCCCCACCGATGTACCGCAGATGGTGCAGCAGCTGCAGGCCGTGGCGGCGGCCCAGGTGCGCACGGGCTGCGCACCCACGCAAGCGGTGGTGCGCCCGCCGGCGAATGACACGGTGCTCATCAAGCGCTACCTGGACATTGGCGCGCAGACGCTGTTGCTGCCCTTTGTGCAAAACGTGGAGCAGGCCAAGGCGGCCGTGGAGGCGGTGCGCTATGCCCCGCATGGGATGCGCGGTATGGGCGGCAGCATGCGCGCTTCCAACTTTGGGCGCGATGGCGACTATGTGCACCAGGCCGCCGACGAGATTTGCCTGCTGGTGCAGGTGGAAACGCGCGATGCCTTGGTTCATCTGGAAGAGATTGCCAGTGTGGATGGCATTGACGGCGTGTTCATTGGCCCGGCCGATTTGTCGGCCAGCCTGGGCTATGCCGGCAACTCCAGCCACCCTGATATGCAACTCATCATCAATGATGCGCTGCAGCGGGTGCGCCAATGCGGCAAGGCACCGGGCATTTTGGTGACCCAGCCCGAGCGCGTGCAAAGCTGCATCCACCACGGCGCTTTGTTTGTGGCGGTGGGCATGGACATGCTGCTGCTGCGCAGTGGTGCCGACGCGCTGGCGGCACGTTTTAAGCCGCAGCAGATTGTGCCGGCGGCAAGCGCGGCCATGTATTGAGCGTGGTCTGGCGGTTCAGTCCATGTATTGCATGCTTAGAAAACTGCAGCACCTGGCGCAGGTGTAGCATGGCTTAGAGGGCTTTTTTGATCTCAAAAAGCTTGGTAAGTCTTTGGCTGCTGCCCGCAAATGCAGCGGCGTTATTGATGTTTTTTGGCGAGGTAAATCACCATGTCTCACACATACCCGGATACCCAGTTGCTCATCAACGGCCAATGGCAGCCCGCTGCCAGCGGCAAAACCATGCCCGTGCACAACCCCGCCACCGGCGAAGTGATTGGGCGGCTGGCCCATGCGGGCAAGGAAGACCTGGACCGCGCCCTCGCTGCCGCTGAAAAAGGCTTTGCCATCTGGAAGCACACCAGCGCCCATGAGCGCCAGGCCACCATGCGCAAGGCGGCGGCGCTGCTGCGCGAGCGCGCCGATGCGATTGCCGCGTTGCTGACGCAAGAGCAGGGCAAACCGCTGGCCGAAGCCCGTGTGGAAGTGCTGGCGGGCGTGGGCATCATCGAGTGGTTTGCAGATGAGGCCCTGCGCCTGTACGGCCGCATCGTGCCCGCGCGCCGGGGCGATGTGCAGCAGCTGGTGATCAAAGAGCCGGTGGGCCCCGTGGCAGCCTTCACGCCCTGGAACTTCCCCGTCAACCAGATCGTGCGCAAGATCAGCGCGGCGCTGGCCACGGGCTGCTCCTTCCTGTGCAAAGCACCCGAGGAAACACCGGCTTCGCCCGCCGCGCTGTTCCAGTGCTTTGTGGATGCGGGCGTGCCTGCGGGCGTGATCGGGCTGGTCTATGGCGACCCGCACGAAATCTCCAGCTACCTGATTCCCCACCCCGTGATCCGCAAGATCACCTTCACCGGCTCCACCCCCGTGGGCAAGCAACTGGCGGCCATGGCGGGCGCGCACATGAAGCGCTGCACCATGGAGCTGGGCGGCCACGCCCCGGTCATCATTGCCGAAGATGCCGATGTGGCGCTGGCCGTGAAGGCAGCGGGGGCCGCCAAGCTGCGCAATGCGGGGCAGGTATGCATCTCGCCCACGCGTTTTTTGGTGCACCACAGTCTGGAAAAAGCCTTTACCGAACAGGTGGTGGCTTACTTTGAATCGATCCAAGTGGGCAACGGGCTGGAGGCGGGCACCACCATGGGGCCGCTGGCCAATCCACGCCGCATCACGGCCATGAAGTCTTTGGTGGCCAACGCCCAGGCGCAGGGCGCCAAGCTGCTGCTGGGTGGCAAAACGCTGGGCGATGCCGGTAATTTTTACGCCCCCACGGTGCTGGCCGATGTGCCGCTGAGTGCCGAAGTGTTCAACAACGAGCCCTTTGGCCCCGTGGTGGCCATGCGCACTTTTGACCAGCTGGACGAGGCCATTGCCGAGGGCAACCGCCTGCCCTACGGCTTGGCGGCGTATGCGTTTACCCGTTCACTCAAGCACGCCCACCAACTGAGTCAGCAGGTGGAAACCGGCATGCTGTGGATCAACCAGCCCGCGGTGGCATCGGCCGAGATGCCATTTGGCGGGGTGAAGGACTCGGGCTATGGCTCTGAAGGTGGCAGCGAGGCACTGGAGGCTTACCTGATTCCCAAGGCCGTCTCGATTGCCATGGTGTAGCCCGGCGCACGTTGACTGACCCATACCAAGGCCGCTGCAAGCGGCCTTGTTTTTTGAAGGGCCAGGGAGTGCTCCCATCCAGCGTGGGAAACCCTGTGCCTGGTGAAGGGCACCTGGCGAGCCACTGCAATGCAGCTCCCGCTTCACGGGGCGCCGCGCAGTGAAAACTTTTATTCAGCGGCAGCCAAGGTTGATGTGAACACGCTTAACGGGCAGGGCGGCGGCTGCCCAGCGGGGTACCGTCGGCAGCGCGGGCATCGGTGTCAACCAGGCCTTTTTTCAGGTCGCGGTGGGCTTGTTCTATAACTGGGTCTGGCTGGGGGGCGGTCATGTCGATGGAGGCATCGCGCTCATGGGGTAGCTTGCTAGCAGCTTCTGCATCACTGGGGCGCTGTTTGCGCTGGGTGTTGATGTGCGGCGCTTGGGGTGCTGCGGTATCGGTAGTTGGGTGAGGGGGCTTGGATGCTGAGTTGGGCATAGCGGTTCTCCTTGCTGGCAGTGTGCGCGAGGTCTGCGCACGTGGCTGTAGGGCAAGGGCGGATGGGTGCGCGCGATTGAAAAGTTCTTTTCAATGTGTGACGAACTCCCTGCTGGCCAGATGCGGTGACCAATGCAGTCCTACAGCTGTGCGTGGCAATCTGCGGCAACATGCAGCCATGTGCAGGCAGCGTGTTGGGCTGCAGGCGCTGAAAAAAACTTTTGCCATGACACCAAGGAGGACGTGTATGACGACATTGACCCCCGGCGTATCCCAACCCGGTTTTACCGAACTGTTTGCCCAGTTGGGCTTGGACAATGATGAGGCCAGCATTCAAGCATTTTTGCGCCAGCACCACCCCTTGGCGGACGATGTGCTGCTGCACGATGCCCCGTTCTGGAGCCCCCAGCAGGCGCAGATGCTCAAGGAAAAAATCCGTTGCGACGATGACTGGGCGATTGTGGTGGACCAGTTGAGCGTGGCGCTGCGCAAAAAGCCCGATCTGCACAAGCTGTAGGGATGACAGCGCTACAGGCGGGCGCGGCGCAGAAGCTGTGCATGCTGCACGCGCTGCGCAGCTAGCGTGTCCATCGCAGCCACCCGCCCTAGCAGGCCGCTTTGCAGTTTTGCAAGCGGCCTGTTTTTTTGCGGAATGAGGCCCCCGCCCACCCCACAAAAAACGGCCCCTGTACGTTGTTGCTTCGCGCTGGGTCTGGGTGGTAGCCGCCAACCTGCGGTGGGTTGGCTGGGTGGTGGGCACGGCAAAGTCTCCGGGAACGCGTCAGCGGGATGGTTCTATGCAATATATAGCGGTTCACGCACGCTGGATCTGCGTGAGAGGCACTTTGGAGGCTTGATCCCTGATGCCCTGCCCGTGGCTGCGATCAGCCCAGCCAGTAGGTCAGCAAGCCTCCCGCGCCCAACAGCCAGGCAAACAAGATGGCAGCCAGCAGCAAGGGCTTGATGCCTGCTGCGCGCACAGCTTGCCAATGGGTGGTCAGGCCCAGGGCGGCCATGGCGATGGCCAGCAGCAGGTTGTCCAGCTCCACCCCCATGCGCACTACTGCGCCGGGCAAGATGCCCAGCGAATGGATGCCTGCAACGGCCACAAATCCCAGAGCGAACCAGGGAATGCTGATGCCCCCTGCATCCCCTGCTGCAGCGCCTTCTTGGCGCAGGCTGTGTGCCAGCGCTGCCGAAAGCAGCAGCAAGAAGGGGGCCAGCATCATCACGCGCACCATTTTGGCGATGACGGCAGTGTTGGTTGCTTCGGGGCTGACGGCCGCGCCCGCAGCCACCACTTGTGCCACTTCATGCACGGTGGCTCCCACATACAGGCCGTACTGCTGGGCATCCATGGGTATCCAGCCGTGGGTGGCATTCCATTGGTACAGCGCGGGGTAGAGGAAGGTGCCTACCGTGCCAAACACCACCACGGTGGCAATCGCCACGGCCACATCCTGCGCACGGCCTTTGGCCACAGGGGCGGTGGCCAGCACTGCAGCGGCGCCACAGATGGAGCTGCCCGCGCCGATCAGCAAGGTGGTGCGCTTGTCCAGGCCGAACACCCGCAGGCCCAGGATGCAAGCCAGGCCAAAGGTGCTGGCCAGCACCAGCGCATCCAGCGCAACGCCGGCCCAGCCGACCTGGCTAATGTCCTGGAACGTCAGGCGCAGGCCATACAGCACGATGCCGGCGCGCAGCAGTTGTTGCTTGCTCAGCGCCACGCCGGGCGTGGTGGCGTGGGCCCAGCGGGGGTACACGGTGTTGCCCAGCAGCAAGCCCAGCACGATAGCTACGGTGAGTGCGCCCAGGCCGTGCTGGGTGAACCAAGGAAGCTGTGCCAAGTAGATGGCAGTGAGAGCTACAGCGGTGCTGAGTGCCAAGCCGGGAGCGGTGCGGCGCAGCCATTGCCAGGGTTGAAAAGCCAGTGAGGAAGCGGACAAGGTATTCATAAGCGAGCCTGTCTCTGGGGTTCAAAAAGAGCAGGTGCCTTGCACTTTAGATAAGTTGGTTATATATGTATAACGATTAGTTTTTGTATGATTAACCGGTTAAATCGATAGATAGAAAGCCCACCAAACCATGCTGCATCTCACGCTGCGCCAGCTGGAAATTTTTTGTGCCGTGGCACAAAGCGGCTCCACCGTGGCTGCGGCCGAGGTGGTGGGGCTGTCGCAATCGGCTACCAGTGCGGCGCTGCAGCAGCTAGAAGCTGCGCTGAACACCCAGGTGTTTGAGCGCGTGGGGCGCAACCTGGTGCTGAACGATGCGGGGCGTGCGTTGCTGCCGCAGGCGCTGTCGGTGCTGGAGCAGGTGCGTGGCATGGAGCAGGCCTTTGCCGGTACAGGCGGTGGTGGTTTGCCGGTGCGCTTGTGCGTGGCCGCCAGCACCACGGTGGGCAGTTATGTGCTGCCGCCGGTGCTGGCTTTGCTGGCACGCAGCCACCCGCACATCAGCGTGGATGTGCGCATTGCGAATACGCGGGAGGTGGAGCACGCCGTGCAGGCGCTGGAAGTGGATGTTGGCCTGATCGAAGGCAGCAGCCACGGCGTGGGGCTGGCGGTGCAGCCGTGGATTGCTGACGAATTGGTGGTGGTGGCTGCGCCCGGTGATGCCCTGGTGCGGGCTGCGCAGACCAAACCGGTGGGAGTTGCCATGCTGCGCCAGGCGCGCTGGCTGCTGCGTGAAGAGGGGTCAGGCACGCGGGAGATGGTGGAATACGCCTTGCTGCCGCGCCTGCACCAGTTGCCCGCTGCGGCGGTGCTGGGCAGCTCCGAGGCGATTGCGCGCTGCGTGGCGCAGGGCTTGGGCATCAGCTGTTTGCCCCGGGTGCTGGTGCAATCCATGCTCAACGATGGCAGCCTGGTGGTGCTGCCCACATCGCTGACCCGCATGGAGCGGCACTTTTGCATCGTGCAACGCGCGGGCAAGCATGTGTCTGCAGCGTTGCAGGCCTTTTTGGATGCCTGCGCCGCGCAGGCGGTGCGGCAGGCGGGTGCTGTGGAGGTTTAAAAACAAGAGCTGCTTGCGCTGTATTTGCAAGCATTTGCTGTGTAGTTCGATTTGAAATACTTTCAAATCAAGCGCTGGAAGCTCTTATTTTTGCAGCGAGTTATTTCACCGGAATGGGGGTGCTGCGCGGCACGGGCACGGCCGCCACGCTGTTTTGGGGTGAACCCTCGATCACCCGGTCCGAATAGGTCATGTACACCAGCGTGTTGCGCTTGGCGTCCACCATGCGCACCACGCGCAGGCGCTTGAACACCAACGAGGTGCGCTCGCTAAACACCTCTTCCTGCTGCCGGATGGGGGCGGCAAAGCTGACCGGGCCTGTGGCCTGGCAGCTGATGGAGGCCTCGGAGCGGTCTTCGGCCAGCCCCAGCCCACCCTTGATGCCGCCCGTCTTGGCGCGCGAGACATAGCAGGTCACGCCCGCTACCTTGGGGTCGTCATAGGCGTCCACCACAATTTTGTGGTCAGGGCCTATGAACTTGAACACGGTGTCCACCGCGCCAATGGTTTCCGAGTCCGCTGCGGCATATCCGCAGCCCAGCAGGAGCAGGGCGCTGGCCACCCACAATCTTTGTGCTTTCATAGTGCGCAAGCATACGGCTTGCACGCCTGCTTTGCACCGCTGTGATGCACCAGCACGGCTTGCAGGTTTGCAGGCCCTGGCCTGCAGCAGAGGCCTTAGCAAGAGAAAATTGCGGTCTTGCTGTTCAGCGCCACTCCAGAGCCAAGCCTTTGGGTGGGGCGCAGCGCGGTCTGTGCCCACAGGCCGTTGCTTTTATTCTGCTTTTTTCCATGTCCCGACTTTCTTCTGCGGCGCAGCCCACCGTATTGGCTGCGCCAGCTTTGCTGTTGATGGCCGTTGCCTGCGGCCTGTGCGCAGGCGGCAATTACTACAACCAGGCACTGCTGCACTCTATCGCTTTGTACTTTGGGGTGGACGATGCTGCGGCAGGCCTGTCGGTGACCGTCGCGCAGGTGGCCTATGCCGTGGGCCTGCTCTTGATTACCCCGCTGGGCGACAAGCTGGAGCGCCGCCGCATGGCCGTGGTGCTGATGTTGCTGGCAGCGGTCGGCCATGCCTTGGTGGGCTGGTCAGAGAGTTTTGCGGTGTTCATGGCGGGCACGCTGATGGCGGGGCTGTTTTCGGTGGCAGCGCAGGTGCTGGTGCCCATGGCAGCGGCTTTGGCCGCACCCGGTCATGCGGGGCGCAATGTGGGGCTGGTGCTCAGCGGTTTGCTGGTGGGCATTTTGCTCTCGCGCAGCGTAGCCGGTGGTTTGTCTGCCGTGGGTGACTGGCGGCTGGTGTACCAAGTCACCGCCGTCACCATGGTGCTGATGGCACTGGGCATGCGCAGGATCTTGCCCACTTCCCGCCACCCCCAGCCCTTGCCCTACGTGCACGTGCTGCGCTCCATGGGCCACCTGCTGCGCACCCAGCAGGCACTGCGGCTGCGCACCACCGCCAGTGCGCTGGCCTTTGCTTCGGTCAGCGTGATGTTTGCCACCATGGCGCTGGTGCTGTCGGCACAGCCTTTGCAACTGAGTGATGCACAGATTGGCCTGGTGGGGCTGGCGGGGGTGACCGGTGCACTGATTGCACAAATGGCAGGCCGCTTGGCAGACCAAGGCCGTGGCAATGCGTTGCTACGCTGGGGTGCGCTGACTTTGCTGCTGTCGTGGCTGCCGCTGTGGTGGGGCCAAGCCAATGTGTGGTGGTTTGTGGCGGGGGTGCTGGTGATGGACTTGGGCCTGCAAGCCGTCAATGTGACCAACCAGTCGAGCATCGCCAACTTGCTGCCGGATGCGCGCAGCCGCATGAATGCGGTTTATATGACGGGTTACTTTGCGGGTGCTTCTGCAGGCTCTGCCTTGGGGGTGTGGGCATGGAATGCAGCGGGCTGGCTGGGCGCTTGCAGCATGGGGGCCGTGCTGGCTGCTTTGGCCGCCCTGAGCGTTTGGCGCGGCGTGCGCTGGAGCCAGCGCCAGGGACTGACTCAGGCAGCACCAGCGGCCTGAGCACCGCAGTTCCCCTCTGCGTGCTTGGCCGTCACGGACTCTGAGTCAGGGGCGTTGCGGCCACGTGTTCAATCCGGTTGCGGCCATGGTGCTTGGCGGCATACAGCTGCTGATCCACGGCATTCAGGAAATCGGTGTGCAGGGCCACTTCGTCAGGCACTACGGTGCCCGCACCGATGCTGACGGTCACGCGCCGGTTGAACGGCGACAGTGCATGGACGATGGATTTTTTCTGGATCAGGCGCTGGCAACGTTCAGCCACCTTGTGCGCGACTTCGGCGTTGGCTCCAGGCAGCAGCACGATAAATTCCTCGCCGCCGTAGCGCGCCACCAGATCCCGGGGGCCGTCCAGTGCCAGACTCAGCATCTGGGCGATATCTATCAGGCAGCCATCGCCCTGGATGTGGCCGTACAGGTCGTTGTACTGCTTGAAGAAGTCCACATCGAAGAGCAGCACGGACAAGGGCTGCTGTTCGCGCTGTGCCTGCTCCCAGGCCGCTTCGAAGTGGGCATCAAAACTGCGGCGATTGGCGATGTTGGTCAACCCATCCTTGAAGGACAGCACCTCCAGCTCCTTTTGCAGGCTCAGCAGCTTTTCCTCGGTTTTCTTGCGCTCGCTGATGTCGAACATGAAACCGACCAGCGCTTCCGCCTCACCCTGGCTGTTACGCACCACGTGCACCACGTCGCGGATCCAGACGTAGCCGTTGTCCTTGGTCAGTGCCCGGTAGTCGGCCTCGTGGTCTATGCCCGCCTGCGACTGGGTCACGCAGAAATTCACCACCCGTTCGCGGTCGTCGGGGTGCATGCGCATGGCCCAGTCTTCCACGCTCACCCAGCTGTCGGCACTCCATCCCAGCAGTGCTTCGATCTGGGGGCCGATGTAGCTGAACTTCATTGAGGCCCAGTCAATCTTCCAGGGAATTGCCTTGGTCGACTCCAGTAGGGTCTTGTAGACGCCGTCATCGTTCTCGAAATTACCCACCTTGGACATATGCATTTCCTCTCCGGATCACTGCGGCGCCGTGTTTGTACTGCGAAGCAAGTTGTGTGTGTAAATGTAGAACATCTCGGCCGGTGCGCAACAGTCTGTAAGGGCTTGTCCGCTGAACGGTTGCAGTTGCGGGGTATGGTTGGCCCATCAGCCCAAAAAAATGGCTCCTCAAGGAGGAGCCATGCGCAGGCGATGTCGCGTCCAGATCAGGCTTTGGCAGCCTCTTGCACATGCTTGCGCAGGTGTTCAAGCGACTCCTCCACCTGGTCCACCAGCACCAGGCACAGGTCGCCCGGTTGCAGGCGGCTCAGTGCATGGTCGATGGCGATGAACTCACCGTGGATGTCGGTGCTGTAGCTGGTGCGTGCAGCACCTTCCAAGCCCTTTTTCAGCAAGGCAATCACTTCACCGTCTTCGCGGCCACGCTGGCAGGCGTCTTGATAGAGGATGACGTCGTCAAACGCAGCGCCCAGAATGCGGGTTTGTTCAATGATGTCCTGGTCACGGCGGTCACCGGCACCGCTGATGACCACGCTGCGGCGCTTGGCGGGGATAGCAGATACGGCCTGTGTCAGCGCACGGATGGCATCGGGGTTGTGACCGTAGTCGGCCACGATGGTCGCGCCCTTGTAATCCATCACATTGAAACGGCCTGGCGCATTGGCGGCATCGTTGTTGAACGAGGCCAAGCCACGGCGAATGGTGTCCCACGGCAGGTCGGCGGCCCATGCGGCTCCTACAGAGGCCATGGCGTTGTCCACCTGGAAGCCAATCGTGCCGTTGCGCGTCAGCGGAATCTCAGCCAGCGCAATGCTTTCCTTGAACGCACCTTCGGCGCAGACGATGTGGCCGTCATCCACATACACCACGCGGTTGCCCTGGGCGCGGTGCGTAGCCATGACGTGGTGGTGGCGGTCGGCACCAAAGTAGATGGTCTTGCCTTGGCAGACATTGGCCATGGGGGCCACGTGGGGGTCGATGGCGTTGAGCACGGCGTAGCCTGTAGGGGCCACGTTTTGCACGATGACGCGCTTCAAGACCATCACGTCTTCCACGGTGGTGATGAAGTTCAGACCCAGGTGGTCGCCTTCGCCCACGTTGGTGACCACGGCCACCTGGCAGCGGTCAAAGCCCAGACCTTCGCGCAAGATGCCACCGCGTGCGCACTCCAAAATGGCGGCATCCACTTCGGGGTGGGCCAGCACATTGCGGGCGCTTTTGGGGCCCGAGCAGTCGCCGCTGTCGATCTGGCGGCCATTCACATACACGCCGTCGGTGTTGGTCATGCCCACCCGCAGGCCTTGCGTGGCGAAGATGTGGCTGATCAAGCGGGTGGTCGTGGTTTTGCCGTTGGTGCCGGTAACGGCCACCACAGGAATGCGGCCATCCTCACCGGGGCCAAACAGCAGGTCGATCATGGGTGTGCCCACGTTGCGGGGCTTGCCAAACGAGGGGGCCAAATGCATGCGCAGGCCGGGTGCGGCGTTGACTTCCACAATGCCGCCGTTTTGCTCTTCCAGCGGTTTGAGCATGGTTTCGCACACCACGTCCACGCCGCAAATGTCCAGGCCCACGCAGGCCGCAGCTTCAATCGCGCGGGCAGCAATGTCGGGGTGCACATCGTCCATCACGTCGGTGGCGCTGCCGCCGGTGGACAGGTTGGCGTTGTTGCGCAGCACCACACGCTGGCCTTGGGCCGGGATGGAATCGGGGGTCAGCCCTTCGGCAGCGATGCGGCCCAGAGCGATGTCGTCCAGGCGAATCTTGGTCAGTGCCGTGCCGTGGCCCGATCCGCGGCGCGGGTCTTGGTTGACGATGTCCACCAGCTCCCGGATAGTGTGCTGGCCATCGCCCAGCACCTGGGGCGGATCGCGGCGTGCCGCAGCCACCAAGTGGTCGCCCACCACCAGCAGGCGGAAGTCATGGCCGGGCAAGAAGCGCTCCACCATGACCACGGTGCCGAACTCCATGGAGGTGGCGTAGGCCTTTTCCAGCTGCTCGCGGGTGGTGATGTTGACCGTCACGCCCTTGCCCTGGTTGCCGTCCTGGGGTTTGACCACCACGGGCAGGCCCACCTCCAGCGCGACGGCCCAGGCATCTTCTACGTCCTTGACGGGGCGCCCCATGGGCACGGGTACGCCGGCGGCGTGCAGCAGGCGCTTGGTCAGGTCCTTGTCCTGGGCAATTGATTCGGCGACCGAGCTGGTCTGGTCGACTTCCGCAGCCTGGAATTTGCGGGCTTTGCTGCCCCAGCCCAGTTGTACCAAGCTGCCTGCCGTCAAGCGGCGGAAAGGTATGCCGCGCGAAATCGCTGCGTTGAGCAGCGAGCCGGTGGAGGGGCCCACGCGTTCGTCTTCATCGAGGGCGTGCAACTCGGCAATCGCGGCTTTGGCGTCAAAGTCTGTATCGTTCAGCGCCGCGCGGATCAGAGCCTCGGCCAATGCCACGGCACGTTTGCCCACGGCTTCCTCGGTGTATTCCACCACCACCTGGTAGGTGCCGGTTTCCACGGTTTCGTGCGTGCGGCTGAAGGTGACGGGGCAACCGGCTTGCGCTTGCAGGGCCAAAGCCGCGGCTTCCAGGGCGTGGGCCAGGGACAAGGTGTTGTCCATGCCTTGGCCTTGCAGGCCGCCAATCGCCGGAAAACGCGCGCGCAGCTTGTCTTCAAAGCCGGGAATCAGCGTGAAATTCTGCTCCTCCGGGGTGCAGTGCACGATGGATTCGATCGCAGTGTTGCGGCTCCAGAGGTTGGGGCCGCGCAGGGCGCGGGTGCGGGAAATTTCCATGGTCTGTCTTTCCGCCAACTTAATGGTCAAATTGGCTTCTAACGTAGATGTGACAAGCGCTGATAGCTATCTTTTAATTCATGCAGGCTGGTAATCAAACGTCTTGATACCGGCCGCAATCAATTCGGGGGAGATGTCCAGCGCCCACGCGGTGGCAATCGCCGCCAGCAAGGCCGAGGAGTCAGGCTCAAAACCATTGACGGGGCGCAGTGCCTCCAGCTTGCCCAAGGCGCGCTCGGTGCTGCCGTGCGCCAGCAGTACGTCGGTGCCGCTGAGCACAACGGCACGGCCACCGGCCTCGCGGTGGGCCAGCACCATCGCGCTCTTGGGGTCGTGGGTATAGAACAACACCTGGCCATCGCACAGGCGGGCCAAGTCTGCGGTGCGCTCATCGTCCGCGTTGAGCACGCCTGCGCCGTGGCTGAGCACCACATCAATTTGGGTGCGCATGACGCGGGTCATTTGCTCGGCTTCCAGCACATCGTGGTCGGCCAGTTGTTCAAAGCCATCCATATCGGTGACCACGCCGACTTGGCAGCGGTCATAGGCCAGGCCTTCTTCCAGGATAGAGCGGGCGGTGGTTTGAATGACGGCGGCTTCGGCCAGGCGGTTGACCAGCAGGCGGTGGGCGGCGTGCCAGTTGGTGTTGTCGCCTTTTTGCGTCAAGCGGCCTTCCAGGAAAGTGCCCTCGCTGCTGGCCACGCCGGTGCGTTTGCCGCTCAGTTGCAGCAACCAGCCCACCAGGCGCGCGATGAAGGCGTTGTGGCGTGTGCCCGCAATGCCCACCACGGGAATGCGTGCGGCTTGGCCGTCGCTGTCACCGTCGGTGGTGGGGAACAGGTGCTCCACAATCGCTTGGCCCACGGGGCGCGCCACGCCCACGCTGGGCTTGAGGTGCATCAGCAGACCTGGGCCGCCGTTGACTTCCAAAATCGCGCCGCCTTGGGCTTGCAGCGGCTGGGTGATGTCGTGGCACACCAGGTCGACGCCTGCAATATCCAGTCCCACCACCTTGGCCGACAGGGCGGCCATGTAGGCAGTCTCTGGGTGCACCGCATCGGTGCAGTCCACGGTGACCACCTTGGCGCGCGGGTTGGGGCCGCCTTCGGGGTATTCGCCGCGCGAGGCCGCCACCATCTTGCCGCCCACAATCAGCAGGCGGTGTACGTGGCCAGGAATGTGGCGCTCCACCATCACGTAGCGCGTGAGCTTGCGCGCTTCGTCATAGGCGGCGCGCACTTCGGCTTCGGTGCTCAGGTTGACGCCCACGCCTTGGCCTTTGTTGGAGTTATAGGGTTTGACCGTGACGGGCAGGCCCATGTAGTCAGCCTCTTCCCAGGCTTGGTCGGCGGACTTCACCAACTCCCACTCGGGCACGGGCACGCCGCAGGCTTTGATGAGTTGTTTGCTCAGGTCTTTGTCTTCAGCAATGCCAAAGCCAATCGCGCTGGTCTTGTCGGTCTCGGTGCTCCAGATGCGGCGCTGTGCGGCGCCATAGCCCAGTTGCACCAGGTTGCCGTCGTTCAGGCGGATGCAGGGAATACGGCGTTCTGCGGCAGCATTGACGATGCTGGCGGTGCTGGGGCCGAGGTAGCGGTTCTCGATCTCGGCTTTGATGGCTTGCACGGCGGCAGGCACATCAAAAGGCCGGTCGTTGATGGCCGCCATGATGAGCGCATGGCCTTGCTGCAGGGCCACGTGGGCCACCGACTCTTCGGGGCAGCGGAACACCATGCGGTAGACGCCGTGCTGCGACACCGAGCGGGTCTGGCCAAATTCGGCCGGCATGCCCGCCATGTTCAGCAACTCGATGATGGTGTGCTCCAGCACATGGCCGCACCAGGTGCCATCGCGCAGCCGCTCTAGAAAGCCCCCGCGGTGACCTACGCCACAATGGTGCTCCATCAGGCCGGGCAACCACGCCGTCAGGCGGGGGGTAAAGCCCTCAATCTTGTTGGACGGGTAGTCTTCCAACTCGCCCAGGTCCAACCACACTTCAAGAACTGGACGGTAAGTCCAGACGCTGGGGCCACGCAGGTAGGTGGTACGAAGCAGTTGGATGTCTTTGAATGTCGCCATGAATATCAGCGTTGAAGTGAAAGGCTGGGGTCAAAGGCCACAGTCCGGAAATGAAGGGCTATTGTGTGCAGCAGGTAAAGCCAAGGCTGTTTGTCAGCCAAACTCACCCTTGATGCGTTCAAGGAAGTAGCTCCTACTTGGGTGTGCTGTGTTCTTGCAGAGAATACGCCATACCCCCACCCTTTGGCAGTGTGGCCAACGCTGGGTTCTAACGATTCAACATGCAACATCACCATCCTGTAGATACCTCTGGTGTCTTCAATGGCCCTCTGGGGGCTGAACTGCGAGCGCAACTCGCACCCCATGAAAACGTGCAAGCAGCCCTGGCGGTTGACTTGACGGTCTCGCTGCGCTTTGCACCCGGGGTGCTGGCGCTGACCGAAACCCGTATTGTGGGCAAAGATGCGGACAGTGAGTGGCTAAGTTGGCCTTTGACTGCAGATTTACAGTTGCGGCTGATAGACCACGCTGGCGTAGGCACGCTGGAGTTGCATGACAGCCACCAGCGCTTGGCCTTGTGGCGCTTTACCCTCAACCAGCAGCCGCAGGTGCTGCGCTTTTTGCAGCGTTTTGAGCAGTTGCGCGATGCCACTGCTGCTGGCACCTTGGCGCAAGCACTGGTGCAGGTGGATGAAAGCCGCTGCAGCGTGTGCAGCGAAATTTTGCCCCCCGACAGTGACGAGTGCCCCGCCTGCGCACGCCAAGCCGGGCCCAAAACCTCGACCTGGGTGTTGCTGCGCATTGGTCGTTTTGCCAAGCCTTACAAGGGTTTGCTGATTCTGGGCTTTGTGCTGACGCTGCTGTCCACCGCTGCCACCTTGGTGCCGCCTTATCTGACGATTCCGCTGATGGATGACATCCTCATCCCCTACCAAAGCGGCACGCCGATTGATCCGTGGCTGGTGTCCCTGTGCTTGGGTGGCTTGCTGCTGTCAGCGCTGCTGGCCTGGGGCTTGGGCTGGGCGCGCACCTGGGTGATGGCCAAGGTGTCCGAGCGCATTGGCGCCGACATGCGCACCACCACCTACGCCCACATGATGAAGCAGTCGCTGGAGTACTTTGGCGGCAAGCGCACGGGCGATTTGATGAGCCGTATCAGTGCCGACACGGACCGCATCAACATGTTTCTGTCGCTGTACGCGCTGGATTTTGTGACCGACGTGATCATGATCGTCATGACGGCCGTGATCTTGGCATCCATCAACCCGTGGCTGGCGCTGGTGACCTTGGTGCCGCTGCCATTCATTGCCTGGCTGATTCAAAAAGTGCGTGGCCGCCTGAGCGTGGGCTTTGACCGCATCAGCCGTGTCTGGGCGGATGTGACCAATGTGCTGTCAGACACCATTCCGGGCGTGCGCGTGGTCAAGGCGTTTGCGCAGGAAGAGCACGAAATCGAGCGTTTTCGCCAAGCCAACGTACGCAATCTGGAGGTCAATGACCGGGTGAACAAGGTCTGGTCGCTGTTCTCGCCCACCGTGGGTCTGATGACCGAAATCGGACTGCTGGTGGTCTGGGGTTTCGGTATCTGGCTGGTCTCGAACGACCAGATCACCGTCGGCGTGCTCTCGGCCTTTATTGCCTATATCGGGCGTTTCTACACACGGCTGGACTCCATGAGCCGGATTGTGAACATTACGCAAAAAGCGGCGGCCGGGGCCAAGCGCATTTTTGATGTGCTGGACCAGGTCAGCAGCGTGCCAGAGCCGACCAACCCCGTGCAGCTGCCGCAGCCGGTGAAGGGTCGCATCTCGTTGCACGATGTGGGCTTCCGCTATGGCAGTCGCCAGGTGATCCGCAATTTGAATTTGGACATTCAGCCGGGCGAGATGATCGGTCTGGTGGGCCATAGTGGCTCGGGCAAGAGCACCTTGGTCAATTTGATTAACCGCTTTTACGACGTGACTGAAGGCAGCATTCAGCTCGATGGTGTGGATGTGCGCCGCTTGGCGGTGGCAGATTACCGCCGCAATATTGGTCTGGTGCTGCAAGAGCCTTTCTTGTTCTTCGGCACCGTGGCGGAAAACATTGCCTATGGCAAGCCCAATGCCACACGTGCCGAGATCGTTGCGGCGGCCCGCGCCGCCCATGCGCACGAGTTCATCCTGCGTCTGCCGCACGGCTATGACTCGGTGGTGGGTGAGCGTGGCCAGGGCCTGTCGGGCGGTGAGCGCCAGCGCATCAGCATTGCGCGCGCGCTCTTGATTGACCCGCGCTTACTGATCCTGGATGAGGCCACCTCGGCGGTGGACACCGAGACGGAAAAGGAAATCCAAAAAGCGCTGGATAACCTGGTGCAAGGGCGCACCACGATCGCAATTGCCCACCGCCTTTCCACATTGCGAAAAGCCGACCGTCTGGTGGTGATGGATCGGGGCGAGATTGTGGAAGTAGGCCCGCACGACGCACTCATGGCTGCCAAGGGCGCTTATTGGCGCCTGTACGAGGCGCAGGCGCGCCGCGCCGAGGAAGATGCGCAAGCCGCAGGCCTGACCTTGGCAGCGCATGAAGGAGAGAAAGTATGAACGTCACCGCGCTCCAGCTGAGCCGCAACTCCCATGGCCGTTTGTGCCTGACGCTGCCCAACGGCACCGTACATGAGGGGCTGACCCCGGTGCGGGCGTTCCCCATCGAAGCGCCTGAAGAAGCGATTTCTCTGGTGGGCGGCGATGGCAAAGAGGTGTACTGGATTGCCCAGCTCAGCGAGGTACCCGCTGCCGCGCGCCAGTTGCTCGACGAAGAATTTGCGGTGCGTGAGTTTGTCCCCGAAGTGCAGCGCATTGAAGCCATTGATGCCATCTCGGTGCCCAGCGTCTGGACTGTCATTACTGACAAAGGGCCTGCGCAACTGGGCTTGAAGGCCGAGGAAGACATCCGCAAACTGCAGGGCCACCATCATTTGCTCATCACCAGCCGCGACGGGGTGCAATACCGGATTACCGACGCACGCAAACTGGATCGCCAGTCGCAAAAGTTCTTGGAGCTGTTTTTGTAAGGCGCGTAAGTGCTTGATTGGGCTTGAAAATGTCAGGTGTGGCGCGGGGCAGAAAAAAAGATGAAAATTTCTCTCAAGTTCTGTTGCAGTGTGCCGATAAAGAAGACGGAACCAATTCCTGTCGCTGTGTTTGACCGTTAACCGAGGGCCCCACTATGCAAATCCCACCTGTAGACCGTAACCCTATCCAGTGGACGAATACCCAAGGTGCCAATTTGTATTCCACGGGTGCCTCGGGGCCTGCCGCCATTCGCCCGGTGCATGCGGTGAATGCGGTGGAGTCCACCGACCAGCTGGGCGAGGGTGTCACGGTCACCATCAAAAATCCTGAAAGGCCCACCGACAAAAGCGTGCAAGACCGCGATTGGACCGAAGTGCAGGCCAAGCAGATCAAGGAAGAAGAAAAACAGCCGCCCAAAGAGCCCATCTACAAAGAGCTGATTGAGCACATCCAGTCCATGTGGCGCGCCAGCGCGATGGCAGTGGAGGCGGCCCAGGAAGCCCAGAAGGTGGACCAGCAAGAGCGCAATATGCTGCTGGTGCGCAATGAGCCGCTGACGTACGACGAGCCCAAGGTCAAGCGTACCGGCGGTTTGTAAGCAGCCTTGAGAGCGACAAAAAAAGCCACCTGCGGGTGGCTTTTTTCATGGGGTGAAATTTCGTGGCTCAGCGGGCACGGTTGGCAATTCCGCTGCTGACATGCCCGGCAGGCACGTGGGCGCTGGCCGATTGCACATGGCCGGTTTGGTCGTCAAAAAAGAAGTCGGGCGCAAATTCGCGCAGGAACTCGCCTTTGGAGAGGCCGCCGAGGAACATGGCCTCGTCCACCTCAATCTGCCAGTCCATCAGCGTGCGAATGGCGCGCTCGTGCGCTGGGGCGCTGCGCGCGGTGACTAGGGCAGTGCGCAAGCGCATACCGCCCGTGGCGCCTTGGCCAGCAGCTTGTTGCAGGCGGTGCAGGGCTACCAGCAAGGGTTTGAAAGGGCCATCCGGCAGCGGCAGGGCCACGTGTTCCACTTCGTGGCGCAAAAAAGCATCCAGCCCTTGCGACTGGTAGACGCGCTCGGCCTCATCAGAAAACAGCACGGCGTCGCCGTCAAAGGCGATGCGCACCTCCTGCGGGTGGGCGTTGCTGGCGTCGGCCGATTCAGTCACCACCCGCGCAGCTGGGTAGCCCAGGCCCAGTGCCTCGGTCACGTCGGCTGCGTTGGCGGATAGAAACAAATGGGCGCCCAGCGGGCGCAGATAGCCGAAGGGGTCGCGCCCTTGGGTGAATACGCCGCGCTGGATGCTGTCCAGCCCATGCGCTTTGGCGCTGCGAAACACGCGCATGCCGCTGACCGGGTCGTTGCGCGAGAGCACCACCACCTCCACGCGGCGCTGGCCGTCCTGGTTGAAGGCCAGCAGCTTGCGCACCAGCGGCAGCGCCACACCGGGTGCAGCGGGCACATCCAGCCGCTGGCGCTGCAGCTGCACATAGGCGCTCGGGTCTTGCTCAAACAGCTGGTTTTCCACTTCAAAGTTGAAGAGGGCGCGCGATGAGATGGCGACGACGAGTTGGTCTTGCAGCGATGCGGCCATGGGGAGGACTGCGGTTTAGGCGGGTTGAACAGCTTGCGCGGCAATCTCCAGACTGCGCAGGCGCAAAGCCGGATCGTACACATCGCTGACCAAAATCAGCTCATCGGCCTCGGTGGCTTCCTGGATGCTCGCAAAGCCTGCGCGTACGGTGTCGGGGCTGCCCACCACAGACATGGCCAGAAAGTCGCGGATGGCGGCCTGCTCACGCGGGCCGATGCTGTCCATAAACCCGGCGATGGGCGCTGGCAGCTTGCCGCGCTGGCCGGTCAAGATGCCCAGCACGCGCTGCTCGGTACTGCTGGCCAAGAACTGTGCTTCAGCATCCGTCGGGGCGGCCACCACGGGCACCCCTACCATCACATAGGGCTTGGCCAGGGTGGCCGAGGGGCGAAACAGCTGGCGGTACAGCGCAATCGCCTGGTGCAAAAAGCGCGGTGCAAAGTGCGAGGCAAAGGCGTAGGGCAAGCCCTTCATGGCCGCCAGCTGGGCCGAGAACAGGCTGGAGCCCAGCAGCCAGATGGGGATGTGGGTGTCTGTGCCTGGCGTGGCGCTGATGCGGGCATGTGGGTCGGCCGGGCCCAGCAGGCGCTGCAGCTCGGCCACGTCGCGGGGGAAGTCTTCCTCCGTCTCGACGCGGTCGCGGCGCAGGGCGCGCATGGTGGCGCCGTCCGTGCCGGGCGCGCGGCCCAGGCCCAGGTCAATGCGGCCGGGGTACAGCTCGGCCAGCGTGCCAAAGGCTTCGGCCACGACCAGCGGTGCATGGTTGGGCAGCATGATGCCGCCCGAGCCCACGCGGATGCGCTCGGTCTTGCCTGCAATATGCCCAATCAGCACGGCAGTGGCCGAGCTGGCAATGCCTGGCATGTTGTGGTGTTCGGCCAGCCAGTAGCGGGTAAAGCCCAGCGCTTCGGCTTTTTGGGCGGTTTGCACGGCCAGATCCAGCGCTTGGCGCGTGGTGCCGCCTTCGCGCACGGCCACCAGGTCCAGCATGGAAAGCTTGGGGGGGTTGAAAGGCATAGGACACGTTCTCCCGACGATGGCTCTTGAAATGAAAGCGGCTAGCGCTTGTAGGTATTGGTTTTCAGCGCTAAATGGCTGCGAAAACCAATGATTTCAAGCGCAAGAAGCTCACTTTTTTTGCATGGCGCGTGCAGTGACCGCATTTTTGCTGATGATGGCCACAAGCACGGCCCAGGCCACTGCTACCGCGGCCACACCCCAGTGCTGCTCGCCCAGTTCCATGGCGATGATGGTCAGCGGCAAGGCAATCAGCGCCCCCAAGCGGATAAAGCGCTGCAGCAGCACGGTGCTCAGGCGGTCACGCAAGACCAGCAAGGCGATCACACTGACCACGGCCAAAAAACTGATGTAGAGAAAAGCATCGCCACCATACGGAGTGGCCCAAGTACGCAGAGATTCAAGCATGCGCACATTGTGCGGCAGAGCCGTTTTCCCCGGTCGCGGCAAAGCCTTGTGGGGCCCAGGTAATCTGGGCAACCAGGCGAGTTAGGCCAGTGCCTGCAAGGCTGCGGCGTGCGCCTTCCACGGCAGCTGTTGCCACTGGCCAAAGCCTGGGGCGGGCAGTTGCCAGTCTGGCGCGCTGGGCTGGGCGTGGCCATAGCGCAGCAGCCATTGCACGCAGCGGATCACCCCTGCATGCGTGACCCACACCACATCGCGCGTGCCCAGGCGGCTGTCGTGCTGCCAACTCTCGACCAGTGCGCTGCGCACGCGCGCCAGCATGGTGGCCAGGCTCTCGCCGTCGCCGGGGGCATGGGCATACAGGTCTTGGGACCAGGCATCGACGGCGGCGCGGCCAATGTCGTTCCACGACTGCCCTTCCCAGCGGCCAAAATCCATTTCCTGCAAACGTGCATCCCTACTCAAAAATGCCTCTGGCGCTTGCAGGGAAAGCGCAAGCTGATCACATCTTTGCAAGGGAGAGTGGCGTACCATGGTGCCGCCTGGCATGGCTGCGGCAAAGCGCATGCCCGCTTGCAGCGTGGAGCTGGGGTCAGCCGGTACATCCAGCTGGCCGTAGCACACGCCTGGGGCAATCAACGGTTGGGCATGGCGCAGCAGCCACAGTGATGCCTGGGCCATGGCTTAGATCACGTAGGGGGCCAGCAGCAGCCCGCAGACCCCATACATGGTCAGTTCACACACTTGCTGGGTGGCGCCCAGGCAATCGCCCGTCATGCCGCCCAAGCGGCGCTCAAAGCGCCAGCCCATGTAGCTGGTGACCACGGCAGCCGTCAGCAGCAGGGCCCACACCGTGGTCCAGCCCAGATACACCGAGACGGCAGCCAGCGCAGGCAGGCACCACAGCATGCCCGTGGCAACGCCGCCCCAGGACAGTGGTGTGCCCGCAATGTGCAGGGTTTTGGAGGCCGCAGGCTTGCTGACATGCGGCAGCACGCGCATCAGCACCAGGGGCGCGCCGCGCGAGAGCACGTGCACGCAGCACAGCAGCAGCGCCGCAGCGGCCACATCAATCTGCACCAGCAAGGCTACGCACACCACCTTGGTCAGCAGTCCCATGCACAGCGCCATCACCCCGTAGGAGCCCAGGCGCGAGTCTTTCATCACCTCCAGCGCACGCTCTGCAGGCAGGTGGCCGCCCAAGCCATCGGCCACATCGGCCAGCCCGTCTTCGTGAAACCCACCGGTGATTGCCAGCGTGGCCACGGTGCTGAGCACGGCCGACATCCACGGCAGCATGGGGTGCGTGGCCAGTGCGTAATTGCAGGCCAGCACCACGGCCGCCGCTGCCAGCCCCACCAGCCAGCCCACGCCCGGCAAATGCGCCGCGCTGGCGCGCTGCAAGGCAGGGCTCCAGCCTACCCAAGCCGCCAGCCGCCCTGTCACCGGAATGCGGCTGAAGAATTGCACGGCCAGTAAAAAGTGGCGAAGCGCTTGCATGGTTGCTTAAAAAGTAGAGCTGCCAGCGCTTGTCCGATAAGCGCTAGCGGTCAAAAAGGCTGCAAACTTTATTTCAAGAACAGCTGGTAGGCGGGGTTGTGGGTTTCTTCCACCCAGGGGTAGCCCAGTTGCTTGAGGAAGGCGTCGAACTTCTTGCTGTCCTTGGCGGGCACCTGCATGCCCACCAGAATGCGGCCATAGTCCGCACCCTGGTTGCGGTAGTGAAACAGCGAGATATTCCAGGTCGGCGCCATCAGGCTCAAAAACTTGAACAGCGCGCCGGGCCGCTCGGGGAAGACAAAGCGCAGCAAACGCTCGTCCTGCGCCAGGGGCGAATGGCCGCCCACCATGTGGCGCAGGTGCTCTTTGGCCATTTCGTCAAACGTCAGGTCGATCGCTTCAAAGCCGTTTTTCTGGAAGTTCTTGCAGATCTTCTCGCTCTCACCCTTGGTGGGCGTGGTCAGGCCGACAAAGACGTGGGCCTTGTTCTCGTGGCTGATGCGGTAGTTGAACTCCGTCACACTGCGGGGGCCGCCGGGCAGCTTGCCCACCACTTCGCAAAAGCGCTTGAAGCTGCCGCGCTCTTCCGGAATGGTCACGCCAAACAGGGCTTCGCGCTCTTCCCCCACCTCGGCGCGCTCGGCCACAAAGCGCAGGCGGTCAAAGTTCATGTTGGCGCCGCACAAAATGGCGGCGTAGGTCTCGCCCTTGGTCTTGTGCTTGGCCACGTACTGCTTGATGGCGGCCACAGCCAGCGCGCCCGAAGGCTCGACGATGGAGCGCGTGTCCACAAAAATGTCTTTGATGGCGGCGCACACCTGGTCGGTATCGACCTCGATGTAGTCATCGACCAGGCCCTTGGCCACGCGGAAGGTTTCTTCGCCCACCAGCTTGACGGCTGTGCCGTCAGAGAACAGGCCCACATCCGCCAGTTCCACCCGCTCGCCTGCCTTGATGGACTGCAGCATGGCGTTGCTGTCTTTGGTCTGCACGCCAATCACCTTGATGTCGGGACGCACAGCCTTGATGTAGTTGGCCACGCCGCTGATCAGGCCGCCACCGCCAATCGCCACAAAGACCGCATGCAGATCGCGGCTGCCCAGCTTTTGCAGTTGGCTCAGCATTTCCATGGCAATCGTGCCCTGGCCGGCGATGACGTCGGGATCGTCAAAGGGGTGGATAAACGTCAGGCCTTCAGCTTTTTGCAGCTTCACGGCGTGCTTGTAGGCGTCGGAGTAGCTCTCTCCGGCCAGCACCACTTCGCCACCCAGGGCGGCGACGGCGTCAATCTTGACCTGCGGCGTGGTGGTCGGCATCACGATCACCGCACGGCAGCCCAGCTTTTTGGCGCCCAACGCCACGCCCTGAGCGTGGTTGCCTGCGGAGGCGCAAATCACACCCTTGGCCAGTTGGTCTTTGGTCAGGTGCGCCATCTTGTTGTACGCGCCGCGCAGCTTGAAGCTGAACACGGGCTGCTGGTCCTCGCGCTTGAGCAGCACCTTGTTGTGCAGGCGGCGGCTGAGGTTCTTGGCAATGTCCAGATCCGATTCCACAGCGACGTCATAGACGCGGGCATTCAGGATTTTGGTGAGGTAGTCAAAGGGGGTGAGTGTCTTTTGCGCAGTCATACAGCGGCCATCCAAATGGGTGCAGGGGCCTTGCTAGAGGGCCTGCACAAGCCCTCCATCATAGGCATATGCCTTGTGTACCACCCATGTTCATGCTGCAGCGGCGCCATCGCGGGCAAAAAAAAAGCCCCGAGCCGCGAGGGCTTGGGGCTGAATCCACCGTTAGAGGAGGTGGAGGAGACAATGGGTGCGCTACAGTTTGGGCTGTGGTGTGTCGCTTGCCGGGCAAACGATTAACGCGAGTTTGGGATTGTACGCGGATTTTGCTGCGTTGCAACAAGATTTCAATGTTTTCTGAAATTCCAGTCCTGCCGAGGGCGACAATCGATTCAGAAAACCCACTTATCCTCTTTCAGAGTTGCACAGGAGAAACACTATGGAATGCACCGTCAGCTGGACCGGCGCGGCCGGAACACGTTCGGGCATGGGCTTTATGGCAGAAACCGGCAGCGGCCACATGGTGCCTATGGATGGCGCCCCCGACGAGAAAAACCCCGCCAATGGCGGACAAAATCTGGCAGCACGCCCCATGGAGTTGCTGCTGGCTGGCACCGGCGGCTGCACCGCTTATGACGTGGTACTCATCCTCAAGCGCGGTCGTCACGATGTGCGCGGCTGTTCCGTCAAACTGCAGGCAGAACGCGCCGAGGTCGAGCCCAAGGTTTTCACCAAGATCAATATGCACTTCACAGTGGCCGGCAAGGGTGTGCCTGCTGCGGCGGTCGAGCGTGCGATTACCATGAGCCATGAGAAATACTGCTCAGCCAGCATCATGCTGGGCAAGACGGCAGAAATCACCACCAGTTTCGAGCTGGTGGAGGTTTAAATCCTTCGCCCTATCTTCATGCATCCAACCATGCAGTAAAAGCGCCTAAATGGCGCTTTTTTATGGAACGGTGCCCAATCACAGCATGCTGGCTGTGCGTAAAGCCTGGGCAGATGGACGACGTGCGAAATCTTCGACAGGTGGGGGGGCGTGAAATGTGAGTAATCGCTTTAGGTGCAAGCGAGATTTTTCAAGGGCATCGTGCGTATTTCCAGCGTGCAACATTGGTGCGCAGCTGCAGTGTTTGCCGGGGCGTGTTGCATCGGGGCAACAGAAAACGGCGTTTTTTGCCTTGTGGTGGGGAATTTCTTTGCGCAAGGCAGTCCAGTCTGGTGCAATAACCCCCAACTTCCCCACCAGGAGGTTGGCGCGCTTGGCGGTAACAGGCTTGTTACAAAGTCAGATAAAACCGCTACGTGCCTTCAACAAACCTTGGAGTATCAAATGAAGAAATCTCTGATCGCTTTGGCAGCTGTTGCTGCTTCCGGCGCCGCTTTTGCACAATCTTCCGTGACCGTGTTTGGTGTGGTTGACGAAGCTGTGTCCTATGTGAACGGCCAAGACAACTGGTCTGGTCTGAATTCTGGCGGTAACCAAACCAGCCGTCTGGGCTTCCGCGGCGTGGAAGACCTGGGTGGCGGTCTGAAGGCTAACTTCTGGCTGGAAGCTGGTATCTTGGCTGATGAAGGCAGTGGTGGTTCCGGTTACGAAGGTGCTAAGGCTACTGACGGTTTGGCATTCAAGCGTCGTTCGACCTTGGGCCTGGAAGGCGGCTTCGGTGAAGTGCGTATGGGTCGTGATCTGACCGAAGCTTACAAGGCCACCAGCCGTTACGACGTGTTCGGTCAAGTAGGTTATGGCGTGTCCCGTCTGTGGGCAGATGCTAAGGTGGGTTCGGTCGCTACGACCAACCAACGCGTTAGCAACATGATCACTTACGTGTCGCCTAACCTTAGCGGCTTCAAGGCTGCTGTGAACTACGGTTTCGGTGAGCAAGACTCCAACCGTACCAGCCGCTACTTCGGTGGTGGCCTGACATATGACAACGGTCCTCTGAGCATCGGTCTGTCGGGCGAGCGTCAGAACAACAAGGGCTACGTTGCTGCGATTACTACTCCGGCTCCTGTTGCCGCTGTGTATGGTCGTGATGTGACTGCTTGGGCTTTGGGCGCTTCTTACAACTTTGGCGTTGTTAAGCTTGCTGGTGCTTACCGCGATTCCAAGGCCAAGGCTGAGAATGGCAACAAGGACAAGATGAAGGGCTACTACATCGGTCTGTCCGCTCCCGTGGGCGCAGCTGGTGAAGTGAAGGCTTCTTACAACCGTTCCGAAGCGACTTTGTTTGGTGCCAACAAGCTGAAGGCTGACCAGTTCGCCCTGGGTTATGTGCACAACTTGTCTAAGCGCACAGCTGTGTACGGTACCTACGCTTATATCAAGAACAAGAACGATAATGGCGCAAACCTGGGCTTGGCTCTGCAGTCTGGCGTTGCTCTGAAAGACAACGGTTCGCAGCACGGTCTGCAAGTTGGTGTTCGCCACGCTTTCTAATTTGAAGCTGAGCTAGCCTCAGTTTTGTTTAGATAAAAAAGCCAGCCTTCGGGCTGGCTTTTTGCGTTGTCGCTGCTCTGTAGCACGGGAAAACGAGTGTGGTTTCCACGCGAAAACAAGAATTAGAACGTCTGTGCTTTTCTAGAATGAATTTGCATCCTGAATCGAACAATTCACTTCAAGGAGACAAACAGATGCAAAAGAAAATCTTGGCTGCAGCCGTGGCTGCTTTGTGCGGTGTAGCTACCACGGCAATGGCGCAGCAGACAGGTGCCAGCAAGGTGGAGTTGTGGGGGATCGTGGATGCAGCGGTGCGCCACACCACCAACGAAGGGACGGGCCAAAGCGGGTTGACCAAAATGATTGGTGGCGGCATGTCGCAAAGTCGCTGGGGCATCAAGGTGGAAGAAGATCTGGGTGGTGGCACCAAAGCCTTGGTTGAGTTGGAGCATCGTTTCAATACCGACACCGGCGACAAGGACACCACAGCGCCCTTTTTTCAACTGGCTTATGTTGGCCTGCAAGGTCCTTATGGTCGGCTGACCATGGGGCGTCAGTGGAACGTGCTGTTTGATGTGGTGACTTCAACGTACGCATCCTTCCCTTATTCCCCCTATATGGACGCTTACAAGCCAGAGTTGGGTATGGCGATGGGTGCTCGTACCAGCAATCAGTTGAAGTACCTGATCGCTACGCCTGACCGTAAGTGGGTCGGTGCCTTGCAGTATTCGTTTGGTGAAAATAACGACACCAAGGATCTTGAGGCCGGATTCCCCGGAAATGCGGCCGCTTTGCCTGGCTTGATTCAGCAACGGACTTTGGCGTCATTGTCGGGTGGTGCGGTCAAAACGATGGGTGGTTATCTGCGCTATTCCGCGAATGGTGTGGCGCTTGGTGGTGGCTATCTGCGAACCGAATTGCCAGGCGGCACCAAGGTGGATGCTTGGACGCTGGGTGGCTCTTACCGTACCGGTCCTTGGTACTTCAATGCAGGTTATGGCCTGAACAAGGCAAAATTCGATACGCCAAACTCCCTGTTGTCCCCAGTGAACGTCCGCAATGCGGTAGATCGTGCACTGCTTAATGCGTACTGGTCTGGTCAGACTAACGGTGGCTTCCAATCCGGCGATGCTGACAAGCGCCAGTTGTTCAAGGTGGGCTTTGGCTATCAACTGACGCCTCAGCTGAACTTGGGTATGCACTATTTCCGCGGTAAGCAAAGTGGTTCTGTGTCGGGCAACTTCAACAGCACGGCGAACTTCTTGGTAGCTGCAGCTGACTACGCCTTCAGCAAGCGCACTGATGCTTATTTGGCGATTGACCACACCAACATCAGCGGCGGACAAGGCACGGTGCTGGATAACACCAGCGGTGCACGCAGCCGTACAGGCTTCACTGTGGGTGTGCGCCATCGCTTCTGAAGTTGATGGATGCGATAAAAAACCGGCAGCGATGCCGGTTTTTTTATGTCCGCAGATGCAGTAGAGATGCAGCAGTGCAGCGAAGGTGTGGGCGTACTGAGGAGTTTTTGCTATTAAAAATAAATCTAAAAGCGCTTGATAAATCTAGATTTCGAAACGTTTTATGCCTTAAAGCATTGAAAAATCAGCACTGCAAGCTCCTCTTTATGAGAAGTCGGCCCGCAACAGCTTTAGATGCCATAGCGTTTTTGCTGTAGTTGGTTTTGCAAGTTTTGCAGGTTGTGTGCAAGACCATCGCCCATTTTCAAGGCCACAGCCGTGGCCAAAATATCAATAATGAGCAAATGCAGCAAACGCGATGCCATGGGGCTGTACAGGTCGGAGCCCTCTAAATTATTCGCACTCAGCAGAATCTGGCTGCTGTTGGATAGCGGCGTATGGCTGGAGGTGATGGCAATGACGGTTGCACCGTTTTCGCGGGCGATACGGGCTGCATCTACCAAGTCGGTGGTGCGCCCTGAGTTGGAGATGACGATCAAACAGTCGCCGCTGCGCAGCATGGTGGCGCCCATGGCCTGGATGTGGGTGTCACTGGTGGCTTGGCTGCTGATACCTAAGCGAAAGAATTTGTGCTGCGCATCTTGCGCCACGACGCCGGAGTTGCCGACGCCGTAAATTTCTAGCCGTTTTTTGTGCTGCCAGGCATTCACGATGGCATTGGCAGCTTGTTCAATGGCTGCGGGGTTGGCATCGTTGCGGTATTGCAAAAATGCGGCGACCGAGTTGTCTATGACTTTGACCATGACATCGGCGGTTTTGTCATCCACATCTACGCTGCGGTGCACAAACGGTACACCTTCGGCCACATTGCCCGCCAGCTTGAGCTTGAAGTCGGCCAGCCCGTCATAGCCCATGCTGCGGCAAAAGCGCACCACGGTCGGTTTGCTGACGTTGGCTTTGGCGGCAAGCTCTCGAACAGGTAAGCGTGCAAAGCTGTGCGGGTCTGCAAGTACGAGTTGGCCGACCCGTTGCTCTGCAGGGGCCAGAGATGGAAGGGAAGCGGAAATTCGGTCAAGCATGCAGAGCCTTGAAAATAATGCGTGTAAAGCCGAGATTTTGCGTCAGTTGCAACAAACCAAATCCTTCACGGGATTGACGCAAGGTATTCCCCAGGAGAGGGCACTACACTCAAATCTTCATTTTTGAAAACAGACTACAACAGCAGAGACAAGATGAACCAGCTAGAGCAATTGAAGCGTTACACCACGGTGGTTGCGGATACCGGGAGTTTTCAGCAGTTGGGACAGTTCAAGCCCCAGGACGCAACGACCAATCCTTCCCTGATTTTGAAAGCGGTGCAGCAGCCTCAATACCAGCATTTGCTGGTAGATACGGCCACTGCATGGAAGGGCAAGCCACTGGACGAGGTGGTTGACCGTCTTCTGGTCAAGTTTGGTTGTGAAATTTTGTCCATCGTGCCGGGGCGTGTGTCTACCGAGGTGGATGCGCGCTTGTCCTTTGACACCGAGGCAACCGTGGTACGGGCGCAGCGGTTGATTGACCTGTACCAGGCGGCAGGCATTGCCACCGAGCGTGTGCTGATCAAGATTGCGGCGACCTGGGAAGGGATTGAAGCTGCGCGCAAGCTAGAGCAGCGCGGTATTCACACCAATTTGACGCTGCTGTTTTCCCAGGTGCAGGCCATCGCTTGTGGGCATGCCAAGGTGCAACTGATATCGCCTTTTGTAGGGCGTATTTACGATTGGTATAAAAAACAGGCGGGCGCGCAGTGGGATGAGCAGGCGATGTCTGGAGCCAACGACCCAGGCGTGCGTTCTGTGCGAGCCATCTACGAGTACTACAAGCACTTTGGGATTGCCACAGAGGTGATGGGGGCCAGCTTTCGCAACACCGGCCAGATTGTGGCATTGGCGGGGTGTGATTTGCTCACGATTGCACCTGAATTGTTGAGCCAGCTCAGCCAGAGCACGGCACCTGTGCACCAGGTGCTGCGCGCAGACAACGCTTTGCAGCAGCCGCTGCAAGCGGTGCAGTACGACGAAGCAGGCTTTCGCTTTGCGCTGAACGAAGATGCCATGGCCACGGAAAAGCTGGCGGAAGGCATTCGGGCTTTTGTGGCCGATGCCATCCAGCTTGAACAGCTGATTGTGGCGGTCTGATCATTACACTTACAGGCTACGCCGCACATGGCGCGCCATGGAATTATTTTTATGCATTCAGTCGTCATTAGCGGCACGGGTTTGTATCAGCCTCCGCACACCATCACCAACGCTGAATTGGTGGAAGCATTCAACCGCTATGCGGATATTCAGAATGCGCGGTATGCGGCAGACATTGCCGCTGGCACCCATGAGGCGCTGCAACACTCCAGCGTAGAGTTCATTGAAAAAGCCTCGGGTATCCGCCAGCGGTATGTGATGGAGAAAACAGGGGTGTTGGATCCGCTGCGCATGTACCCGCGTTTTGAAGAGCGCGGCGATAATGAGCTTTCACTGATGGCTGAAATTGCTGTTGCTGCTGCGCAAGAAGCGTTGCAGCAAGCGGGCAAGACTGGCGCAGACATCGACATGGTGCTGTGTGCCGCCTCCAATATGCAGCGCGCCTATCCTGCCATGGCGGTGGAAATCCAGCAGGCTTTGGGGGCTGGGGGCTATGGCTTTGACATGAACGTGGCGTGCTCGTCGGCCACATTTGCCATAGAGCAAGCCGTCAATGCCGTGCGCTGTGGCACGGCCCAGTGCGTGCTGGTGGTGAACCCTGAGATTACTTCGTCACACCTAGAGTGGCGCGATCGCGATTGCCATTTTATTTTTGGAGACGTGTGCACCGCAATCATTATTGAGCGCGCCGACACAGCGGCCGGCACAGATGCGTGGGAGGTCGTCGGCACCCAGCTGGCCACCCAGTTCTCCAACAATATTCGCAACAATTTTGGCTTTATGAACCGCAGCGAAGACAGCGACCCGGCTGCGCGCGACAAGACCTTTCGACAAGAAGGCCGCAAGGTGTTCAAGGAGGTGGTGCCGATTGCCGCTGCACATATTGCAACGCATTTGGAAAAGCTGGGGCAAACTCCGCAGCAGGTGCGTCGTTTCTGGTTGCACCAGGCCAATTTGGGCATGAACCAATTGGTCTTGAAAAAGCTGGTGGGTGAGTCCACCGATGACCGCGCGCCGTTGATTCTGGATGAGTTTGCCAACACGGCGTCCGCAGGCTCCATCATTGCCTTCCACAAATACCGCGCTGACCTGGCTGCCGGTGATACGGGGGTCATTTGCTCTTTTGGTGCGGGGTATTCGGTAGGCAGCGTGGTGGTGCGTAAGCGCTGAATGGAGCATGGTTTTGGTTTGTGATGCAACGCAGCAATGGGCGCAGCTGGAGGCGCACTTTCAGTCATGGGGGGCGGGGTTTGACTTGGTGCAAGCATTTGCCATGGATGCGCAGCGCTTAGAAAAGCTCAGTCAGCAGGCACCGTATGTGTTTGCGGATCTGTCCAAAAATTGGCTGCAAGAAAGTACGGAGCAGCAGTTGAGCGCGCTGGCACGTGCCTGCAGTGTACACACTGTGCGCGATGCCATGCTGGCTGGGGCGGAGGTCAACACGACCGAGGAGCGCGCAGTGATGCACTGGCTGCTGCGTGCCCCCCCAGATGCGGGTTTGCTGCAAACCCATCCGGTTGTGCAGGCGTGGGATGCACCCGTGCAGCAGGCGCTCCAGCAGGTGCACAGCACGCTGGACGCCATGCTGGCACTGGCCGAACAAGTACGCAGCGATGCGCGCATTACGGATGTGGTCAATATCGGGATTGGTGGCTCGCACCTGGGCCCCGAAGTGGTGGTGCAGGCACTGGAAGACTGGGTAACGCCCGGTAAGAATTTCCACTTTGTCTCGAATGTCGACGGCCATGAGCTGGGACACGTGCTGCGCAAGGTCAAGCCGCAGAGCACCTTGTTTTTGATTGCCTCTAAATCGTTCACGACGGCAGAGACCATGCTCAATGCGCACTCCGCGCGCACCTGGTTTTTGGCCAACGGCGGCACGGAATCTGGGCTTCAGCAGCATTTCGTGGCCTTGACCACCAATACGGCTGCTGCGGCGCAGTTCGGGGTCACGCGCACACTGGGGTTTTGGGACTGGGTGGGCGGACGGTTCTCGTTGTGGTCTGCGATTGGCCTGCCGATTGCGATTGCGATTGGTGCAGAGCAGTTCAAAAACCTGCTGCACGGTGCACATGCCATGGATGCGCATTTTTTTAGTGCCCCTGATGCCCACAATCTGCCTCTGCGCTTGGGGATGCTGGATGTATGGAATCGCAATTTCTGCGGTTTTGGCAGCCGTTGCATTGCGCCTTATAGCCATGGTTTGCGCCGCCTCACGGCTTACCTGCAGCAGTTAGAAATGGAAAGCAATGGCAAGCGTGTCACACGCGATGGCAAGCCCTTGCAGGTGGCTACCGCGCCGGTGGTGTGGGGTGAGCCTGGCACTAACGGCCAGCACGCTTTTTTCCAAATGCTGCACCAAGGCCCTGATGTCATTCCGGTGGAGTTCATCGCGCTGCGCGATGGCGGCAAGTACTTGGGGGCCCACCACCAAAGCTTGGTGATCAATGCGATCGCCCAGGCGCAGGCGCTGATGGTAGGGCGCAGTGGGGAAGGTATAGAGCGGGATTGCCCCGGCAACCGGCCCAGTACCTTCTTGCTGTTGCAGGCGCTGGACCCAGCTTCGCTGGGCGCGCTGATTGCCTTGTATGAACACCGCGTGTTTGTGGCGGGCGCGGTGTGGGGCATCAACAGCTTTGACCAGTGGGGCGTGGAGTTGGGCAAAAAGCTGGCGCAATCCCTGCGTGAGCGCCAACAAAGCAATGATTGGGCGGGGGTGGATCCTTCAACCCGGGCGCTGATGCAGCGCTTGGCGGAGTCGCCTGTGAATGGTAATTAAAAAGCAGAGCTGCTAACGCTTGCTGGATAAGCGCTAAAGCCGCTTTTGATACATATTTAAAGCGCAAGCAAAGTGCGTAAGCCGCAAAAACAAAAGGCCGCTTTCGCGGCCTTTTGTGTGTGGGAGCAGCAACCGAAGCGGTGAAGCTTCGGTCAGCAGCGGGGCAATTACATGCCCATGCCGCCCATGCCACCCATACCGCCCATACCGCCCATGTCAGGTGCAGCGCCTTCAGCCTTAGGGGCTTCAGCAATCATGCACTCGGTGGTCAGCAGCAAGGAAGCCACGGAAGCAGCGTTTTGCAGCGCTGTACGTGTCACCTTGGTGGGGTCCAGGATACCCATTTCCAGCATGTCGCCGTAGGTGTCGTTGGCAGCGTTGAAGCCGAAGTTGCCCTTGCCCTTCAACACTTCGTTCACGACCACCGAAGGCTCGCCACCGGCGTTGGCCACGATTTCGCGCAGAGGTGCTTCCACGGCAGCCAGCACCAGCTTGATACCAGCGTCTTGTTCGGCATTGCCAGTCTTCAGCTCGCCCACGGCTTGCTTGGCGCGCAGCAGGGCCACGCCACCACCGGCCACAATGCCTTCTTCCACAGCAGCGCGGGTCGCGTGCAGCGCGTCTTCCACGCGCGCCTTCTTTTCCTTCATTTCGACTTCGGTGGCAGCGCCAACCTTGATCACGGCAACACCGCCGGCCAGCTTGGCCACGCGCTCTTGCAGCTTTTCACGGTCGTAGTCGCTGGTCGCTTCTTCGATTTGCAGGCGGATTTGCTTGACGCGGGCTTCGATTTCAGCAGCTTGGCCAGCACCGTCGATGATGGTGGTGTTTTCCTTGCCGATTTCCACGCGCTGGGCTTGGCCCAGGTCTTCCAAAGTGACCTTGTCCAGTGTCAGACCCACTTCTTCAGCGATGACCTTGCCGCCCGTCAGGATGGCGATGTCTTCCAGCATGGCCTTACGACGATCGCCAAAGCCAGGAGCCTTCACAGCCACCACCTTCAGGATGCCGCGGATGGTGTTCACCACCAAAGTCGCCAGGGCTTCGCCTTCAACGTCTTCGGCAATGATCAGCAGAGGACGGCCAGCCTTGGCCACTTGCTCCAGGGTAGGCAGCAGGTCGCGGATGTTGCTGATCTTCTTGTCGAACAGCAGCACGAAGGGGTTATCCAGAACAGCGGATTGCTTTTCTTGGTTGTTGATGAAGTAGGGCGACAGGTAGCCGCGGTCGAATTGCATGCCTTCCACGACATCCAGTTCGTTGGCCAGCGACTTGCCTTCTTCCACAGTGATCACGCCTTCCTTGCCCACCTTGTCCATGGCTTCAGCAATGATGCTGCCCACGGATTCGTCGGAGTTGGCGGAGATCGAACCCACTTGGGCGATTTCCTTGGAAGTGGTCGTCGCCTTGGATTGCTTCTTCAGCTCTTCCACCAAAGCAGTCACTGCCTTGTCGATACCGCGCTTCAGGTCCATGGGGTTCAGACCTGCGGCGACGTACTTGGAGCCTTCGCGCACGATGGCTTGGGCCAGCACGGTGGCGGTGGTAGTGCCGTCACCAGCGATGTCGTTGGTCTTGGAAGCTACTTCCTTCACGAGCTGAGCGCCCATGTTTTGCAGCTTGTCCTTGAGTTCGATTTCCTTGGCCACGGACACACCGTCCTTGGTCACGGTAGGGGCACCGAACGAGCGCTCCAGCACCACGTTACGACCCTTGGGGCCCAGGGTGACCTTGACCGCGTTGGCCAGAATGTTCACGCCTTCAACCATGCGTGCACGTGCTTCACCGCCGAATACTACGTCTTTTGCTGCCATTTTTGGCTCCTAAAGAATTTGGTTCAAACTGGCTGCTAAGGCTTATCTGTTAAGCGCTAGCAGCTATGAAATTCAATGTTCTGGGAAGAACTTTGGTCTTCGGCCGGACTTTGTATCCTTTACTTTGCAGCGCAAAGTGAGCCTTCGACCCAACTAAATCGCGAGCGCGATTTAGTTCTCTACGACTGCGAACAGGTCGTCTTCCTTCATCACCAGCAGTTCGTTGCCGTCGACCTTGACGGTCTGGCCCGAATATTTGCCGAACAGCACGCGGTCGCCCACCTTCACGTTCAGAGCGATTTGCTCGCCCTTGTCATTGCGCTTGCCGGGGCCCACTGCCAGCACTTCGCCTTGGTCAGGCTTTTCAGCAGCGTTGTCAGGGATATAGATGCCCGAAGCTGTCTTGGTTTCGTTTTCCAGGCGCTTGACGATCACGCGGTCGTGCAGAGGACGCAGGTTCATAACATCTCCTAGATATCAATCAACAAGGTTGAAGTGGTCAGCAGCTTGGCGGGTGCCCAACTGCTTCAAAAAAACTGTGGGGAGTGTTGTTAGCACTCAAGCCCATCGAGTGCTAATAATAAGGTGAAAAATTTGCCTTTCAAGAGGCAAGGGCTGTCCAAGCTGCTACTTTTTGGCATTTGTTTTGTAAGTTGTTGTTTTGATTGGTGGGGAGAAGGTGGCGGCAGCAGGCGGTCAGGTGCGCATCCTTCATGCTGATGCAGGAACAGTTGCTTGCTGGGCCAGAGCTTGCAGTGCTTCACCGGTCATGCGGTAGCGAATCCACTCGCTTTGCGGCTTGGCGCCCAGGCTGTCATAAAACTCTATGGAAGGCGTGTTCCAGTCCAGCACGCTCCATTCAAAGCGGCCGCAGTTGTTGTCCAGCGCAATCTTTGCCAAGTGGCTGAGCAAGGCTTTGCCGGCGCCCTTGCCGCGCTGCTCGGGCGAGACGTACAGGTCTTCCAGGTACAGGCCGTGCTGGCCTTGCCAGGTGGAGTAATTGAAGAAGTACACGGCAAAGCCCACGGGCGTGTCGCCCTCCAGGCAGATCAGGCCAAACACTTTGGGGTTGTCGCAAAACAAGGTGCGGTGCACGTGCGCGGGCGTGGCCAGCACTTCGTGCTCGGCTTTTTCGTAGATGGCCAGCTCACGCACAAAGTGCAGGATCAAATCGGCGTCGGCAATCGTGGCGGGGCGGATGGTCAGCGATGTCATGGCAATTTCCAAAATGCGAAGTGCCTTGCCTGCAAGGGGCAGGCGTGGCAAAAAAAGCAAAACCAGGCTGCGCAGGTGCGCTGCGGGGGGCTGCGGTGATTGTGGGACGGGTGGGCAATCAGGTCGAATACTTGGGCTGGCTGGGCGTGTTGGTTGGGGCTCTGCTGAGCAGGTGCCTTCATTGGCTCGGCGATGGCGGGCGATGGATAGCGAGGCTTTGCGGCGCGAGCGGTGCTGTGGGCGTGCTTTACGGCAGAGCCATCGGCAGCCCTGCAGTGCCAAAGCGTGCTAAGCAGCGGCGCAGCACATGAAAGTGGTCTTCAAACATCTGGCTTTCCAAACCGGTTAAATCCCCCAGTGGTACCCAGCGCGCTGTAGCGGCGTCGTCGCCGCCTTGCACGGGGGGCAGCTGTGTGCCGGGAACATGGAACACAAAGACGTGCGTGATGGTGCGCCCGCGCAGGCTGCGGTCGGGGTGGTCAAACACTTCCACGCCTTGCAGGGCTGTTTGCAAGGTGTCGGTGCTCAGCGGCAGGGCGGTTTCTTCCTCCAGCTCGCGCAGGCATGACTGCCACAGCGTATCGCGCGGCTCCACAAACCCGCCGGGCAGTGCCCACAAGCCTTGGCCGGGGGCGTGGCCGCGCTGGATCAGCAGCACATGGCCGTGGCACAGCAGCAGCCCGTCGACCGTCACAAACACGGGAGGATAGGGGGCGCTGGCCCAGGCGGCGTGGTAGCCGCTGAGCATGCGCCACTCGGCGCGCAGGGCGGTGTAATCAGCACTGGTTTGCCACTGGCGCAACCAGTCGGCCACGGGTGCGGGCAGCAGTGGGGCGAGCTGTGCCCATAGCGCGTCGTGGGGCAGATCGGCCAGGTTCCAGTACAGCTCGCGCGTGGGGGTGCCATCAAAGTCACCTTGGCGCGGCAGGCTCAGCAGCTCCCAGCCGGGAAAGCGTGCCAGGTAGTTGCTGCTATCGTCTTTGAAGTGCCCGACCAAGTCCACACGCGCGCCGGGCGGTACTTGGGTGTGTACGGCGGCCATGACGGCCTGCACCCAGCGTGGCTCATCGTAATAGTCGCGCACAGGCACGCAGTGGACGCGGGCGGCATCGGCGGCGGGCAAGCTGCTGCGGATCAGGGCAGCGCGCTCTTGCCAAGTGAACGGGTTTTTGGGGCTGCGGGCCTGGAAGGCACTGCCCAGCACCACCACCACTTGCTGCGCGGTCTGCAAAGCCTGCTGCAGCAAGGCCAGGTGGCCGAGGTGAAAGGGCTGAAAGCGGCCAATCAAGACAGCGGTGTGGGGAGCGTGGTGGGGCACAGGCATAAATAAAAAGGAGCGGCTAGCGCTTGTTTTTAAAGGATTTCAATATGTTTTGTATTTGAAACTGCCTTTGAACCAGCGCAAGCAGCTATGTTTTTTCTTTGAGGCGGGATTGCAAACAATTTAAGCAATCGGATCGGCAATGCCAAACACCTGGCGCAGATAGGCCAGATAGGTTTCGTCGTCGCACAGGGTTTTGCCGGGTGTGTCAGAGATTTTGGCAACTGGCTGGCCATTCGCGCGCACCAGCTTCATCACAATGTTCAGCGGCTGCAGGCCCACGTCGTTGGTCAGGTTGGTGCCAATACCAAAGCCCAGCTGAATGTGCGGCGCAAAGTAGCGCCACAGCTCCAGCGCTTTGTCGATGTTCAGGCCGTCGGAGAACACCATGCGTTTGGTGTGCGGGTTGATGCGCAGCTTGCGGTAGTGCGCCAGCGCTTGGTCGCCCCAGTCAAACGGGTCGCCCGAGTCGTGGCGCAGGCCGTCAAACAGCTTGGCAAAGTACAGGTCAAAGTCTTGCAAGAAGGCGTGCATGCCGACGGTGTCGGTCAAGGCAATGCCCAGGTCGCCACGGTATTCCTGCACCCAGTCTTCCAGCGCGGCTTTCTGAAAGTCGCGCAGGCGCACGCCCAAGGCCTGAAAGCTTTGCAAATACTCGTGTGCCATGGTGCCAATGGGCACGATGTTCAGCTCCTTGGCCAGCAGCACGCTGGAGGTGCCTTTGAACCACTGCGGCACCTCGCGTGTGAGGGTGGTGACGACCTCGCGGTGCCAGGGCTCGGCAAAACGGCGGCGCAGGCCAAAGTCAGACAGCTCAAACGGGTGCGCCAGGGTGGGCTCATCCCGCAAGGCGCGCAGCTGTGTGATTTTGGCTTGCAGACGGCGGCGACCTTCCTCCAAGGTGCCCGGCTGCGCCAAGCGGCGGAAATACAGCTCGTTGACGATGGCCAGCACATGGATTTCAAAGCCCATCACATGCACCTGGGGGCCGTGGGCTTCAATGCGCAAGCCACCTTCGGGCGTGGCCTGCACGCGGATGAAGTTGCGCTGGAACTGGAACAGACGCAGAAAGTCGATGAAGTCGCTTTTGATGTAGCGCAGGCTGGCCATGTACGCCAGCTCATCGGGCGTAAAGCGCAGGCTGCACAGGTGATCCAACTCGGCATTCACTTCGTCCACCAAATCGGCCAGCGGATAGGCGGTGGCATTGCGGCAGGCAAAGCGGTATTCGGCCTGCGTTTGGGGGTGGCGGTGCAGCATGGCCTGCCACATAGTGAATTTGTACAGGTCGGTGTCGAGCAGGCTGTGGATGATGGGCATGCGGGCAGCTTTCGTGGCTTTACAGGTGCAATTCGGTGGTGGTGCACAACTGTGCGCCCGCAGCTTGCAGGTGCTGCAAGAAGGCGGTGTGCTGCGCCTCAAAGCCGCTCACAGGGCTCATGCCATCGGTCAGCACGGTGATGCGTGGGGCAAAGTCGGCAGGGGCTTGCTGCAGCAAATGTTCGACCGTGGCGCGCACGCAGTGGCTGCTGGCCTCGCCCGCCACAATCAGCCGCTGGGCTTGCAGCAAGCTAGTCAGCAAAGTCTGGTTGAGGCAGGTTTCTGGCGCGCTGGCATCGGGCACTTCGGCTTCCAGCGCGCTGTAGTGCTCTGTCCACGGGTTGCTGCCTTTGAACACGTTGCACACGGCACGCTGCTGCTTGCGTTGCCAGTCTGCGCAGGCCGACAAAATGTGGGCGTGTACGCCATGGCCCCAGCTGCCGATCTCGCAGTGCACCGGCCACACCATCAGCGTGTAGCGCCCACGGGCTTCCAACGCATCCAGATAGGCCAAGGTGCGCGCAAGGTGCGCAGCCTTGCGGGGCTGGAACTGCCCCTGGCGCACCTGGGCGGCGGTGATGGCGGTAAATGGCGCCACCTCGTCGCCGCTGCCTTGCTGCCAAAACGCTGGGTGCGCAATGTCAAACACCTGGTGGGAATCGAGTGTGACGGTGATGTGGTCGATGTGCGCGCTGTGCTGGCGCAACCACGTGGCCACACGCTGCATGTCGGCGTGCGCACCGGGCACGGGCAGTGCAGGGCGCAGGCCACTGGGGCAAAAGTTGGCGGGCAAATCGCAAAAATCGTTTTGCGGATCAATCAACAGCAAGTGGGTGTCAAGCGTCATGGCAGCAGTGGCACAGCGAAGAAAGCATGCGCCTGAGTGTAGAAGCTTGTGCAGCCTCTCCCAATGAAAAGGGCTGCATGCGCAGCCCTTGGGAAGATGTTTTCAACACCGCTTACTTGAGCATCTTGCGCGCAGCGCCCACGCCCATGGCGGCCAGCACCACAAATACGACGGCCAAAACCAAGAACAAAATGAACAGAACCTTGGCAATGCCGGCCGCACCGGCGGCAACACCGGTAAATCCAAACAGTCCGGCAATCAACGAGATGATGGCAAAAATGATGGCGTACTTCAGCATAGTGCTCTCCTTGTAGTGGGCTGCCACGTTGCGGTGGCAGATGCGTTCAACCATAAAGGCGCGTGCTAAATACCGTTCGTCGGTGGTGCCTGGGTTGCCGTGTAGGAGTGCGGCCCACCTAGGCGCAGGCATGAAAAAGCCCGCAGCAGCGGGCTTAGTGATGGTGGGCCGAACTTGTTGCAGCCAGCAGCGCGAGCAGTAATGCAGCGTTATCTGTGGGGGGATTGGTGCACATGGCTATCGCCGTATGCGCTGTTCCCCCGAACAGATACCGCGCGGATCGCGCGGCAGTTTGCATTACTTCAAACCGGCTGCGGCGCGCAGCAGTGCCGCTTTGTCGGTCTTTTCCCAGGTGAACTCGGGCTCTTCGCGGCCAAAGTGGCCGTAAGCAGCGGTCTTGGCGTAGATGGGGCGCAGCAGATCCAGCATTTCGATGATGCCTTTGGGGCGCAGATCAAAGTGTGCCGCTACCAGCTTGGCGATTTCTGCATCGGGAATCACCCCCGTGCCTTCGGTGTAGACCGTGATATTCATGGGGCGAGCCACGCCGATGGCGTAGGCGACCTGCACTTGGCACTGGCGCGCCAGACCCGCTGCCACCACGTTCTTGGCCACGTAACGCGCAGCATAGGCCGCGGAGCGGTCCACCTTGGAGGGGTCCTTGCCGGAGAATGCGCCACCGCCGTGGGGGCAGGCGCCGCCGTAGGTGTCCACAATGATCTTGCGGCCAGTCAGGCCACAGTCGCCCTGGGGGCCGCCCACGACGAAACGGCCGGTGGGATTGATCAGGTACTTAGTGTCCTGCAGCCATTCCTTGGGCAGCACGGGCTTGATGATTTCTTCAATGATGGCTTCGGTGAACGAGGCCTTCATTTTGGTAGCAGTTTCTGACTGGTCGGGGCTGTGCTGAGTGGACAGCACCACGGTATCGATGCTGTGGGGCTTACCATCCACATAGCGCATGGTCACTTGCGACTTGGCATCCGGGCGCAGGAAGGGCAGGCGGCCATCTTTGCGCAACTGTGCCTGGCGTTCCATCAGGCGGTGGGCGTAGTAGATGGGCGCTGGCATCAGCTCGGGCGTTTCGTCGCAGGCGTAACCAAACATAAGGCCTTGGTCGCCCGCGCCAATGTTCAGCTCATCGTCGCTGGCCTTGTCCACGCCCTGAGCGATGTCCTGGCTTTGCTTGTCGTAGGCCACCAGCACGGCGCAACCCTTGTAGTCGATGCCGTAGTCGGTGTTGTCGTAGCCAATGCGCTTGATGGTGTCACGCGCCACCTGGATGTAGTCCACATTGGCGCCAGTAGTGATTTCACCGGCCAATACCACCAGACCGGTGTTGGTCAGCGTTTCGGCTGCCACGCGGCTGTGGGGGTCTTGGGTGAAAATTGCGTCCAGAATCGAGTCGGAGATCTGGTCAGCTACTTTGTCGGGGTGGCCTTCGGAAACCGATTCCGAGGTAAAGAGAAAGTCGTTCGCCATTGAATAAACTCCTGTGTTGGGCAATTGCGTTGCTCGGCTACACGGAAGTCGGGCGAACGCTTTAGCAGTTTTGTTTTACGTCGCCCTGCAAGTTGCTCTATTAACTCGGCGACACCCAGCTATTGTAATGCCAACCCTTTTTCGTTTTTTGTCTGCAGTGCCATTGCCCCTCGCACACCTCATCGGTGCCTGTATGGGCTGGTTGGCATGGGCGTTTTCACCGACCTATCGTCGTCGCTTTGCGGCCAATAGCGCACAAGCGGGCTACACCTTTGCACAGGTGCGGCCGGCCGTGGGCCATGCGGGGCGGATGGTGGCCGAGCTGCCACGCTTGTGGCTCAAACAGACCCCAGTCAATACGGTGCATGGCACCGATGTGGTTGAGCAGGCATGGGCCAAGGGAAAAGGCATTTTGTTCCTGACGCCGCATCTGGGCTGCTTTGAGCTGTCGGTGCAGGGTGCTGCCAGTCTGTGGTCACAAGCGCATGGCCCCATCACGATTTTGTACCGCCCCGCCAAGCAGCCATGGTTGGCGCAGATGATGCTGACGGCCCGCAATCGTGGAGGCATTCAGGCGGTACCGACCACGTTGTCGGGTGTGCGCCAGATGATCAAAGCACTGCGCAAAGGGCAAGCGGTAGGGCTGTTGCCGGACCAAGTACCCCCGCACGGTCAGGGTCAGTGGGCCCCGTTTTTTGGCAAAGATGCCTACACCATGACACTGGCGGCACGGCTTGCATTGCAAACCGGGGCGAGCGTGATTTTGGCGCGCTGCGAACGTTTGCCAGCCGGGCGCGGTTATGAACTCTTTTTTGAAGCGCTGCCCATGCAACTGTCAGAGCAGTTGGATGCTGCGGTGGTGCAATTGAACCAGGCCATGGAACATACGATTCAACAATGCCCCACCCAGTATCTGTGGGGGTATGGCCGTTACAAGCAGCCGCGCCAAGAAGCTGCAGCTTCTGCGGATGAGGGTGGTGCGGCATGAGCTTGAGCAAGCTGGGCATTGCCTGTATGCATGGTTTGGCCAAGCTGCCATTGCCCGTGTTGCGTGGGCTGGGGCGTGTGGTGGGCAATGTGCTGTATCTCGTGGCCGCACCCCGGCGCAAGGTGGCGTTGCGCAATTTGGAGTTGTGTTTTCCTGAGAAAACGCTGGCAGAGCGCAAGGCGATTGCCAGAGAAAGCATCGTGGTGTTTTGCCAGACGTTTTTGGACCGCAGCTGGCTGTGGTTTGGCTCGGAAGCCTTGGTGCGCAGCCGTGTGAAATTGACCGGCGCTGTCCATGAGCTGGAAGGCGACATCCCCACCATCGTGTTTGCACCGCATTTCTACAGCATGGATGCGGGCGGGCTTGCGCTGCCTTTGAACACCGAGCGTGAATTCACGTCGATCTTTGCCACCAACCCCGACCCGGTGCTGGATGCCTGGTTTATGGCGGGGCGCCAGCGTTTTGGCAAGGTGCGCATGCTCAACCGGGCAGATGGCGTCAAACCCATTATTTCAGTGCTGCGCAAAGGTGGCTTGCTGTATTTGCTGCCCGATATGGACTATGGCAAAAACGATTCGGTGTTCGTGCCTTTTTTCCAGGTGCCAGAGACGGCGACCATTCCCTCGCTCTCGCGTTTTGCCCGCTTGGGTAAAGCCAAGGTGGTGGGGCTGTACAACCGGATGACGCCTCAAGGCTATGTGGCAGAAATGACGCCTGCGTGGGACAACTTTCCTACGGAAGACCACATCGCTGATACAGCACGCATGAACCGTGAGCTGGAGGCAGCCATTCGCACCATGATTCCGCAGTACTACTGGGTGCATAAACGCTTCAAGACACGCCCTGATGGGCAGGCATCGCTGTATCAATAATCAAGGGTGAAATCAGTGTTTTGGCTAGTGCTGTCAAGCGTTAGTAGCTCTCTTTTTGGTAAAGACTGGCGCAGTATCAGGTGCAGTTGGCGAATCACCAAGTCTGGGAGCTCGTGCACCAGCCAGTGGCTCGCATCCGGCGCATAGGTGAGGGAGAGGTGCGGCACCCATCGTTCCAAGCCGTTCAGGAGTTCGGGGAGCAGGGCCTTATCTTGTTGCCCCCACAGAATATGGGTGGGAACCACCGTATGCAGCAGCGCATCAGGCAGCTGAAGCTGGTGAATGCCTTGGTCATCGCCGCGTGGCGGGGCCAAAGGGCTGGCGCGGTAGTAGTGGCAGGCCGTGGCAAGTGATTGCTGCCAATGCGCCAGGTAAACGGCTTGCAACTGCGGTGTGAGCCAGGCCGGCAAGTCGCCCTGGGGCGTGCGGAAAAAATCCCACAGCCGCTGGGCGCCATCGGCCAGGAGCAAGGCAGGCGCATCGCTTCGGCGCAGAAAGTGCATGTATTGACTGGCCGCTTGCTGCGCAGGGTTGTGCTGCAACTCACGCACAAAAGCACCGGGGTGTGGTGCGTTGATGATGAGCAGCTGTTGCAGCACAGAGGGGTGCTGAATCGCCAAATTCCATGCCAGCGCGCCACCCCAGTCGTGGGCGATCACGGCTGCCGCTGGCTGGCCGGGGCTTTCGGCGGCGATCAACGCCACCAAGTCTTGCACCAAAGCTTTGGGTTTGTAAGCGTCGACGGATGACGGCTTGCTGGATTGCCCGTAGCCGCGTAAATCGGGCGCCAGGCAGCGCCAACGGTCTGCAAAAGGCGTCATCACCCCATCCCAGATAAAGGCACCTTCAGGAAATCCGTGCAAAAACAGCAACAGGGGTTTTCCAGGGGAGCCACAGCTGCGGCACTCGAGCGTGACGCCGTGTGGGAGCTGGTGGCGGATGGTTTCGATCATGGCACCTCCTTGTAGGAGTCGCCATGGTGGCGCAGCGGCGCGCCCGCGTCTATGCGTTATTGCGCGGGGGTGTCGGTGGCAGGGGGCTGCACTGCGGGTGCGGCACCCGCCTCTGCAGCAAGGGGCGTTGCCGTAGGGTTCAAGCCTGCAGGGTGGCACCAGTGCCACAGCAATTGCGCCACCTCATCCACACCTTGCTTTTTCAGTGCCGAGAACATGCGCACTTCACCGCCGCCCGCATTGAGTTTGGTGATGGACAAAATCTTGGCTTGCTCGGAGCGCGTCAACTTGTCGGCTTTGGTGAGCAAGATCAAAAACTTCAGGCCACGTTCTACGCGTGGGCGAATAGCGTCCAGCAACGCTTCATCCAGCTCCGTCAAACCCAGGCGGGGGTCGCACAGCAACACCACGGCGCTCAGGCTTTCGCGTTGCATCAGGTAGTTGAGCATCACCCGTTGCCAGCGCTCTTTGTCCGAGCGCGATACTGCGGCATAGCCATAGCCGGGCAAGTCAGCCAACACCGCATCGGTGGTGCCTTGTTTGCCCAGCGAAAACAGGTTGATGTGCTGGGTGCGGCCCGGTTTTTTGGAGGCAAAGGCCAGTTGCTTTTGCTGCGTTAAGGTGTTGATGGACGTGGATTTGCCTGCGTTGGAGCGGCCCACGAAGGCAATTTCAGGCACGTCTACCGTGGGCAGATGGTGCAGCTGAGCAGCCGTGGTTAAAAAGCGTGCCGTGTGCATCCAGCCCATGGCGAGCTTGGGATCAATCAGGTCAGAAGTTTGACCCGAAGCAAATGCGGGGGAGTTGGTCGTCATGGGGGGTATTAAGCGTTGGGGCCTCATTGTAGAATCTGGCAGTTTTGCGCACATAACCAGACCCACAATATGAAGTTGCTCGCCTCTTTGCTGACGTCTGCCGCACTGGCAGCACCCGCTCTCCCGGCCTTCGCGGCGGGCGATACACCGGCCAAACCCGACCTCGTCAAAGGTCAAGCCAGTTTCGAAGCTGTATGCGCAGCTTGTCATGGTGCTGATGGCAATTCGACTATTGTCCTCAATCCTAAATTGGCACAACAGCATCCAGAGTATTTGCTCAAGCAGTTGCATGACTTCAAGGATGACAAACGTGCAGACCCGATCATGAAGGGTTTCGCCACGATGTTGTCCGAAGAGGAAATGCGCAACATCACGGCCTGGTTGGCCACACAGCCTGCGAAGAACGGTTTTGCAACCGACAAGAACCTGGTGCAGTTGGGTGAGCGCATCTACCGTGGCGGCGTACCAGATCGCAAGATTGCGGCATGTGTCAGCTGCCATAGCCCTAACGGCGCTGGTATTCCTGCACAGTACCCCCGACTGTCAGGGCAGCATGCCGATTACACTGTCAAGCAATTGAATGCTTTCCGTGATGGCTCGCGTGCCAACAACCTTCAAATGAAGGACGTGGCTGCCAAGTTGAACGATCGCGAAATCAAGGCTGTGGCGGATTACATCGCCGGCTTGCGTTAAATCAAGTTTTCGCTGTTCAAGCGGGAACTTGCCGCCCATAACAAACCCCAATAAAGGCGGGACCATCGAAATGTGATGGCCCCGCCTTTTGTCTTTAGGGCCTTGTGTCTTTTTTCATGTCAGATTCTTCTTCCGGCAAGCCGTCCCATCTTGAGCAACCGCAGCGCATGCGCGCATTGCTGGAGTTGCTGGCTTCCATGCGCTTTGCGATTGCCCTGCTCACCATCATTTGTATTGCTTCGGTGATTGGCACGGTGCTCAAGCAGCATGAGCCCAGTGTCAATTACGTCAACCAGTTTGGCCCTTTCTGGGCGGAGCTGTTTTTGGCGCTCAAGCTCAATGCGGTATATAGCGCGTGGTGGTTCTTGCTGATTTTGGCGTTTTTGGTGACCAGCACCACGCTGTGCCTGTTGCGTCACACGCCCAAATACATGGCGGATTTGCGCAATTACAAAGAAAACATTCGCGAGCAAAGTCTCAAGGCTTTTCACCACAAGGCACAGGCTGCATTGAACGAGCAGCCACAAGCTGCCGCACAGCGCATCGGGGGCATTCTGGCGCGCAGTGGCTGGAAGGTAAAGTTGCAAGAGCGGGAGACGCCCGCAGGCAAGGGCTACATGCTGGCAGCCAAAGCCGGCGCGGCCAACAAGCTGGGCTATATCGCAGCACACTCGGCGATCGTGATGATTTGTATTGGCGGCTTGCTCGATGGCGATATGGTGGTGCGAGCCCAAATGTGGCTGGGAGGCAAGACCCCATACACCGGTGCGGGGCGTATCTCCGATGTGCCGCCAGAGCACCGTCTGTCCCTGCGCAACCCCACCTACCGTGGCAACTTGATGGTGGCAGAAGGCACGCAAGCTGGCACGGCCATCTTGAACCAGTCAGATGGGGTGTTGCTGCAAGAGCTGCCTTTCTCGGTGGAACTCAAGAAGTTCGTGGTGGAGTACTACGACACCGGCATGCCCAAGTTGTTTGCCAGTGATGTGATCATTCACGACAAAGAAACGGGTGAACAGCTCGAAAAGCGCATTGAGGTGAACCACCCTGCCAGCTACAAAGGCATTGAGATTTACCAGTCCAGTTTTGACGATGGTGGCTCGCAAGTGAAATTGCGTGCCGTACCGTTTACAGCCGGTGGTGAGGCGTTTGAGGTGGAAGGCTACATTGGCAGCGCCACCGAGTTGATGCGCGCAGGCTCATCCAAGCCCGAAGATGTGATGACACTCGAATTCACCGAACTGCGCACCATCAACGTGGAAAACTTCAGCGGCCAAAAAAATGCGAATGCGGCAGTGGATGTGCGCAAGGTGGATTTGCGCAGCTCTATTGAGTCCCGCTTGGGCGGAGGCCACAAAACGGCGAAGCCCCAAGAGCTGCGCAATATTGGCCCCAGCATTGGCTACAAATTGCGTGATGCCTCGGGCCAAGCGCGTGAGTACCAGAACTACATGAGTCCTGTCGATTTTGGCGATGGTGTGTCCATGTTCTTGCTGGGTGTGCGAGAGAACCCTTCTGAGGCTTTCCGCTACCTGCGTATTCCTGCCGATGACCAAGGCAGCATGCAAGGCTTTATGCGCATGCGTGCTGCACTGCAAGATCCCGCCATGCGCGAAGAGGCGGTGCGCCGCTATGCCAAGCAGGCCGTCCCCGCTGAGCGTGAAGATCTGCGTGAGGCCTTGACGCAGTCGGCACTGCGTGCGGTGAACCTGTTTGCTGGCAGCGGCAAGCTGGTCAACGGCGTGCCGGATGGCGGTTTGCAGGCGATTGGCCAGTTCATGGAAGCGAATGTGCCCGAGGCTGAGCGCGAGCGTGCCAGCGAAGTGCTGATTCGCATCTTGAACGGCGTGTTGTACGACCTAGCGCAACTCAGCCGCGAAAAAGCAGGTCTGAAGCCGCTGGAAGCTGGCGAGCAAACCTTGGGGTTCATGACGCAGTCGGTCTTTGCCCTCAGCGATGCGCAGTTTTATCCCGCACCGATGGCCTTCATGATGGAGGACTTCAAGCAGGTGCAAGCCAGTGTGTTCCAGGTGGCGCGCGCTCCCGGTAAAAACATTGTGTATCTGGGCTGCCTGTTCCTGATCATCGGTGTGTTTGCCATGCTTTATATCCGTGATCGCCGCTTGTGGATTTGGGTAGCGCCGCAAGGCGATGCGGCACAAGCAACCATGGCGCTGTCCTCCAATCGCAAGATCATGGACACTGACCGCGAATTTGATAATTTGAAGCAAAAGCTGCTGGCCACTTCGGCTGCAGCCGCCTCTCCCACGGAGCGTTCTGTATGAGTAGCACCACGACTACTTCCACCATCACGTTGAATGAAGGCTATTTTGTGCGGCGCAACTGGTTTGACTGGTTGTTTGCTGTGCTGGTCGTCGCTGGTGGCTTGTTTTCCTTGAACCAGTACAGCCATGCGATGAATGGCTACGAAAAAGGCATTTTGATTGGCACGATGCCCGCCATGATTTGGCTGGGCTGGTTCTGGCGTCCGCTGAACAAGCTCATGCTGGCGATTGCGGCCCTGTCTCTCTTGGCCATCTGGCTCTATCACGGCCCTGATGGCGCGGCGCACATTGACCGCTCGGAGACGGTGTTTGGCCTGAAATACTTTTTGTCGAGCCAATCCGCCATTTTGTGGATGAGCGTGCTGTGCTTTATGGCCACCATCTTCTACTGGATCAGCCTGTTTGCGAAGGGCGAGCGCGATACGTTCGGCGCGATGGGCTCACGCATGACCTGGGTGGCCATCACGCTGGCGCTGGTGGGCACCATGGTGCGCTGGTTTGAGAGCTATTTGCTGGGCCCTGATATTGGCCACATCCCCGTGAGCAATTTGTACGAAGTGTTCGTCATGTTCATCTGGATGACGGCGCTGTTTTATCTCTACTACGAAGACCAGTACCAAACACGTGCTTTGGGCGGCTTTGTGATGCTGGTCGTCAGCGCAGCGGTAGGCTTTTTGCTGTGGTACAGCATTGTGCGTGAAGCACATGCCATCCAGCCTTTGGTGCCTGCGCTGCAAAGCTGGTGGATGAAGGTGCATGTGCCTGCGAACTTTATTGGTTACGGCACATTCGCCTTGGCCGCCATGGTGGCGTTTGCCTACCTCATCAAGCAGCAGGCGCAGGAGACCAAGTGGTACAAGCTGGCGCCTTTGTGGCTGCTGGGCGTGGCGCTGTGTTTTGAGCCTTTGGCTTTCCGCCAGAGCCAGGAAACTGGCAGCAGCTACTGGATCATTTATTTCGGTATTTCTGCGCTGATCGTCGCGGCCATTTTGGCAGCGCGCAAACCGATTGCCGCGCGTTTGCCAGCCTATGAAATCTTGGACGATGTGATGTACAAATCCATCGCCGTGGGCTTTGCCTTCTTCACCATTGCCACTGTGCTGGGTGCGCTGTGGGCGGCAGAGGCATGGGGCGGTTATTGGAGCTGGGACCCCAAAGAGACGTGGGCGCTGATCGTCTGGTTGAACTATGCCGCCTGGCTGCACATGCGCCTGATGAAGGGGCTGCGTGGTACCGTCTCGGCATGGTGGGCGCTGGTGGGCCTGGCCATCACCACCTTTGCCTTCCTGGGCGTGAATATGTTCTTGTCGGGTCTGCACAGCTACGGTGAGCTGTAAGCCATAGGCCATAGCCCATAGCCGGTCAGCAGCACAACCGCTGCACATCCTCAATAAAAAAGGAGCGCAACGCGCTCCTTTTTTATGGGATTTTAGGGTGCAGCCGTATCAACGGCCACCCAGTGCTTCTTTGATTTTCTGGTCGGTTTTGTACTGGCTCAAGGCATAAACCGCCCAGATCGCTGCTGGCACCCAGCCGATCAATGTGATTTGCAGAAGCAAGCACAGCAAGCCCGCAAAAGGGCGGCCGATGGTGAAAAACACGGAAAAGGGCAAAAGCAAAGCAAGCAGCAGGCGCATGGCAGAACGGGGTGAAAACCAGAAAAAGTCGACAACGAAGGTCGCAATCTAGCATTCGTCAGCAAAACCGTGGCTGCCTTGGGTCAAGCCGCAGGCAGGGATGCTGCCTGCTGTGGGGCTCGCTTCGGGCTAGATGCTGTGTGCGGTTACACCTGTGGCACCTGGCGCAGGGCTTGGGCCAGCGGCATCGTGCCCACCCCGGCTGTGCATGCGCTGCGCCAGCAGCAAAGCACAAGCGTGGAAACAAGAGGTTTTCTTGAATAAAGCCATGCGCTTGCAGGCTCCGTGAAACGGGCTGCCTGCAGCAGGCATACTGCACAGCTTGTGACCAAGGAGATCGCCAACATGACAACTTTCACCCTGACCAGTCCCGACATTCCTGCAGGCGGCACGATTGCGCCCGTGTTTGAGTCCGACATGTTCGGATGTGGCGGCGCCAACGCATCGCCGGTTTTGCAATGGAGTGGCGCCCCCGAAGGCACGCAAAGTTTTGCAGTGACCGTGTACGACCCCGATGCACCCACAGGCTCCGGCTGGTGGCACTGGATGGTGGTGGACATTCCTGCCAGCGTGACCCGTCTGGCGGCCAATGCCGGGGAAAAAGGCGGTGCCAACTTGCCCGCAGGCGCGCGCCAAATGCGCAACGACTACGGCATTTTTGCGTGGGGCGGCATGTGTCCACCGCCCGGTGACAAGCCGCACCGCTACATCTTCACCGTGCATGCGCTGTCGGTGGCCAAGCTGGATATGCCAGACGACGCCACCACCGCCATTGGCGGCTTCATGATCAACGCCAACACGATCGCCAAGGCGTCGTTCACATCGACCTATGCACGTGCCTGAATGGCGTGAGTTTTTATAGGGATTGCCTGCACCCGCCAGCAGGGGCTCTCAAATAAAAGAGCGGCTAGCGCTTGTCTATCAATGGTTTGCGATGCAAAACTATCGTAAATCGTTATAGAGCAAGCGCTGGCTGCTTCTTTTTTCTTCGCCTGTGCCGCAGCCCCGGTGTGCGCAGACGTGCACATGCGCTGCAGCCTGGCAGGTGATGAATCAGCTGATGAATTCGTCGCGTACCGCTTGCGACAGGTGGGCCGTATCGCCCCAGCCCACCAGCGTCAGCCCCTCGGGGGTCCACAGCAGGCGGTTGATGGCGGCGTTACCCAGCTCCCAGCTGCGCGGCGCTTGCAGGTCTTGGCGCGTGGCCAGGCGGTACAGCATGTCCATCACGCCGCCGTGCGCCACTAGCGCAATTTGCCCGCCCAGGTGCTGGGCAGCCAGACGGTCTACGGTGTGCTGAATGCGCCCGCGCAGCATGTGCAGCGATTCGCCGCCGCCGTCGGGCACAAATTCGGGGTCGCGCTTGCGCCAGCGCAGCGCGTGCTCGGGCGACTCGGCCTCAATCTCGTGGAAGGTGCGGCCTTCAAAACTGCCAAAACAGCGCTCGCGCAGCCCCGTGTCGGGCTGCACGGGGCAAGCGGTGGCGCTGCCCACGGCCTGCGCGGTTGCCAAGGCGCGCTGCAAGTCACTGCTGTAGATGGCGTCAAACTGCTCATCGGCCAGCGCAGCGCCCACACGCTGGGCTTGCCACAGGCCCACGTCATTGAGCGGAATGTCCAAATGCCCCTGGATACGGGCATCCACATTCCAGGAGGTTTCGCCATGGCGGATGGCAACGATACGGGTAGCGTGCATGCGGCATACAGGCGGGTTCAGCGCCCAAAGTCAAAACAGAGCAAACAGGCCCGAGCGCTGCAAAGCGCAGCGCGGGCCAGCCCACCATTGTCCGGCATTCGTGCATACCTTGCCTGAAGCGGCAGCACAAGGATTTTTGCGTGAAGGCACAGAAATGCATGAGCTTATTGCGTGGCGTTACGTGTGCTTCGCTATAAAGATGAGCGGATAACAAATCAAACGACAGGCGGTAAGGGCGCAGCAGGTGCATTTTTTGCTTGCTAGGCCTAACCCTAGAGCGACTTATCCGTGGCTCGTGGCATACCGTCAACTTCACCTTCCTTTTTGGAGACAACATGATCTTGAAGACCCTGGGCACTGCGATGCTGGCCGCTGGCCTTTTGACTTCCGCCGCATTGGTGCAAGCTGAAACCGTACGCTGGGCACGCTCTGCCGATGTGACCACCCTGGACCCCCACGTCTTCAACACGGGCACCAACTTTGTGTTGATGCACCAGATGTATGAAACCCTGGTCAACCGTACCAACGACGGCAAGCTGGTGCCCCTGCTGGCCACCGAGTGGAAGTTGCTCGAAGGTGATCCGACCGTGTGGGTCTTCAAGATTCGCCCCAATGTGAAATTCCACGACGGCAAGCCGCTGACCGCCAAGGACGTGGTCTTCTCGCTCAACCGTGCCAAAGGCCCGAATGCGCAGGTGAAGTCGCTGCTGGCTTCGGTGGAAGACATCAAGGCGGTCGATGACTTGACCGTGCACGTCAAAACCAAAGGCCCGAACCCGATTTTCCCGAACAATCTGACCAACATCTTCATCATGAATGAGGCGTGGGCCAAGGCCAACGGCGCGCTGGAGACGCAAGACGCCACCAGCAAGACCGAAAATGGAGCCACCCGCGCCGTCAACGGCACCGGCGCTTTCACGCTGGCCAGCCGCGAAGTGGACAGCCGCACCGTGATGAAGCAAAACCCCAACTACTGGGGCAAAGGCAAAGTGGGGGATGTGACCGAACTGGTGTACCTGCCCATCAAGTCGCCCGCCACCCGCGTGGCGGCCTTGCTGTCCGGTGAGGTGGACTTTGCCCAAGACATCCCTGCGCAAGACGTGGCGCGCCTGAAGCAAGACGCCAAGCTGCGCATCAACGAGGGGCCAGAAAACCGCTCCATCTTCCTGGGCCTGAACGTGGGTGCGGCAGAACTCAAGTCCAGCAACGTCAAGGGCAAGAACCCCCTGGCCGACCCCAAGGTGCGCCACGCGATGGAGCTGGCGATTGACCGCGACGCCATCAAGCGCTCGGTGATGCGCGGCCTGTCCAACCCCTCGGGCGTGATGGCGCCGTCGTTTGTCAATGGCTACGACAAAGCCATGGCCGCCTACCCCAAGGCCGATGTGAACAAGGCCAAGGCCTTGCTGGCGGAAGCGGGTTACCCCAATGGTTTTACCCTCACCTTGCACTCGCCCAACGACCGCTATGTGAACGACGAAGCCATCAGCACCGCGATTGCTGGCTTCCTGGGCCGCGTGGGCATTAAGACCGAAGTGTCCTCGCGCCCTATCGCGCAGCACAGCGTGTCCATCGTGAATGCCGACAGCGACTTCTACCTGTACGGCTGGGGTGTGCCCACCTATGACTCGGCCTACATCTTCGACTTCCTGGTCGCAACACGCGGCAAGGAAGGCCGCGGCGCGCAGAACGCCACGCACTACAGCAATCCTGAGCTGGACGCCAAGATCATCTCGCTGTCTTCGGAAAGCGATGTGGCCAAACGCAACGCCACCATCAAGGACATCTGGCAAGTGGTGCAAAAAGAGCGCTTCTACATTCCGCTGCATGACCAGGTCATCCACTTCGCTTCGGTCAAGTCCATCAACGTTCCCGTGCACCCCGACAACGTGCTGCACTTCAAGGACGTGAAGATCAACAAGAACGCGAAGTAAAACCATGCTGGTCCATCTGCTGCGCAGACTGGGCCAGTCAGTTTTGGTACTGCTGGCCGTCTCGCTCATTTCCTTCATGGTGTTTCGCCATATTGGCGACCCCACCATCAGCTTGTTGGGCGAAGACGCCACGCTGGAAGAACGCACCGCCCTGGTCGAAGAGCTGGGCTTTAACAAATCCGTCCCCATGCAATACCTGTCCTATGTGGGCAAGGTGGTGCAGGGGGATCTGGGGATCTCGTACCGCTTGAAGCGCCCCGTGGCCGACGTGATTGCCGAACGTCTGCCCGCCACGCTGGAGCTGGCCATGACCGCCGCCGTGCTGGCGCTGGTGATCGGCGTGGTGCTGGGTGTCTATACCGCGATCCGCAAGGATGGGTGGCTCAGCCGCTCCATCATGACGGTGTCGCTGGTGGGTGTGTCGCTTCCGACCTTCCTGATTGGTATTGGTCTGATCTATCTGTTCGCCGTCGAATTGCGCTGGCTGCCGTCCTTCGGGCGGGGCGAGACCGTCAAGATCGGCGGCTGGGAAACCGGTTTCCTCACGGCCTCGGGCTGGGCGGCGCTCATCATGCCGGCCATCACGCTGGGCTTCTACAACATGACGCTGATCATGCGCCTGGTGCGTGCCGAGATGCTGGAGGTGCTGCGCTCCGACTACATCCGCTTCGGCCGTGCGCGCGGCCTACATGAGAAAAGCCTGTACTTCGGCCATGCGCTGCGCAACACGCTGATCCCCGTGATCACCATTGCCGGTCTGCAGATCGGCTCGCTGATCGCCTTTGCCATCGTCACGGAAACCGTGTTCCAGTGGCCGGGCGTGGGCCTGTTGTTCATCTCTTCGGTGCAGGGTGTGGACGTGCCGCTGATTGCCGCCTACCTGATGTTCATCGCGCTGCTGTACGTGGTGATCAACCTGTTCGTGGACTTTTTGTATGTGCTGGTGGACCCCCGCCTGCGAAAGAAATAAGGGGGCTGCAATGACCGAATCTCTCAAACCTGCGCCGGCCCCGACTGGCTGGAAGGCCAGCGACTCGCCCGTCAAGCGCGCGTTTGCCAAGTCGCGCCTGGTCCAAGTGGCCACCGGCGTGCTGGCCCTGCTGGTGCTGGCCACCATTTGCGCGCCGCTGCTGGCGCTGCACAACCCCTTCGATCCGGGCAGCCTGGACCTGATGGACGCCTTCACCCCGCCCTGGAGCCAGGGCATGGGCGAGATGTTCTACCCCCTGGGGGCGGACGACCAGGGCCGTGACGTGTACTCGGCCATCCTGTATGGCCTGCGCATGTCCGTGTTCGTGGGCGTATCGGCCGTGGCGCTGTCGCTGATCATCGGCGTGCCGCTGGGCCTGATCGCCGGCTATGCCGGTGGCTGGTTCGACACGCTGCTGATGCGCATCGCCGACGTGCAGCTGACCTTCCCGGTCATTCTGGTGGCGCTGCTGATCTTCGGCATCGCCCGTGGCCTGCTGCCCGAGGGCTACCGCGACGACATGGCCGTGTTCGTGATCATCATCGCCATCGGCTTGTCCGACTGGGTGCAGTACGCGCGCACCGTGCGCGGCGCCGTGATGGTGGAAAAGCAGAAGGACTATGTACTGGCAGCTCAGCTCATTGGCCGCTCGCAAACCGCCATCCTCACCAAGCACATCCTGCCCAACATGCTGGCGCCCATCCTGGTGATCGCCACCATCAGCTTTGCGCACGCCATCGTGGCAGAGTCCACGCTGTCCTACCTCGGCGTTGGCCTGCCGCCCACCGCGCCCTCGCTGGGCACCCTGATCCGCATCGGCCAGAGCTTTTTGTTCTCCGGCGAATGGTGGATCCTGCTGTTCCCCTCGCTGGTGCTGCTGGCCCTGGCCCTGTCCGTGAACCTGGTCGGCGACTGGCTGCGCGACGCCCTGAACCCCAAGCTGCAATAAACATGACCCCAGACACACACCAACCCGTGCCTGCCGGTGATGTCACCGGCACCCCCGTGCTGCGCGTGCGCAACCTCAGCGTCACCTTCGACACCTACAAGGGCCCCGTGCACGTGCTGCACGACGTCTCTTTCGACATCTTCCCCGGTGAAATCCTGGGCGTGGTCGGTGAATCCGGCGCCGGCAAGTCCATGACCGGCTCGGCCGTCACAGGCCTGATCGAGGCACCGGGCCGCATCTCCGGCGGCACGGTGGAGCTGCAGGGCCTGCGCATCGACCACCTGCAGGGCGAAGACCTGCGCCGCATCCGCGGCAAGCGCATCGGCACCATCTTCCAGGACCCGCTGACCAGCCTGAACCCGGTCTACACCGTGGGCGACCACCTGGTCGAAACCATCCGCACCCACCTGCCGGTGAGCGAGAAGGAAGCCGAAGCCCGCGCCCTGGCGCTGCTGGAAGAGGTGGAAATCCCCCATGCCAAGGAGCGCATGGCGCAGTACCCGCACCAGTTCTCGGGCGGCATGCGCCAGCGCGTGGCGATTGCCCTGGCGCTGTGCGCCGAGCCCGAGCTGATCATTGCCGACGAGCCCACCACGGCGCTCGACGTGTCGGTGCAGGCGCAGATCATTGCCCTGCTGCGCCGTGTCTGCAAGGAGCGCGGCGCTGCCGCCATGCTGATCACGCACGACATGGGCGTGATCGCCGAGACGGCCGACCGCGTCATGGTCATGTACCACGGCCGGGTGCTGGAAACCGGGCCCGTGCGCCAGGTGCTGGACGCCCCGCGCGACCCCTACACCCAGGTGCTGATGGCCGCCATCCCCAGCGTGCACCAGCGCGTGGAACGCCTGCCCGTGCCCGAAGTGGGCGGTGGCCCGGTCGCCAAGGCCGTGCCGTGGACGCCCAAGGATGTCGCTGCGGGCGCCGATGCAGCCAGCGCAAAGCCGCTGTTGGAGGTCAAAGACCTGTGCAAGGACTATGACCTGTCAGCCGGCTGGCTGGCCCGCCTGCTGGCGCGCGAGGAGAAGAAAATCCTCAAGGCGGCCGACCACGTCAGCTTCAGCATCCGCAAGGGCACGACCTTCGGCCTGGTGGGCGAATCCGGCTCCGGCAAATCCACCGTGGCACGCATGGTGGCCGGGCTGACCCCGCCCACCAGCGGCCAGATCCTGTTCGACGGCGTGGACAAATGGAGCCCCGCGGCCAACACCGTGGCCATGCGCCGGCGCTTCCAGATGATCTTCCAGGACCCGTACGCCAGTCTCAACCCGCGCTGGACGGTGGAGCAGCTGATTGCCGAACCCCTGGTGGTGCTGGGCCTGAGCAGCGGCCCGGCCGAGACGGCCGAGCGCGTGCAGGAAGCCCTGCGCCGCGTGCGCATGAAGCCCGACGACGCCAAGAAGTACCCGCACCAGTTCTCTGGCGGCCAACGCCAGCGCATCGCCGTGGCGCGCGCCCTGGCCAGCAAGCCGGAGTTCATCATCTGCGACGAGCCCACCTCGGCCTTGGACGTGTCGGTGCAGGCCCAGGTGCTGAACCTGATGCGCGATCTGCAGGACGAGTTCGGCCTGACCTATCTGCTGATCAGCCACAACCTGGCCGTGATCCGCCACATGTGCGACGACATCGGCGTCATGCAGCGCGGCAAGCTGGTGGAAGTGGGCGATGCGCAGGTGGTGCTGGACGATCCGCAGCATGCCTATACCAAGGATTTGATGGCGGCGATTCCGGACATTGCGCACGTTCATTGAACGTGGGGCAGCTTGGGGACCGCTGCTTTCACAACTTGGTTTGGATGAGAAGGCTCACGGCTTCGGCTGTGGGCCTTTTTTGATTGTTGGTATTTTTGGCTTCTAGCGCTTATGTAAAAAGCGCTGGCAGCTATGTTTTTTGTGTTTCTTGGTTTGGCGCTTGCTGCGTGTTTGTTGGCAGAGGCCGGGAGTCGCCCGGCGGCGACCCGATTTCTTTTGCTTCGTCAAAAGAAACCGGGGAAAGAAAAGACGACGCTTGCAGCGGGCTGATCCGGCGGAACTCACTGCGTTCCTGCGTCGCTGCGTTCAAACAGCCGCCGGAAATATGCAGGACATCCACGAAGTAAGGCGCGACGCTTGCGCGCGCGGGGCTTTGGCAAGTGGAGTCGAGAAGTTTGAGAGGCTGTTTTCGACCGAGGCTGTGTGAAAACTCGCCCGAACATGAAATTCAGGGGTCTTCTCACCATTACCTCGGTCAAAAAAAAACGCATACAGAGCGATCTGAGAGGTCGTTTTTTTGTTGATGCCAGTGCTTCATGCGTTTTCACACAGCCTCGACCCAAAGCAGACATCCACTAACGTTCGACATAAGCGCCATGACGCGGCAGGCGAAGCCTGCCGTGGCATGTCCGCTTGATGGGGGGGGTAGGTTCAACCGGGCTTCTTGCGCACGGAACGTTTCGCCGGAGCTTTGCTCGCACTCTTGGCGCTCGCAGTGGTTGCATCACCGGATTCACCCTTGGCATCCACTATCGCCCGCTCCGTAGCGTTTTGCGAAGCAGCATCATCCTTTAATAGAAGCTTCCGCTCCATTTCGGCAAGAAATGCACTGCCTTCCCTAGTAATGGCGTATCTACGGTAGCGGGCACCAGCAACCTTTTCGTTGACCGTCAATCCGTGAACTTGGAGCTTTGGACACACGTTGTAGAAGAAGAACGTCTCAGCTTCACTCGTGCCGGCTGCGTTCGTAACACCGTTGATGAACGTATCCTTGTTTCCATAGAAGAGACTGAGCAAATCGAGCTTCGTTTCCTTGCCGTCAGCGAGAGAAGCCGGAATCTTTACCTCTATGGCGCGGAGCACCTTGCGCAGTTGCTGGAACGACTCATTAGCCTTGGTTGTTTGAGAAGAGGCGCGCTTCTCCTGCTCAGCAAGAGATTCCTTGAGCTGGCGGTTTTCCTCGGCAAGCTTGCGAATCTCGTCGAAGAGCGGCTTTGTGTCGATGACCTCGTCCGCGGACACCCAGCCTTTCAGATCGCGGTTAGCCGCAAAGTCTGCCAGGCTTTCGTGCACACAGAGTTTGATGTCTTTTGGATCATCAAAAAATGAAGATATGTTGCTAAGTACTTTTTCTCGAAAGAGTGCCAGCTCTTTCGGATTCTCCTTCTCCATGTACACGGTGCCACCTGCTTTGACTTTGGCCTCGAGCGCCGACTCGGTTATCACGACAGCGAAGAGTGGCTTCGACTGCTGAACAGCGTAGTCATACTCAAGCTCGGTGTAGCTCATTCCCGAGGTCTTTTCGACAGAACCGTAGCGGCCGCCAAGGATCAGCATGTAGACATCTGACTCATCTATCCACTGCTTGATCGTTTCCATCTGCGAACGGTCTCCCGCTGTGAACAACTCCATGCCGGCTGGGATATGGCCGGCTTTCAATATAGCGCTGACGGCAGCTTGCCTTTCTGGCAGCAGATCGGTGTACGTGCTTGAGACGAAGATTTGTAGGCGGCGCTTCATGCGATTCTCGTTGGTGCTGTGGAACCTAACTAGATTTAGACGACAGACGAAAAATCCTGTCGTTCTCATAAAAATGAATCTATTTGGATTTTTGAGGGTGAGCAATCACAATCAAAATTTTTAGGCAAACCTAAAATTTTCCAGATTATTGCAAGGAGTCCGAAGACCAATGATGGAATGACGGCTTGTGGCCGATAGCCGCGATAGGTTGCAGAGCGCTAACGTCCCCACCCCACGCGCGCGTAAGCGTCGCGCGTGCCAAGATTTAAAAATCCAATCTCCGGCGGCTGTTTGAGCGAAGCGCTGTAAGCGCGCAGCGAGTTCCGCCGGATAGCCGCCTGCAAGGCGCGCGTTTTCTTTCCCCGGTTTCTTTTGGCAAGACAAAAGAAATCGGGTCGCCGCCGGTCGACTACCGGCTCCTGTCTTAAAACAAAGCAAGTCGTAAAAAAGAAAAAAGGCCTGAGACCCCCAACAAGGTTTCAAGCCTTTTATGCCGCTAACGCTGACGTATCAAGCGCCACCAGCTACGTTTTTAGATCAAGCAGCCTCCGCCACCGCGGGCGCTGGCTTCACCCGCCGCGCCTGGGCCGTCAAGGCGCAGCCCATGGAGGCGGTCATGATCAGGCCAACCGCCACGCATTGCGTGAAGCTCAGCACCTCGCCCAAAAACACCAGGGCCAAGAGCGCGGCCACGGCGGGTTCCATGCTGGTCATGGTGCCGAAGACGTGCTTGGGCAGGTGCTTTAGGGCGAACAGCTCCAGCGAGATCGGGATGGCGCTGGAGATCAGGGCAACGCCCAGGCCGGTCAGCAGCACGCTGGGCGACAGCAGCGCGGCACCTGCATGCGCCACGCCCACGGGCACGACTACTAGGGCGGCCACCGCCGCACCTAAGGGGGCGGTAATGCTGATGGGCAGGTGACCCACGCGCTTGCCAAAGACGATGTAGCAGGCCCAGCCGATGGCGCCGATGCTGGCGTAGGCAATGCCTGCGGGGTCGAGCGTGTGCACGTCATGGCCCAGGGGCAGCAGCAGGCCCAGACCGATCACGGCCAGCGCAATCCACCCATAGTCCAGCGGCCGGCGCGATGACCACACGGCCACACTCAAGGGGCCGGCAAATTCAATCGCCACGGCAATGCCAAACGGCAGGGTGCGCAGTGCCAGGTAAAACGACAGGCACATGATGCCCAGCGTGGCGCCGTACAGCGCAATCGAGCGCAGGTCTTGGCGCGCAATCGGGGTGCGCCAGGGGCGCCAGAACAGCAGCATGAGCGTGGCCGAAAAGCCCAGCCGCAGCGCGGTGGTGCCTTGTGCGCCCACTTCGGGGAAGAGGGCGTTTTTGGCCCACGACGTGCCAGTGCACAAGAACACGATGGAGCCAAAAATGGCCAGTATGGGAAGCAAATAAGCGGGGCGCTGGGCAGACATAGAGCGTGAATGTAGCGCTTTGGTGTGGGGCCTGCTGCTTGCTGGGATGGCCGGGCGGCGGCGCATGCCGCAGGTGCGGCGCAGCGTGTGACAAAAGCAGGGGGGGCAGTGGTTTGCTGCGGGGCTGAAGTGCGGTTTTTGCAGCGGACGGGTGCGCAAGATGACAAGCTGGTTTGTAAGCCTTTTCATGCGCCAGCGCTTGTCGGCAAGCGCTGGCTGCTATTTTTTCTGCTGCCAAGGGCTGAGGGCGCACCGTGCCCCTGTGCTTTACAGCCAGCGGCGCACCTGCGCGCGATAGCGCTGAAACCCGTCACCAAAAATTTGCGCCAGTGCGCGCTCTTCGGGGGCAATCTGAAAGCGCTGGATGTACAGCACAAAGGCCAGCACGCCCAGCAAGGCCCACGGCGCGGCCAGGTAGCAGGCCCAGGCCAGCAGCAGCAAGGCAAACCCCACATACATGGGGTTGCGCGAATAGCGGTACACGCCCGTGCGCACGAGGCTGGAAGCGGTGTCTGGCTTTAAGGGGTTGACCGTGGTGTGCGCCTGCCGAAAAGACCACACCCCCGCCACACAAAACGCTGCGCCGGTAAGCAGCGCCAGCAAGGCCACGCCCCAGCGCAGCGGCGCAGCCAGTGCCACGATGGGGCTGTACTGCGCGATGCCCCACATCAGCAGGGCGCAAGCGGTAGCGACCAGTGGCGGGGGGATTTTGTGTTCCAAGGCGTGCATGCATCACTCCGGGTAGGGGGACAGTTAGAAAGTTGCCAGCATGAAGCTTGAAGTCGCTGCAAGGTCAAGCAGCTGGAAAGTGCCTGAAAAATGCCTGCATGGGTTGCCGAAGCTGAGGCAGTCTGCAGAAAAAATTTGTGGCAGGGGTTTAAGGTGTTTTTGGCACTTAGCGCAGGTGCAGCAAGCGCTGAAAGCTCTTGGATTGATAGCTGAGATGCATGCATGGAACCGCTTGACCTTGCCACCATGTCAATGCTTACGCTGTCTGCATTCCCTAGACACAAGGAGTGGAACCATGCAATTTCAGATTGACAGCATGACCTGCGGCGGCTGCGCCCGCAGCGTCACCAAGGCAATCCAATCCGTGGATGCCGCCGCGCAGATGACGGTGGACATTCCCACCCACACGGTGCAGGTGCAGACCACGGCCCCGCAGGCTGCGGTGGTGGCGGCGCTGGAAGAGGCGGGCTACCCTGCGCAGGTGCTGTAAGCGCTGCCTCCGCGCAATAAAAAGGCCATGTGCGTTGGTGCATGGCCTTTTTTTGTGGATGGCAGAGGACGTTGGACCGCAGCGCAGCCCATGGCTAATGCTGCTTGGGTGGGCAGCAAGTTGCACCGTCTGCAGGTTGTGCGCTGTCCGTGCGGTTTGCATTGCCGCGGGTTGGTGGATGTGGTGCGCAGAGGTCGGCCGTCTCCAGCCCTTGCAAAATCGGGCAGTCGGGCCGTTCATCGCCCGCGCAGCAGGCGGTCAGCGCCTGCAGGGTGTCGGACATCTGCTGCAGCTCCTGGATGCGCCGCTGCAGGTCCTGGATGTGCTGCAGCGCCACGCGCTTCACGTCCGCGCTTTTCCGGCTGCGGTCCCGCCACAGGTCCAGCAGGTCGTGAATCTCCGCCACCGCAAACCCCAGATCGCGTGCGCGGCGGATGAAGCGCAGCATGTGCACATCCGACTCGCTGTACGCGCGGTAGCCGGACTCGGTGCGGTGGATGGGCGGAATCAGCCCCACCGACTCGTAATAGCGAATCATCTTGGCCGACACGCCCGAGGCCTTGGCCGCTTCTCCGATGTTCATAGGCTTTCTCCGAAAATTTTCACAGTGCACCGATGGTTGGGAACATGTGGCACAGCGCTGGCACTACGGCAGACCTGCCGCAGCGCTGCTGCGAGACAGGTCTGCATCCATCTCCTGACTCGCCGTGGATGTTTGAGCGGCGCGCTGGTACAGCGCATCTTTGGTGACTTTCTGGGCGCACCCAGAAAGTCACTCGGCCGCCGGGACGAACTCCCGGCCTCTGCCGTCAAAGACGGGATGGTCGCAATCGATCAGGCCGCAGCCTCTGCCATCGGCGCCTTAAAGCTGCGCAAGCGCAAGGCATTGCCCAGCACAAACACACTCGACAGCGCCATGGCTCCGGCCGCAAAAATCGGCGACAGCAGGACACCATACGCGGGATAGAGCGCGCCGGCGGCCACGGGGATCAGCGCCGTGTTGTAGGCAAAGGCCCAGAACAGGTTCTGCCGGATATTGCCCATGGTGGCCTTGGACAGCGCAATCGCATTCGGCACGCCCTGCAGGTTGCCAGACATCAGCACCACGTCGGCGGCTTCCACGGCCACGTCGGTGCCGGTGCCGATCGCGATGCCGACATCGGCAGCGGCCAGCGCGGGGGCGTCGTTGATGCCATCGCCGACAAAGGCGACATGGCCGTGCGTGGCCTGCAGCTGCTGCAGCGTGGTCACCTTGCCTTCGGGCAGCACCTCGGCCACCACTTCGTCAATGCCCAGGCGCGCGGCAATCGCCTGCGCGGTGCGGGCGTTGTCGCCGGTGATCATGATGACCTTCAGTCCCAGGGCATGCAGGGCGGCAATCGCGCCGGGCGTGCTGGGCTTGATGGGGTCGGCCACGGCGATGATGGCGGCCAGTTGCCCATCGATTGCCACGTACAGCGGCGATTTGCCTTCGCTGCCCAGGCGCGCCGCCGTGGGGGCGAAGCGCGCCACGTCCAGCCCCAGGGCGTGCATGAAGCGGTCGGCACCGACCTCCACGCGCTGGCCCAGGGCCGTGGCGCGCACGCCCATGCCGGTGATGGAGGCAAAGTCGCTGAGGGCGGGCACGGTCAGCTGCTCGTGCTCGGCGGCTTGCACGATGGCACGGGCAATCGGGTGCTCGGAGCGCGATTCGGCGGCCGCGGTCAGCGCCAGCACCTGGGCGCGGTCAAAGCCCTCGGCCACTTCCAGGTCGGTCAGCGCGGGGTGGCCTTCGGTCAGGGTGCCGGTTTTGTCTACTGCCACGGCCTGGGTGTTCTTCAGCAGCTGCAGCGCCTCACCCTGGCGGAACAGCACGCCCAGCTCGGCGCCCCGTCCGGTACCCACCATGATGGAGGTGGGGGTGGCCAGGCCCATGGCGCAGGGGCAGGCGATGATGAGCACGGCCACGGCATTGACCAGCGCAAAGCTCAGCGCCGGCGCGGGGCCGAACACCAGCCACACCAGGAAGGTGAGCACGGCGGCGGCCATCACGGCGGGCACGAACCAGAGCGTGACCTTGTCCACCACGGCCTGGATGGGCAGTTTGCCGCTCTGTGCCTGCTCCACCAGCCGGATGATCTGCGCCAGCACGCTGGCACTGCCCACGGCCGTGGCGCGCAGGGTGAAGGCACCAGTCTGGTTGACGGTGCCGCCCACCACGCGGTCATCGATGGTTTTGGCGACGGGCACGGGCTCGCCGGTGATCATGGATTCGTCCACATAGCTCTGGCCGTCCAGCACCGTGCCGTCCACGGGCACGCGCTCGCCGGGGCGCACCTGGATGAGGTCGCCAGTCTGCACGTCGGCGGCCGGCAGCTCCACCCACTGCCCGTCGCGCTGCACGCGCGCCGTCTGCGGCTGCAGGCCGATGAGCCGCTGGATGGCCTGCGAGGTACGGCCCTTGGCGCGGGCCTCCAGCATGCGGCCCAGCAGGATCAGCGCGACGATGACGGCGGCGGCCTCGAAGTACACGTTCACCGTGCCGGCGGGCAGCAGGCTGGGCAGGAAGGTGGCAACCACTGAATAGCTGAACGCCGCCAGCGTGCCCACGGCGACCAGCGAATTCATGTCTGGCCCGCCGCGCAGCAGCGCGGGTAGCCCCTTGGTGTAAAAGCGCCGCCCGGGAATCAACAGCACCAGCGCGGTCAGCACACACTGCAGATACCAGCTGTTTTGCAGGCCGATGGTGCCCGCCACCCAGTGGTGCATGCCGGGGATCAGGTGCGAGCCCATCTCCAGCACAAACACCGGCAGCGCCAGCACCGTGGCCAGGGTGAAGTCGCGCTGCAGCGCGGCGTATTCGGCTTCCTTGTGCGCGGCCTGGGCCTCGGCTTGCGCCCGCGCGGCCTGGGTGTCGATGGGTTGGCCGGTGTAGCCGGCCTTGTCCAGCGCGGCCAGCAGGGCCTCCAGCGTGGCACTGCCTTGCACCGTGGCGCGCTCGGTGGCCAAGTTCACCTGGGCCGCTGTCACGCCGGGCACTTTTTTCAGGGCACGCTCCACCCGGCCGACGCAGCTGGCGCAGGTCATGCCCTCGACGGCCAGCTCGATGGTCTGGCTGGGCACCTCGTAGCCGGCTTTTTCAATCGCTTGAACCACGGCGGCCATGTCGAGCTTGCCCGCAGGCTGGATGTGGATGCGTTCGGTGGCCAGGTTGACACTGACCTCGGCCACGCCCTGTACTTTGCGCACGGCTTTTTCGACCCGGCCCACGCAGCTGGCACAGCTCATGCCTTGCACGGGCAGGCTGAGGGCCGCAGTGGCGGAAGGAGATGCTGGAGTGGGGGCATTCATACGCAGAACCTGTATCTCGAGGAGAAGGAATGGAAGCTAGCCTAATCCTTGACATCATGGGAAGGTCAAGCGCAGGGGTATGGCGCTGCTGCAAGGCAGAAAAAAGGCCAGCAGCGATTGCAAGCCTTTTTGGCATTTAGCGCTGATGTAGCAAGCGCTGGCAGCTATGGTTTGCGTATTGAATGCGTGAGACGCATCGAACGCGTCAAAGCAAAGATTTGGCGTTGTCCAGCACAAAGTCGCAGGCTTTTTCCTTGAGGTCGCCTTGGAGCTTGTCCATGCTGAATGTTTGCCCGTTGCTGCCGGTAATCATGCCGCCCAGGCCCTGCATATAGCCCGGGTCTTTGGGCGCCTGTTGCTGCTGCGTGCCCATGCCCAGTTTGCCCAGCAGCTGGGCTTTCACCTGTTCGGCCTTGTTGGGGTTCAGGTAGTTGTTTTTCAGGCAATAGGTGATCACACCTGCCGCATTGCCGGCCGAGCCCGACGCCGGCACGCCCAGCGAAGACAGTAGCCCTCCAGCCGCGCCGCCACTACCGCTGCCCAGCAGGCCGCTCAAGGCCGATGTGCTGCCGCTGCTTTCGGCGGGGGTGCCGCTGCCGCCGAACTGCGTGGCTTGCTGGCGCAAGGTGTCGCCCCAGTTGGCGGCTTGGGCTGTCCAGGCAGCTGCGCACCAAGCGGTGCCCAGGGCGATGCTGCGTATCCAATGTTTCATAGCTCACTCCCAAAAAGGATTGCAATGCACGCAAGTTACCACGCAGTGCGGCCGCAGGGCTGTGGGCGCATGTAGCCATTTGAAAAGTGGGCGGTGGTGGGGGCTTGTATGAGGGGACAAAGCTGCGTAGGGCAGTGCCTTCCCGGGGCGCCTACGGGGGGGGCTGCGCATGGAGCGGCGTGCGGATGGCCGGTGGCCATAGCCTCGGTTGGAGCACATATAAAAAAACAGGCATCCAAGGCCTGTTTTTTATCGAACCACGCTGCAAGCGTTGCCAATGTGGCAGTGCTATACGTTCAGCGGTTCACGGGTGCAGGCGCCGTCACGGCTGGCGTTGCCGTGCTTGGGGTTGCGCCAGCGGGGGCGTTGGGAGACTTGGTAGCCAACGGGGTAAGCGTGGTGCGCACGGTGCGGCTGCCCTGCGGGGGATGGGGGAAGTCGCTCAGTGCGGCATCGAACAAGATGTTCCAGATCACGTTGTCGTCCATCCACACTTCATCGTAGGTGGCCGACGTTTCGTAGACGATTTTCTGGCTTTGCTGGTCGCGCAGCACCAGCTTGACGCCTCGGTAATACACCATGGGCGGGGTATCCATCCATTGCATGCCCATTCCGACGCGGGGGCCGCCCCAGCCCATGCCAAAGCCGAAGCGTGGGCCGTAGAACCAGTCGTCATATGCAGGGTGGTAGGCGCGGCCTTGGCTGGCGTTGGCGCCAACTTGCACGACCAAGCGGGCCAGGTCAGGGCGTGGATCGCGCGTTAGGCCCACGCGCTGCAGGGCTTTTTCTGCGGCAGCCTCCACCTTGGCAAAGCTTTGCTGCTGGCTTTGGGACGGCAACAGTTCCATGCGGTAGGTGGCTGGCAGGGTGATGCCCGCCATGCTGGAGTAGCTTTGGACGCTGGAGGTGATCTCACGGGGGCCGCTGGCACAGCCCGCTAACAATGCCGCGCCGGCAATCAGTGCAGCGCAGGTCCAGCGACGAGATGGGGGGAGGTGGTTCATGGGAGGTACTCCTCGTTCATGGTTGTTCTTTGCCTGAACGTCAGATCAACGATACACCGAGCAAGTTCCGGGTGCATGCAGGCCGTGTGCTCAAAGCCGGTTTTTGCATAAAAAAAGCCCCGCCTTGGCACGGGCGGGGCTGGAGTAGTGGCTCAGTGGCGCAGTGCCTAGAGCATGGCAGCGGATTTAGCCAATTTGAACCACTTGCACGCCACCGGGCAGGGTGGGGGCGGTGGGCAGCTCTTCATGGTCAAACGCCATGTCTCCGTTCGGGTCGGCAATGCCGGTGGCCTTGGCGTCCTTGAAGTTGTGCAACTGGGGGTCCATCATGTGCGTGGTCACGATGTTGCCCATGGCGCGGAACATGCTCTCGATGCGGCCGGGGAACTTCTTGTCCCACTCGCGCAGCATGTCGCCCACGGCCACGCGCTGCAGGCCGTCCTGGCTGCCGCACAGGTTGCAAGGAATGATGGGGAAGTTCTGGTACTGCGCCCAGCGTGCGGTGTCCTTTTCGGGCACATAGCACAGGGGGCGAATCACCACGTGCTTGCCATCGTCCGACACCAGCTTGGGCGGCATGCCCTTCATGCGGCCGCCGTAGAACATGTTCAGCATCAGCGTCTGCACGATGTCGTCGCGGTGGTGGCCCAGCGCTACCTTGGTGCAACCCAGGCGGTCGGCCACCGAGTACAAAATGGCACGGCGCAGGCGCGAGCACAGGCCACAGGTGGTCTTGCCCTCTGGAATCACGCGTTTGACCACCGAGTATGTGTCTTGCGTTTCGATGTGATAGTCCACGCCGATGGACTGGAAGTACTCGGGCAGGATGTGGTCAGGAAAGCCAGGCTGCTTCTGGTCCAGGTTCACAGCCACGATCTCGAACTTCACGGGCGCACGTTTTTGCAGCTTGCGCAGGATGTCCAGCAGGGTGTAGCTGTCCTTGCCGCCGGACATGCAGACCATGATCTTGTCGCCTTCTTCGATCATGTTGAAGTCCATGACCGCACGGCCGACTTCGCGGCACAGGCGCTTTTCCAGCTTGATCTGCTCGCGCTCGATCTTGATCTTGCCGGGCTTGGCCTCGGCAGCAGCATCTGCTGCGGGGTTTTCGGCAACGGCTTCTTCGGCCATCCAGGGGTTTTCGGTCACAGCATTCATGGGGTTCACCATTGTCCGGTTTCGACGCGAATGGCTACTTCGCAGTCGTCAAAAATCTCTAACTTGGCAATCTTCACACGCACGCCCAGCACGCCGGGCAGTGCCATCAGGTTTTGCGCCAGCACACCGGTCAGGCGCTCCAGCAGGTCGGTATGACCGGCAGTGCACGTGTCGATGATGGCGTTGCGCGCCAGTCGGTAGTCCAGCACCTGGGCAATATCATCGCTGGCGGGCAACAGGGGCTGCACACCCATGTTCAGCTCGGCATCGACCTGAATGGGTTGGGCTGCCTCACGCTCGAAGTCAAGAATGCCCAGGCGTGCGTTCAAGCGCAGCCCTGAGAGCGAAATCGTGCGTTGACCGGTGGTAACCGATGACATAGTGGGTGCCCAGAGCGCCGCTGGCAGGCCTGCATCTTCTGGCAATTTGCGTATCAATCTTGGTGGGAGGGCACCGTCAACAACCTCCTGTGTACTGCGGCTTGCGCCGTTTTGGCACGCAGCGCGCTCCGCTGGGGTGACAATGCAGGGGTCATGACAGAACCCACAATTTTAACGAACGCATTGCGTTTGCATATCGACAAGGCCATTGCCCAAGCGGGTGGATGGATAGGTTTTGACCAATTCATGGCCTTGGCCTTGTACACGCCGGGGCTGGGTTACTACGCCAATGACACGGCCAAGTTTGGTTTCATGCCCGATTCTGGCAGCGATTTTGTGACGGCCCCCGAGCTGTCGCCTGCCTTTGGCCAACTGCTGGCCGCACAGGTGGCCGAGGCCTTGGCCCAGACGGGCACCCATGAAGTCTGGGAGTTTGGCGCAGGCACGGGCGCTCTGGCCTTGCAGGTGCTGGATGAACTGCAGCGCCTGGGCGTGGCCATTGAGCGTTACACCATCGTCGATCTGTCGGGCACGCTGCGCGCACGCCAGCAAGCGCGTTTGGTCGCGCACGCCCCCAAGGTGATGTGGGCCAGTGAACTGCCCGCGCACATGCAAGGCGTGGTGATTGGCAACGAGGTGCTGGATGCCATGCCCGTGCACATCATCGCCCGCGTCAATCGCCAATGGTACGAGCGCGGGATTGCCGTGGAAGAGGGGGAGCTGGTCTGGGCCAACCGCCCCACCGACTTGCGCCCGCCGCTGGAAGTGGAGGGCGAGCACGACTACGAAACCGAGATTCACCCCCAAGGCGAAGCGTTTATTCGCACGCTGGGTGAGCGTTTGCAGTGCGGCGCGGCTTTCTTTATCGACTACGGCTTTGGTGAAGGCGAGTATTACCACCCGCAGCGCCACATGGGCACCATGGTCTGCCACTACCAGCACCAGGTCGACAGCAATCCGCTGGACAAAGTGGGTCTCAAAGACATCACCGCCCACGTTAACTTCACGGGCACCGCCGTGGCGGCCCAGGACGCTGGCATGGAGGTGCTGGGCTACACCACGCAAGCGCACTTTCTCATCAACTGCGGTCTGCAAGCCAAGCTCGATGCGATGAGCGCTACCGAACGCCCCAGCGCCATGAAGCTGATGCTGGAGCACGAGATGGGCGAGCTGTTCAAAGTGATTGGCTTTGCCAAGGGCGTGGAGCCTTGGGATGCCCTGGGCTTTGTGCGCGGCGACCGCACACACCGTCTCTAAGCCACGGAGCCCCCTGCATGATCCGCTGGATGCTGCTGATCTTTATCCTGCTGGTGCTGGTCAACAGCACGTCGGGCATCTTGCGCAAAGTGGGGCTGGGGCGGCTGCCGGGCGATTTCACCTTCCGCCTGCTGGGGCGTGAGGTGTTCATACCCTTTGCCAGCGCGGTGCTGGTGACGGTGCTGCTCTTCAGTACTATCAAGCTGGTGGCTTGGCTGTTTTGATGTAAATGTATAGCTTCTAGCGCTTTATGGATAAGCGTTGGGAGCATATTTTGCATCTAACCTTCAACCGCATGCGGCGTGGGATGGCGGCTTGCAAAACGGTGCGCCGTCACCATGTGTAGGTTTTGCACAAGCCCTGGAGCTGCCATGACCGTTATGGACCCCCTGCACATCGTGTGCCCTCATTGCCACAAAACCAACCGCGTAGCCCAAGCTGCGATGGGCAGCGATCCCCACTGTGGCAGCTGCCACCAAGCCCTGTTCACGGGCGAGCCCGTGCAGTTGGATGCAGACAGCTTTGCCAAGCATGTGGGCCGCAGCCATATCCCCGTGGTGGTGGACTTTTGGGCGCCGTGGTGTGGCCCTTGCCGCATGATGGCACCGGCTTTTGCACAGGCTGCGCAGCAACTCTCTCCCCAGGTGCGTTTGGCCAAACTGGATACCGAAGCTCACCCCCAAGCCGCAGCACCCTACGGCATCCGCAGCATTCCCACCATGATTGTTTTTGACGGCGGCAAGGAAGTCGCCCGTATTTCCGGTGCTTTGCCGGCGGGCGAAATTGTGCGCTGGGTGCAGTCGGTGGTGTAAGGCGCGTGTGGCAACTGCAGTACTGCCGAGGTTTTTAAATGATAGCTGCAGACGCTTGCGCAGACTGCGTTGGAATTGATTTTATGGCATGCAATAGCGCGGTGATATCCGCAGCTGTGGTGTGCCACGCCACCGAGGCTCGCACCACGGCGTCTAAGCCCCGGGCTTGCATATCCAGTGGCGCAAAGCCCATGCCGCTGGCGGCAACCTGAATGTTGTGGCGCAGCAGGGCTTGCTGTACTTGCGCGGGCGTCCATCCTTGCACCGTGAACGCCACAATGGCGCAATCAGCGGGCGCTGAAGGCAGGTGGCGGAGGGTGACGCCGGGCACCGCTGCCAAGGCGCTACGCAGCTGGCTGGCACGCTGGGCAATCGTGGCAAAGCGCTCGGTCCAGCCTGTGGCAGCAGCCTCCTCCAAGGCGGCGAGCCAACCCAGTTTGAGTGCGATGGAGGACTCGGACTGCTCCAGCACACGGGCATCGTGGCGCAATGCGGGGCCTGCAGCGGTGATGGGGCAAGAGACGTGGTCCACGGTCATGGGCTGCAGTTGGGCGGCAAAGCCGGGCTTGAGGTACACCAAGCCGGTGCCTCGGGGGCCGCACAGCCATTTGCGTCCGGGGGCCGTCAGCGCGTCGCAGTGCAGCGCCTGCACATCCACCGGAATGTGTCCTAGCGCCTGCGCCGCATCCACCACATAGGTGATGCGGTGGCGGGCACACAGTTGGCCCACCGCCACGGCGTCATAGATGGTGCTGCCATGAGCTGGCACCCATGTCAGCGCGATGAGGCGCACCCGCTCATCCAGCATGGCTTCCAGCGCGGCCAGATTGATGGCGCCATCGGGCGTGCAGGGCATGGTTTCCAGCACACAGCCGGTGCGATCTTGCAACTGCAGCAGCATGGCGTAGTTGCCACCCCATTCGCCGGGGGCAACCAGCACACGGTCGCCGTGTTGCAGCGCCAGCGCCCCCACAACCGCGCACCAGCCGTGGGTGTTGCCGGTGGTCAGTGCAATGTCTTCCGGCTGGCAGTGCAGCAGTGCGGCCAACTGAGCGTACAGCGCCTGCAACTGCGGCTGTGCCTGCTGCGCTGCGGCGTAAGGGCCTGCGTGCTGCTCACGCTGCAAGTGTGCTGTGATGGCGTGCAAGGCACGGTCTGGCATGAGGCCGCCAGCGGCTTGGTTGAAGTAATGCATGGCGCAAAAGCAGCACAAACTGCGAGAAAGCAAACAGGCTTCATCCTAGCCCAGGAGGGTGGTTACTCCGTCCTTTAGGGGGCGGGTGCTGCCTTGGTGGCCTCAGGCAGTGGTGAGTGCAGCGTCTGGGTTGATGGTGGGTTCTCCTTCCACCTGCAGACAGTTGCGGCCAGTTTTTTTGGCCAGATACATCAGTTGATCGGCACGCTGCAGCGTCTCTTGAAGGCGCTCCTGGGCGCGCAGTCGTACTATGCCAAAGCTGGCTGTCACTTGCCGTTGGGGCTCGGGCGGGCACCAACAGGTGCCAGCCATGTGGGCTTGAATGCGGGCTATCAGTTTTTGGGCTTGCTCAATAGTGGTGTCCTTGAGCGCCAGCACAAATTCATCGCCGCCTAGTCGCGCGGTGACGTCTGCCTCTCGGACCAAGCTTTGCAAAATGTGGCCAAACTGGCGCAGCACCTCATCCCCGGCGGCATGGCCGCACTGGTCATTGATGCCTTTGAAATGATCCAGATCGCACATCACCAGCACACGAAATCCTCTGGCGTAGGGCGTGGGGGTGCAAACTTCTTCAAAGGCCCGGCGGTTGATCAGGTTGGTTAGGCCATCATGGTCCCGCTCTGCGCGCAGCTTGGCCGTGGAGTCCGCCAAAGCGCAGGCGATCAGTGCTGCGGTATACATCGCAATGACGGCGAGCAGCACCAACAGATTGACCCGCAAAAAGGTGATCTCGGTGAGTGGGCCCAGCGGCGCTGGCGTGGCTGTGAGCAGCCCCACAGGGCGCATCCACATCAGCAGTGTGGCCAGCGTAAACAGGGTCACAGCAATGCGATCGGCGGTATGGCGTTGCGGTGCCCTCCAAACGCCTGGCACAACCAGGTACAGCACCATGGCCATGGAGAGCGCAACGATGGCCCTGCGCGCGACCGGGTCAGGGGTGTGGAGGGTGTACCAGGCGATGCCGCCCAGCATCAGCAGGCCGATGGTCCACACGGCATAGGACTGTACGGTGCGGCCCATGCGTATTGCAATGGCACGTGCAGCGTATACCGCTGCTAGCAAATACAGGCTTGCTGCGCCTGCGGCGACAAAAAAACCAGGGTTGGTGCCGCCGAAAATGTCTGTGGCGAAGGCCAACGTCACCAGCGCGTAGCTGCTTGCTTGCCGCAGCAAATAGCGGTGTGCGCGCAGAAAAAAACTACCGATGGTGCAGGCAGCGGCGAGCAGCAGCAGAAAGACCGGAATCGCGACGGCATAGTAGTGAAAGCTCGTTGCATGCATGGGAACCTCGCTCATCGGCATGGAAGGCGGCAAAGCGGGCTTTGTCTGGTGGTGGGGCGGCGTCGCCGTGCTTAGGGCGTGCGCAGGGCGCGCAACTCTTCATCGCTGAACACCCGCGAGCGTGTGAGGAAGGCTTTGCCTTCGGGCCCCTCCAGTGACAGCGTGCCGCCGCCGTGGCCGTCAATCACATCGATGATGAGTTGCGTGTGCTTCCAGTACTCAAACTGCGAGGTGCTCATGTAAAAGGGCAGACCACCGATCTCGCCCAGCTTCACATCACCCGGGCCAATGGTCAGCTCGCCCTCGATGTAGCAGTTGGCGGCGCTGTTGTCGCAGCAACCGCCGGATTGGTGGAAGAACAAATGGCGCCCGTATTTGGCCTTGAGCACCTCAATCAGCGCCAAGGTGGCGGGCGTGGCAATGACGCGATCAACCATGGGTGCTCCTTGTTGAAAAAGATAGCTGCTAGCGCTTGATGGGTAAGCGCTAGTGGCTGTTTTTATTGCAATTTTTAGGATGGGAGTTGGTTCGGTTGGCCGGTGTAGCACCTCGCCTGCGGGGTGCTACACCCACCGTTTAGAAGAACCCCAGTTTGGATTCGGAGTAGCTCACCAGCAAGTTCTTGGTCTGCTGGTAGTGGTTGAGCATCATCTTGTGGTTCTCACGCCCCACGCCCGATTCCTTGTAGCCGCCAAACGCTGCGTGCGCGGGGTAGTGGTGGTAGCAGTTGGTCCACACGCGCCCCGCCTTGATGCCGCGCCCCATGCGGTAGGCCACGTTGCCGTTGCGGCTCCAGACGCCCGCGCCCAGGCCATAAAGCGTGTCATTGGCCAGCTCCAGTGCTTCGGCTTCGGTTTTGAAGGTGGTCACGGCCAGCACGGGTCCAAAGATTTCTTCCTGGAAAATGCGCATTTTGTTGTGGCCTTTGAAGATGGTGGGCTGCACGTAGTAGCCCCCTTCCAGCGCACCGCCCAGTTGGGCCTGCGCGCCGCCAATCAGCACTTCGGCACCCTCTTGTTTGCCCAGATCGAGGTAAGAGAGGATTTTGGTCAGTTGCTCCTTGCTGGCCTGCGCGCCCATCATGGAGCTGGGGTCCAGCGGGTCGGCATGCTTGATAGCGGCCACGCGCTTGAGCACCCGTTCCATGAACTTGTCGTAGATGGACTCGTGAATCAGCGCCCGTGATGGGCAGGTGCAGACTTCGCCCTGATTGAAGGCAAACAGCACCAGGCCTTCAATGGCCTTGTCCAGAAAGCTGTCGTCCTGGTCCATCACATCGGCAAAGAAGATGTTGGGCGACTTGCCGCCCAGCTCCAGCGTGGCCGGAATCAGGCTGTTGGCGGCGGCCTGGGCAATCACGCGGCCCGTGCTGGTGGAGCCGGTGAAGGCAATCTTGGCAATCCGCTTGCTTTGCGCCAGCGGCATGCCCGCCTCACGGCCAAAGCCGTTGACGATGTTGAGCACACCCGGTGGCAACAAATCACCAATGATGCCCATGAGCACCAAGATTGAGATGGGCGTTTGCTCGGCAGGTTTGAGCACCACGCAGTTGCCTGCGGCCAGTGCAGGGGCCAGCTTCCACGCTGCCATTAGGATGGGGAAGTTCCACGGAATGATCTGCCCCACCACGCCCAGCGGCTCATGGAAGTGGTAGGCCACGGTGTCGTTGTCGATCTGGCTGATGCCGCCTTCCTGCGTGCGGATGGCCCCCGCAAAGTAGCGAAAGTGGTCGGCGGCGAGCGGAATATCTGCGTTCAGCGTTTCGCGGATGGCTTTGCCGTTGTCCACCGTTTCCACATAGGCCAGCAGCTCTTTGTTGGCGTCAATACGGTCGGCAATCTGCAGCAAGATATTGCTGCGTTCGGTGGGGCTGGTTTTGCCCCAGGCATCGGCAGAGGCGTGGGCGGCGTCCAGCGCTTTTTCAATGTCGGCGGCGGTGCCGCGTGCAGCCTGGGTGTAGACCTTGCCGGTAATGGGTGTGGTGACGTCGAAATACTGCCCCTCGCTGGGGGCCACCCACTGACCACCGATGTAGTGGTCATAACGCTTTTGGTAGGTGTGTAGCGCGCCGGACTGACCGGGAAGTGCATAGGCCATGGGAAAACCTCCAGAACAAAGCAAACAGGGATGGGTGGGTGTGGGCACGCGCTGCAAAGTGGCGCCCGACCTGTACATATTCCGCCTTGTTCCAGAGGCTGCGTTTAGCGGTTTTCCCTTGCTGGAAACCCCGTAGCGTATTGGCTTACATAGCCGCCAAAGCCTGTGCCACGGCCTGCGTGCGTGCGGCGGTGACGGCTTCGCCAATCGCTTTGCCTTGGAGGCCTTGCTGGGCGGCGGCTTGGGCAATCGGCGCTGTGTTGACCGCCAGCGCGGCGTCCAGCGCGGCCTGTAGGCGCAGACGCTGGGGGTAGGGCTGGGTTTGTAGGCCCTTACGGCCCCGTGCGTCGCATTCGCAGGCCAGCAATGCTTCAGTAAAGCGCTCGGGTTTACGGATGGCGTCGCAGCGCTCCAGCAGGCGCATCACGGCGGCGGCGTTCAGATCGCTGCTGCGGTGGATGTTGCCGTGCTCGCGCGCCACCACGTCGGCCAGCTCTTTGCAGTCGTTGGGCACGCGCCAGCGGTCGCAGACTGCTTGGAGCAGCCGGGCGCTGCGCTGCTCATGGCCAATGTGGCGCGGCAGCACATCGGCGGGCGTGGTGCCTTTGCCAAAGTCATGGCACAGGCAGGCAAAACGTACCGTCAGCGGTGCATGCAACTGCGCGGCCATGTCCAGCACCAGCATGGCGTGCACACCGGAGTCCACCTCGGGGTGGTACTCGGGGCGCTGCGGCACGCCCCACAGGCGGTTGAGCTCGGGCAGGATGACTTGCAAGGCACCGCAGTTGCGCAGCACCTCAAACATGCGTGAGGGTTGGGCTTCCATCAGCCCGCGGCAGATTTCCTGCCACACGCGCTCGGGCACCAGGTGGTCGGTCTCGCCAGCTTGCACCATCTCGCGCATCAGTTGCAGCGTTTCGGGGGCGACGCTGAAGTCCTCAAAACGCGCCGCAAAGCGGGCCACGCGCAGGATGCGCACCGGGTCTTCGCGGAACGCATCGGTCACATGGCGCAGCAGTTTGGCTTGCAAATCCGCTTGGCCGTTATAAGGGTCAAATATGGCTCCAACGCCCGTCCAGTCTGCGGGGGCTGCTATGGCATTGATGGTCAAGTCGCGCCGGGCCAAGTCTTCTTCGAGTGTGACGTCGGGCGAGGTATGCACCACAAAGCCGCGGTAGCCCACGCCGCTTTTGCGCTCGGTGCGCGCCAGTGCGTATTCCTCGTGGGTTTTGGGGTGCAAGAACACGGGGAAGTCTTTGCCCACAGGCGTAAAGCCTTGGGCTGTCATGTCTTCGGGGGTGGCGCCCACAACCACCCAATCGGTGTCATGAAAAGGGCGCTGCAACAGGCGGTCGCGCACGGCGCCGCCGACCTGGTAAATCTTCATGCCAGCAAGTGTAGAGGCGTGTGCGAGGGAATGGGCTTTGTTGCTAGAGTTGCCCCCTTATTGTTTTGTTTGTGCGTGCTGCCATGTCCCTGCTTGCTTCTTTGACCATTGCCCAGCTGAACCCCGACGGCAGCGTGCTCGTGCCTGAGGCGCCGGATGCGCAGGCCCAGGCGGCAGCGGCTGCACTGGAGCGTGAGGCGCAGTGGGAGGCCATGCAGGCGCAGATGAAAGATCTGCAAGCGGTGCTGGCCATGCCGCTCAAAGACATCTTGGCCGAGCACGACAAGCTCAAAAAAAATGCTGCCGCCTGGGATGCCTACGCCGCCATGTGGATGCTGGGCCAGCGCGCCATGCGCCGGATGGCCATGGACTTGGCGGCCAAACAGGGCGTGAGTGAAGAGGATGTGGTCAAGCAGGCCCTGACGTATGCCACCGATGTATTGAACAATGAGGGCGAAGACTTGGGCGGCTCGGTGGCACCTGCACAGTTGGAGCACATTGGTCGCCACAAGCCGTTTTTGCGCCAGCAGTTCAAATAGGCGGGCAGCGGGGCGGTGCATGCCCCAAGTGCGCAGGGGGTGTGCGCGAGCGTGCTGTAATTTCGCCCATGCATACGACCGCACTTGTGATGTTTTCGGGTGGACAAGATTCCACCACCTGCCTGGCCCATGCGCTCGCTCAGTACGAGCGCGTAGAAACCTTGGGTTTTGACTACGGCCAGCGCCATAGCGTGGAGATGACGCAGCGCCTGCGCGTGCTGGAAAAAATCCGTGCAGATTTTCCGCAGTGGGCGCCCAAGCTGGGGGACGACCATGTGCTGAGCCTGGATGTGCTCAAGCAAATTGGCGGTTCTTCGCTGACCGATGATGTGGCCTTTGCCATGCAGGCCGATGGCTTGCCCAACACCTTTGTGCCGGGGCGCAATCTGCTGTTTTTGACGCTGGCGGGGGCGCTGGCGTACCGCCGCGGGCTGCAAGTGATTGTGACCGGCGTGTGTGAAACGGATTTTTCAGGCTACCCGGATTGCCGCGACGACACCATGAAAGCCATGCAGCTGGCGCTGAACCTGGGTTTGGAGCGCCGCCTGCGCATTGCCACGCCGCTGATGTGGATTGACAAGGCCGCCACGTGGCAGATGGCCCATGCGTTGGGGGGCGAGGCGCTGGTGCAGCTGATCGTGCAAGACACCCACACCTGCTACGAAGGCACGCGCGATGTGCTGCACGACTGGGGCTATGGCTGCGGCACCTGCCCCGCGTGCGATCTGCGCGCCAAGGGCTGGCAGCGCTGGAAGCAGGCGCAGGCGGTGTAAGTGGGGGCAAGCGCTTAGCGCTGCGTACGGTAAGGCTCGTCTTCTGGCACAAAGTCGTGCTCGGCCAGTGCGGCGCGGCTCCACTCCTGCACCGCGGGCAGGGCACGCACGCGGTCGATGTAGGCGCGAATGGCGGGTGGCACGGGCAGGTCGTAGGTGTGCAGGCGCATGCACACCGGGGCAAAGAACGCATCGACCATGCTGAAAGCGCCCAACAGCATGGGGCCGCCGTGGGTTTGCAACTGGGTGCTCCACATCTCGACGATGCGCGCCACATCCGCGCGCACACCGGCTTGCTCGGCCCAGACCTTGGCCCCCACCTCGGGCAGATGGGCTTCGATGTTCATGGGGCAGTGGCTGCGCAGGGCAGTAAAGCCGCTGTGCATTTCTGCGCACAGGCTGCGTGCGCGGGCCCGGTCGTCCACTGCGCGGGGCCACACGCCGGCGAGGGGGAAGGTTTCTGCCAGATATTCGGCAATCGCCAGCGTGTCCCACACGGCCAGGCCGTCGTGCACCAGCAGCGGCACATTGCCCGTGGGGCTGAGCGCCCGCATGGTCTGCTTGAACTGGGAGTTGGGCGCAAAGCTGTCAAAGCGCACCATGACTTCCTCAAAGGCGATGCCCAACTGGCGCATCGCCACCCAGGGGCGCATCGACCATGAGGAGTAGTTCTTGTTGCCAATGTACAGCTGCAGCATGGTGCGCTCCTTAAAGGAAAACATAGCGCCTAGCGCTTGTAATGCTTAGGTCTGAGGTGGATAACTATTGAAAACCGTTGCAGTAACAGCGCCTTAAGCTTCTTTTTTTGCACGGGGGCGCAAACTGGCCTGGGCGGCCTGGGTTTGTTCCACCATGTGCGACAGCCACACCTGGCTCTCGGGCAAGTCAAACAGAAAGTCCCAGATGGCATCGTGCTGGCGCGGCGTGAGGCTGCGTGGGCCATGCTTGCGCATGTGGCGCTGCAGGCGTTGCACTTCGTCAGGCGTGAGCGGCTCGTGCATGGGGGTTAGCGGGGGGCGCTGCAGCAGCAGACGCTGGGGAACCGATTTCTTTTTGCGAACAGGCATACAAACAGTCTAAACACCATCACACCGGCCAAACGACGCCGTTGTCGTTCAGGATGGCGTCTAACGGCACATCGTGGGGTTCTGGCAGGAAATCTTCAATAAAACCCTGCGTAAAGCCCAGCCCCACCGTGAACGGGCGCGGGCTGAGGCTGGAGAGCGTGCGGTCATAAAACCCACCGCCATAGCCCAGACGGTAGCCGCCGGGGGCATAACCCACACAGGGCACAAACAGCAAAGAGGGGGTAATCACCTCGGTGTCTTTGGGTTTGGGAATGCCGTAGGCATCCTCTTCCATCGGGCAGCCGGGGTGCCAGGCGTGAAAGCGCATGGTCTTGGTGACTTTGTCGATCACCGGCAGGCCAATGCGGCGGCGCTGGGGTTTGTCGAGCAATTCGCCATCCTCTTTCCAGCGGTGCAGCACCGGCAAGGGGTCAAATTCGCCCTTGATCGGCCAGTAAGCACCTATGACCAGATCGGGGCGATGCACCAGCCAAATGCGCATCACGCGTTGTAAATCGTCTGCGCACTGTAGGCGGTCTGCCATATTCAGGCGTTGCTGTACCAAAGTGCGTCGAAGGGCCGTTTTGTCCATCACATAATTCCCCCATGCAATTGCACAAGATTCTGACACCGCTTTGCGCGGCCGCACTTTTAAGCCTTCCCGTTTCTTGGGCAGCAGCCCAAACAGCGGCGGACAATGTTTTGCTGCAAATGCAGGAAGCAGCGCGCAAAGGTGACAAAGCGCGGCTTTCTGCGTTGCTTCCACAGGCGGCAGGCCACCCGCTGGAGCCGTGGGCGGCGTACTGGGAATTGAAGGCACGCTTGAACACGGCAGCACCGTCCGAGGTTGATGCGTTTTTACAACGTTGGCGTGGCACTTACCAAGAAGACCGGCTGCGCAACGACTGGCTGCTGCTGCTGGGACAGCGCCGCCAGTGGAATGACTTTGCGCGCATGCTGCCCGAGTACCGCATGAACGACGACAAGGAAGTGCGGTGCTATGACCTGGCCATCCAAACCATTGAGCAGCGCCAGCCCGAGCACGCGACGCAAGAAGTGGTGCGCCTGTGGCATGGGCAGCGCGATGCCGATGACGGCTGCACCTATGCCGCTAGTGAGCTGTATGCCATCAAAAAGCTTGACGACAACGACATCTGGAAGCGCGCACGCCTGTCCGCAGAGCTGAACCGCCAGACCGGTGCGCGCCGTGCCGTGGCCATCGTCGCGCCGGATGCTTTGCAGCATGTGAGCGAAGTGTTTGCATCGCCCGCGAAATACCTGGCAGGCACCAGCAAGGTGCGTGGCGACACACGCCGCGAGCTGGCTTCGCTGGCGCTGATCCGCATTGCCAGCAATGACCCGGAACAAGCCGCCAATTTGATGGACACGCGCTGGGGCAGCCAGCTGCGCGCCGAAGAGCGCGACTGGGTGTGGGGGGTGATCGGCAAGGTCAGCGCACGCCGCTTGTCCAGCGATGCCGTGGACTACTTTGCCAAGGCTGGCAAGTCCGAGCGCATGTCCGAAGAGGCGCAGGAGTGGATGGTGCGCGCCAATTTGCGCGCCGGCAACTGGAAAGCCGTGCGCAAGACGATCGATGCCATGCCCGCTGCATTGCAAGCTGACAGCGCCTGGGTCTACTGGAAGGCGCGCGCTTTGCTCAATGACCGCCACGTGAGCCAGGCCGAACAGGCCGAAGCGCAGCGTTTGCTGCAAAGCATTGCCAGCGTGAAGGGCTTCTATGAAAAGCTGGCGCTGGAAGATTTGGGGCAAGTGGTACAGATGCCGCCTGCGCCCCAGCCGCTGACACCGCAAGAGCAAGCTGCTGCGGCCCAAAATCCTGGGCTGCAGCGTGCGCTGTATGCCATCAACATGGGGCTGCGCAGCGAAGGTGTGCGCGAGTGGAATTACACCGTGGGACTGCACATTCCCGGCGGAATGACCGACCGCGAACTGCTGGCGGCGGCCGACTTGGCGTGCAAACAGCAGGTGTGGGATCGCTGTATCAACACCAGTGAGCGCACCCGCGAGGTGATCGACTGGAAGCAGCGTTTTCCCATGCCATTCCACGATGCCGTAATTGCGCAGTCCAAGAATATTGGGCTGGACCCGGCCTATGTGTATGGCTTGATCCGCCAGGAGAGCCGCTTCATCATGGATGCGCGCTCACACGTGGGGGCATCGGGTTTGATGCAGGTGATGCCCGCCACGGCCCGTTGGACGGCCAAGAAAATTGGCATGACGGACTTTCAGCCCAGCATGATCAACGACCGCGATGTGAACATCGTCATCGGCACGTCCTACCTGAAGCTGGCGCTGGATGACTTTGATGGCTCTATGCCGATGGCCGCAGCGGGCTATAACGCGGGGCCAGGTCGCCCGCGCAATTGGCGCAATGGCCCCGTGCTGGATGGTGCGATCTGGGCCGAAAATGTGCCTTTCACGGAAACACGTGATTACGTGAAGAAGGTACTGTCCAACACCACCAACTACGCGGCCTTGATTACCGGCCAGCCCCAGTCGCTCAAAGCCCGGCTGGGCACCGTAGGCCCGAAGGTGACCATGGCGGAATACAACCGCGATTTGCCGTAAGTTGAATTTACGCCCCCCTAAAAATGGCTGCCCGCATGGCAGCCATTTTTGCGTGGAGCGCTGTATCTGCTGCAGCGTTCTGTGCTGCGCCGATCGGTGAGGGACGAGGGGTGTAGGCCGCAGCCCTTACATCACCCACCTGCCCGTGCGTTGCACGATGGCGCGCACGATGCTGTAGACCGTCAGGGCGGATGTTTTCGGATTGGCCGCCAAGGGCCTGCCTTGCAAAGTCAGTTCCATGCAGCCAAAAGCACCGCGGGCTTGGATGTGGTGCACATTGGTGTCGACGGCGGGGTCGGCAAACAGGCGCACCGTGGTGTGATCCAGCCCCAGCCCGGCCAGTGCCACCGTTGCGGCCACATTGGCATTTTTGGGGTAACGCAAGGCAGCTTCGCGCGCGGTGCCCTCAAAAATGCACACTGCTTCGCGCAGGCTGGCCAGCTCACACCATGCTGCAGCGGGGGTACCCGCCCATGCCAAAGGCGGTTTGCGCCCGGTGTAGATCACTTGAGCTAACCCTCCGAGCTGTGCGGCAGACAGGGCATCCACGCCTCCAATCGCGCCAGATACCAGCTGTATCTGGGTGTTGCCTGCTGCGGCGGCGGCCTCTAGGGCTTGCGCCATGCCGGGCGTACTCAAAGCCCCGATGGAGGCCACCACGCAAGCAATGCCGCGCTCCAGCGCGGGCTGCACATGCTGCGCAATCGCACTGTGGCCGGCGCACTCCACCAACAGAGCGGGGTGCGCAGTGTCTGGGAGAGCGTGTACGAGCTGCGCGCCCGGTGCTAAATCTGCCAGCGCCTCCAGCAGCTGTGGCGTGATCCGTGACACCACCACCCACTTGGGGTGTACGTGGGGGTACTGCTCCAACAGCGTCAGTACGCTGCGCCCGATAGCGCCGCAACCTACCAGTGCAATTTCCATGGTGAATATCTCCCTGCTTTCTTTTCTGCTGCTCTGAACGCACCGTAGCAGCCTGAAAGCCGAAGGGCCTGGAGCAGCAGCGTGTACGCAGGTCTTTTAACCGATTGTGGGCGGGGCAGTGGGGAGTTGTGCCCGCAAGACAGCGGCACAGCAATCAGCGGTTGCACAGCATGGTGGTGCCATCATGCTGCTCGATGGCGGCTGCGCCACTGCCCACGAGTTCTTGCACCAACTGATCCAGCCAAGCCTGCAGTGTGTGCGCCGCGAAATACTGGGCGTGCAATAGCCCGATGTAGGGGGTTTGCAAACACCAGTCATGTGCTTGCTGCAGCGGCAGGGTTTGCCACTCCAGCAGCTTGTATTTGAGTAGCACCTTGGCCGCGTAGCGGGCATGGCGCTCAGGGCGCTGCACAAAGCCTTGCAGGCGTTGGCGGGCCGTGGTCAGTGCACTGAAAACATCGCTGAACATGGGGCCGTGGCCGGGCAGCACCAAGGCGGGTTGCAAGGCTTCAATCACATCTAGGGTGGCAGTGACTTCTTCAAACGCCTGGATGCCTTCAATTTCCGGGAAGACCACGCCAAAGCCGTGCTCCCAGAGCGCGTCGGCTGAGATCAGTATGCGGCGTTCAGGCTCAAACAAGATGATGGAGTGCGGGTCATGTCCCGGCGCAGCATGGATTTGCCAGGTTTGCGCGCCCAGTTGGATGTCGGTGCCCGGTTGCAGCACATGCTGTGCCTGAAAGGGCGGGCATGTCTGGCCGGTTGGGGTGTAGCTCAGCGCAACAGGGTTCCACTGCGCCACATGCTGCGCTTGGCCCGGGGCAATCCAGGTTTGTGCGCTGGGCCACTGCGCCTGCAAGGCCGCGTTGCCGCCGCAGTGGTCGCTGTGCAGATGGGTGTTGAGGATGTGCGTGAGTGGCTTGCCACCAATGGTGCTGCGCACCAGATCCACGGTTTGTGCGGCGTGCACCCAGTACCCGGTGTCTACCACGGCGGCGCTGTGTGCATCCACAAACACGATGTTGTTGGCAGACAGCCAGCCTCTTTCCAGGAAAAACATACCGGGCCACAGGCCCGGTGTTGAGGTGGTGGCGGGCATGTTCAATGCGGGGCTGGCGCCTTGGCAGCGGCGGGGGTGTTACGCAGTTCGCGGCGCAAAATTTTGCCCACATTGGTCTTGGGCAATTCTTCGCGAAACTCGATGTATTTGGGGCGCTTGTAGCCTGTCAGGTTGTCGTGGCAGTAGCGCATCAAACGCTCTTCGGTCAGCGAGGGGTCGTTTTTGATGACAAACACCTTGATCGCTTCGCCCGAGTGTTCATCGGGCACCCCCACGGCAGCGCATTCCACCACACCGGGGCACAGCGAGATGACGTTTTCCAGCTCGTTGGGGAAGACGTTGAAGCCGCTGACCAAAATCATGTCTTTCTTGCGATCAATGATCTTGGTGTAGCCCCGCTCGTCCATCACGCCGATATCACCGGTGCGCATAAAGCCATCGGCGGTGAAGGCTTTGGCGGTTTCTTCGGGCTGGTTGTAATAGCCGCGCATGACGTTCGGGCCTTTGATGCAGATTTCGCCGTTTTGCCCTTGTGGGACGTTGTTGCCATCATCATCTTTGATAGCGATATCAATGCCCGGCAGGGGCAGGCCAATCGTGCCGCTGAAGTGGGTGGCGGTGACGGGGTTGTTGGTACCAATCGCGCACGTCTCGCTCATGCCCCAGCCCTCAATCATGACTTTGCCGGTCACTTTTTGCCATTGCTTGGCGGTACCTTCCGAGGCGGCCATGCCCCCCGCTTGGGAGACGGCCAGCGCGGAGAAGTCGATGGCACGGAACTTCTCGTTTTGCAGCAAGGCGTTGAACAAGGTGTTCACGGCCGGCAGGGTGTGGAAGGGGCGCTTGCGCAGCACTTCGACAAATTTGGGAATATCGCGCGGATTGGGAATCAGGCTCAGGCTGGAGCCTTGGCGCAGCGCCAGCAGCAGCAAGGTCAGGGCAAAGATGTGGTAGAGCGGCAAGGCGGCAATGCTGTGCAACTTGCTGAGGTTGGGTTGCCCCTGGTAGGCCGGCGCAAACCATGCTTCGGCCTGCAAGGTGGCGGCAATGATGTTGCGGTGGGTGAGGATCGCCCCCTTGGACAGGCCCGTGGTGCCCCCGGTGTATTGCAAAAAGGCGATGCTGTCGTGGTTGACGGAGGGTTTGCGCAGCGGCTTGCCAGCACCGATGGACAGTGCTTTCTTGAAGGGCGTGACGCTGCGGCCATCCAGCGCAATTTCGTACTTGGGCACCATTTTGGCGAGGTGCCGTACGGCAAACGTGATCCATGCGCCGTAGGCTGCGCCCAGCAGGTCGCCCATGGCGGTCATGCACACATGCTGGATACGCGTGCGCCCAATCACGTCCGCCAAGGTGTGCGCGAAGTTCTCCAAGATGATGATGACCGTGGCGCCAGAGTCTTTGAGCTGGTGCTCCAGCTCACGCGCGGTGTACAGCGGATTGACGTTGACGCAGGTGTAGCCCGCGCGCAGCACCCCCGCCATGCTGACGGCAAACTGCGGAATATTGGGCAGCATGATGGCAACCCGGGCGTCGGGTTCCAGCTGCAGGCTTTGCAGCCAGGCACCGAGCTGCTGGGAGAGCTTGTCCAGCTCGCCATACTTCATCCACACATCCATGCACACGCTGATGGGCTGATCGGCATACTTCTTCAATGAATCTTCCAGCAGTTCCACGACGGAGCTGTATTCCTCAGGCTTGATATCGTGAGGAACCCCGGCGGGATATTCCTTCAACCACAGTCGATCCATGTCAGTGCCTTTCATTGCAGAAGTTCCGATGCCCGCAAACATTCTTGAAGGCTGCACCTGATTTGGGGATGGGGCTTTACCTAGGAAGCGGCGCAACAGAGGGTTAGCACGGGCGCTGCAATATCAAAATAAAGGCGTGAGGTAATGCTTGTTTGCAAAAATCTGCAGCCAACTCTTATATATGACTGATTGCCTCCCTAAAATTCCACCACATGACTGCAGAACACACCCTCGATAAGCTTGACCGATCCATCCTGCGCCGGCTGCAGGAAAATGGCCGTGAAACGTATGACGTGATTGGCGAGCAGGTGGGCCTTTCGCCCAGCGCGGTGCTGCGCCGCGTCAAGCGGCTGGAGGAAGCAGGGGTGATCGAGCGCTACGTGGCCTTGGTGCCTCCTGAAAAAGTGGGGCTGGGCCTGACGGCATATTTGAACGTGCGGCTGGAAAAAAGCTCTGAAACCCACAAGCGCAACCCCATGGATGCGTTCAAGCAAAGCGTGCAAAACTGGCCCGAAGTGGTGGAGTGCGCATCACTGACCGGTGAGATGGATTACCTGCTGCGCGTAGTGGTGGCTGATATGCAGCACTACAGCCGCTTCATCATGGAAACCTTGCTCAAGCACCCCAGCGTATCGGATTGCAAAACCAGCTTTGTGCTGGACCGCGTGAAGGCGACGACCTCAGTGCCCGTGTAAAAATAAAAAGATAGCTACTCTCGTATTATTTATAAGCACTTCAACGTGCTTTGAATTTGAAATTGTCGTTAATAAAGCGCCGGCAGCTCACTTTTTGATATGACATGGAAAACAGCGCCTACGGGCGCTGTTTTTTGTGGTGCAAAAGCCGCGTTCGGGGCACGCCACCCCGGCAAGTTTGGGCCCCTTCATATCCAGGGTAAAGGTTTTATGTTGCAATGCAGCAAATACACGTAAACCCTAGGTTTAGGCTGCGCACCGGATAGATATCAAAGTGTGGTGCAATGGCTGAAACCACGCGCCAAGCCTCTCGCACAGGACTTTGACCATGACAGAGCCCCTCCGTTGGATCACTTCTCCTTGGAAAGCCAGCAAGCAATGGCTGCGCAAGGCATCGGCCAAGCGCAGCGTGCCCAGCATGGTGCCGATTCGCGAGCTGTCCGAGCGCCACCGCGCGCGCATCCGCGCGCACTTGCTCAAGCTGGACCAAAGCGATCGCTACCTGCGCTTTGGTTATGCCGCCAATGATGAGCAGGTGGTGCGCTATGCCGACAACCTGAACTTTGCGCGTGACGATATTTTTGGCATCTTCAATCGCCGCCTGGAGCTGATTGCCATGGCGCACCTGGCCTATGTGGACTTGGCCGAACACAGCAATTGCGCGGAATTTGGCGTGTCCGTGCTGAAAACTGCACGGGGGCTGGGGCTGGGCACCCGCTTGTTTGCACGGGCAATGCTGCACTCACGCAACAAGGGTGTGGAGATGATGTTCATTCACGCGCTGAGCGAGAACACGCCCATGCTCAAGATTGCGCGCAATGCAGGCGCTCGCGTCAAACGCGATGGCACCGAATCCGAAGCCTATTTGCAGCTGCCCGCAGCAGGGCTGGAGAGCCAAGTTTCAGAGCTGTGGGACAACCAAGTCGCCGAGGTGGACTACCAGTTCAAAAAACAGGCCAAGCAGTTTTGGAGCATCTTGGCGGATGTGCAGGAAATTCGCCAAGGGGTGCGCGAGGGGCGCCATAAGTCAGCGCCTTAAATGTGTGTAGCAGGCGCGGTTACCCGCAGGTGGTCATTGCTGGGGCACGGGAATCCGCTATCCTTGGGGCCCTATTCACTACCGCACGTCCTGCACTGAAAGACTGTGTCTGACCCGCATCCTGCGCGCCATGCTGAGCGCGAAGACAAGCGCACTTTCCTGCAAAAAATTGTCGAATTCATTCATCCGGGGCTCGACTCCAAGGATGAGTTGATCGAAACCCTGGCCGAAGCCGAAGACAACGAAGTCATTGGCACCGAAGCACGCGTCATGCTGGAAGGCGTGATTCGCATGGCAGACCGCACCGCCAGCGACATCATGGTGGCCGCTCCTCGCATGGACCTGCTGGACATCGAAGCTCCCTACGCCGAGATGCTGGTGCAAGTGATCCGCACGGCCCACTCTCGTTTCCCGGTCTACGAAGGCGAGCGTGACAACATCATTGGCATTTTGATGGCCAAAGACTTGCTCAAGCTGCAGCGCTCTCCCACCATGAATGTGCGTGCCTTGCTGCGGCCCGTAACGTTTGTGCCTGAGACCAAAGGCTTGTACGACCTGCTGCGCGAATTTCGATCCAATCGCAACCACATGAGCATTTTGGTGGACGAATTTGGCAGCGTGGCGGGCCTGGTCACGATGGAAGACGTGCTCGAAGAAATAGTGGGTGAAATCGAAGACGAGTTCGATGTGCCTGAAGAGGATGGCGACATCTTTGCCCTGGCTGACAACACCTACCGCGTGGCTGGTCATACGCCGCTCGAACGTGTGGAAGAGGCGTTCAGCGTGACTTTCCCCAGCGAAGACGGCGTGGATACATTCGAAACGATTGGTGGCTGGGTCAGCCATGAAATGGGGCGATTGCCCAAGCGTGGTGAGTCACTGCAGGCTGCGGGGTTGAAGTTGACGGTGCTGCATGCCAAAGGTGGTGCGGTGCGGTGGTTTCAGGTCACCCGTGTATCTGATGACTGGCCACAGGAGCGCACTGCATGAGCGCAGTGGCCCCGGCGCCAGCGCAGCGCACCCAGCTCTGGGGCTGGATGGTAGCCATGGTGGGCTCGGGTGCGCTGCAAGCGGCCTCACTGGCATGGCCTTCGAATGGGCAGCCGCTGTGGTGGCTGCAACTGCTGTCACTCAGCGTGCTGTGTGTCGGTGTGCAACGCGCGCACAGCGCCAAGCAAGTGGCATGGCTGGCGGGGCTGTTTGCCACCACCTGGCTGACCGCCACTTTCTGGTGGCTGTTTATTTCCATGCACACCTATGGTGGCTTGCCCGCGCCTTTGGCCGTGGTTGCGGTGCTGGCACTGGCGGCTTTTTTGGGCAGCTATTACGCGGTTGCGCTTTGGCTGTGGAAGCGCTGGGCACGACCGGGCTGGCACGCCGTCATGCTGTTTGCCGCATGCTGGACGTTGGCAGAGCTGGCGCGCGGCACGCTGTGGACAGGCTTTCCCTGGGGCGCGGTGGGCTATGCCCATGTGGAGGGGCCTTTGTCGGCCTGGCCCCGCTGGTTCGGTGTGTATGGCACCGGGCTGGTAGCTGCAGCCTTGGCGATGGGCGTGGCGCAGTCGCGCATTTTGTGGTCCCAAAAACTGCAGTTAGTGGGTGTCGGCTTGGTTGGGTGTACGGTATGGTTAGGCGCTGGCTGGAGTCAGCAGCAGGCCCAAATGTCTGATTCCGCCCAATCACCCGAACGCCCCGCTGTGACGGTGGCCTTGCTGCAGGGCAATATTGCGCAAGATGAAAAATTCATACCCGGCAGCGGGGTCGAGCAGGCATTGCAGTGGTATGGCGAGCGTTTGCTGCATCCGCAGGCGGAACTGGTGGTAGCGCCGGAAACCGCGATTCCGTTGCTGCCGCAGCAGTTGCCAGCAGGGTATTGGAAAGCAATTTCTGCGCCGTATCGGCAGCCCCAAAGCACATCGGCCGGATTGATCGGCATCCCTTTGGGTAATGAAGTGCGGGGCTATAGCAATGCCGTCGTGGGCTGGATGCCCGGGGAAATGCCAGAATATAGGTACGACAAGCACCATTTGGTGCCCTTTGGCGAATTCATTCCTCCGATGTTTCAGTGGTTTGTTCGCATGATGAACATACCCTTGGGTGACTTTTCGCGCGGCAGCGTGGGTCAGGCACCTTTTGTCTGGCGGGGTGAGCGCTGGGCGCCCAATATTTGTTACGAAGACTTATTCGGAGAAGAATTAGGAGCACGCTTTGCTGATGTTTCTAAGGCTCCGACAGTATTTGTCAATGTCAGCAATATTGGATGGTTTGGCGACAGCATTGCGGTAGATCAGCACTTGCAGATCAGCCGCATGCGCGCTTTAGAGTTTGAACGCCCGATGCTGCGTGCTACCAATACAGGAGCTACGGCGGTGATTGACCACCGCGGCGCGGTGCAAGCGGCTTTGCAGCCCTACACCCGCGACGTGCTCTTGGCGCAGGTGCATGGGCGAGACGGCATCACACCTTTTGCGCGCTGGGTATCGCACTGGGGGTTATGGCCGTTGTGGCTGTTTTGCGTGGTTGTCGTAGCTTGGTGTGCCAAGCAACGCAAGAAAATTTGAGCAAACAGGGTGTGATTGATACGTTATGTGAAGATTGCGTGGGCTTTCGCCCGCCAAGCTGGCTGTGAACTTCCATAATGTCCGGCTGTGCGCAGCACGCGTTTAAACTGTCGCGATCACATACACGAGAAACCAAGTAGCGGCTCAGCCGCTGCGGAGCAAGTTAGAAAATGGCTGAATCTTTTTCATATGAACAACTGATCGCTTCTGGTGAAGGCAAGTTGTTTAAGCCCGATAGCGGACGTTTGCCTCTGCCTCCCATGCTGATGTTTGATCGCATCACACACATCTCTGAAGATGGTGGCGCGCATGGACTGGGCAAAATCGTAGCTGAATTGGATGTCAACCCCGATTTGTGGTTCTTCAAGTGCCACTTCCAAGGTGACCCCGTCATGCCCGGCTGCTTGGGTTTGGACGCCATGTGGCAGCTGATTGGCTTTTATCTCACTTGGCTGCAACTGCCCGGTCGCGGCCGTGCGCTGGGTGCTGGCGAAGTGAAATTTACGGGGGAAGTTGGCCCCGACGTGAAGCTGGTGCGCTATGAAATCGACATCAAGCGCGTCATCAAGCGCAAGCTGAACATGGCGATTGGCGATGCGCGCCTATTTGCGGATGGCAAGGAAATCTATGTAGCCAACGACCTGCGCGTAGGGTTGTTCCTGCGTGAAGGTGACGGTCAAGGGACTGCGGCATGACAAAACGCGTAGTGATCACGGGCGCGGGCATTGTCTCGTGCATTGGTAACGACTTGGCGACGGTGGAGACTTCGCTGCGCGAAGGTCGATCCGGCATCAAAGCCATGCCCAAGTTCACAGAACTGGGTATGCGCAGTCAAGTGGCTGGCATTCCCGAGATCGACGTGGAAGCGCGCATTGACCGCAAGCAGTTGCGTTTTATGGGCGATGCAGCGGCTTACGCGCAGATCGCGCTGGAAGACGCCATTGCACAAGCAGGTTTGCCTCCAGAGATGGTGAGCCACCCGCGCACTGGTTTGATCATGGGCTCGGGCGGTGGATCACCTGCCAACCAGATCGAAGCGGCAGATACGCTGCGTGAGAAAGGCATTCGCCGCGTGGGGCCCTATCAGGTCACACGTTGTATGAGCTCAACGGTATCGGCTTGTCTTGCGACCAATTTCAAGGTCAAGGGCATCAATTACTCCATCACATCGGCATGCTCGACATCGGCGCACTGCATTGGCGCTGCGGCCCAGCAAATCGCCTGGGGCATGCAGGACGTGATGTTTGCAGGCGGCGGCGAAGAGCTGTCGTGGGGGATGTCGTTGCTGTTTGATGGCATGGGTGCCATGTCCAGCAAATACAACGCAACACCCGAGAAGGCTTCGCGTGCTTACGATGCCCACCGTGACGGCTTTGTGATTGCTGGCGGTGGCGGCGCTGTGGTGCTGGAAAGCCTGGAGCATGCACTGGCACGCGGCGCCCACATCTTGGGCGAAGTGGTGGGCTTTGGCGCGACCTCCGACGGTGAAGACATGGTGGCTCCATCGGGCGACGGTGCTGTGGCGTGCATGAAGCAGGCCCTGGAAACAGTGAACGCACCGATCGACTACATCAACACCCACGGCACATCGACCCCGGTGGGTGATATGCAAGAAGTGCGTGCCATGCAGGCCTTGTTCGGTGACAAGGTACCGCCTTTCTCGTCGACCAAGTCGTTGACGGGGCATTCGCTGGGAGCTACGGGTGTGCAGGAAGCGATTTACTGCCTGATTATGCTCAACAAGCAATTCATCGCGGGATCTGTGAACGTGGAAACCCCCGATGAAGCTTTGGGTGCGATGCCTTTGGTAACCCAAACCCGCGATGCGCAGTTGAACACGGTCTTGTCTAACAGCTTTGGCTTTGGTGGCACCAACGCATCGCTGGCATTGCGCCGTTGGACCGGCGCTTAACCCAAGCGCGGTGACCGACAAAAAGCGGTGGTGCTTGGGGTTTTCATAACCCTGGCACCGCCGCTTTTATCATGTGCCGATTGCTTGCATTGACTGCTTATTGCCTATGAAGCTCGCTATCTTGGATCGCATTGGTACCCTCAATATGGAGGGCGAGGATTCCATTGTGGCGCTCAAGGACTGGACGCCCCAAGAAGGGGTGCTGGAAGCGGTGGCACAGCTCAACCGTGGCGGCTGGCATGTCGCGCTGGCCACCAACCAGCCTGGTCTGGGGCGCGGCAGTTTTGATGTGAATGACCTCAACGCCATTCATTTGCGCATGCAGCGGGAGCTGGCTGCTGCCGGGGCGCGCATCGAGGCGGTGTTTTTTTGTCCGCACACGCCGGAAGAGCACTGCGCGTGCCGCAAGCCTGCGCCCGGCTTGCTGCAGCAAGTGGCTGCCCGGTACGGTGCAGAGCCGCACGAAGTGTGGGTGGTTGGGCAAAACGCCAAGCATTTGCAGGCTGGTGAAGCGATGCATGCCCATGTGATCTGCTTGCAGCTGGATGAGCAAACGCCTGCCTCCGACATGGCGTCACATATACCGCGCTACACCAGTTGGAAAGCGCTGGCCGATGCGCTGGCGCCCGATGTGCAGGTGCCACCTCCTGCCCCCGTGGTTACGGGTTAATTGGTGCACACTCTCTGTTTTTGACACTGGCCTATCGTTAGGACTGCCTTCATGTCGTTTATTCGCTCTGTGATCCACATGCTGTGGATGGGCATCACTGTCGTTCCTTATACCTTGCTGATTTTGATCGTGCGCCTGTTCGGTGGCTCTGCAGCGCTGCGCTGGAAGATTGCCCGCGCGTGGCTCAAGCTGAGTGTGGACAGCGCTGGATGGTTTTGTGGCGTGAAATACCGTGTGCAAGGCATGGAAAACCTGCCTACGGATGCGCAGCAAGGCGTGGTGCTGCTGTGCAAGCACCAATCGACCTACGAAACCTTTTTGATGCCAGCGATCATGCCCCGCGCTTTGGCCTATGTGTTCAAGAAAGAGCTGCTGAGCATCCCCTTCTTTGGCTGGTCGATTGGCAGCCTGGACATGATTCACATTGACCGCAAGCATGGCTCTCGTGCGTTCCACAAGGTGGTGGAGCAAGGCAAGCGTCTGCTGGCGCAAGGTATCTGGGTCATCATGTTCCCCGAAGGCACCCGCGTTGCCCGTGGCGAAGTGGGCGAATACAAAACCGGCGCAACCCGTTTGGCCATCATGACGGGCGTTCCCGTGGTGCCGATTGCCGTGACTTCTGCCAAATGCTGGCCGCGCAAATCGTTTGTGAAAACCCCCGGTGTGGTGGATGTATCGGTGGGCCCGATGATTGCCAGCGCAGGGCGCAAGCACGAAGAGCTGATGGTGGAAGTGCAAGCCTGGATCGAAGCCGAAATGCGCCGTCTGGACCCCGAGGCCTACCCGGCAGCTACCGCAGCCATCAGCAACGACGGTCAAGCTTGAGCCCCTTGGAGTTTGCCCACCCGAAAGCCACGCACACCGCCCCACTGGGCAGTGCCCGCGTGGCTTATTGGCTGGTGCGCAGCAGCAGGCGCAGCATTGGGCTTGAGGTCAGTGACAGCGGCCTGACCGTACGCGCGCCCTTGCGCGCCAGCATGGCCAACATTGAAGCAGTGTTGCAGGAGAAGGCGCGCTGGGTACTTGCCAAGCTGGGTGAGCGCGAAACACGCAACCAGCAAGTGCCGCAGATTGCCTGGCAGCACGGTGCCTACTTGCCGTATCTGGGCGGCGTGCTGCAACTGCACTTGCACCCAGCAGCCCCACGGGGCGGCGAGTTGTTGGCCGTGGGAGAGCAGCGCTGGGCGTTGCATGTGAACTTGCCCACCGATGCAGCAGGCTCCAGCGTGCGCGCGCAAGTCAATGCATGGTGGCTGCGCCATGCACGGGCCGTATTTACTGAACGCCTGCAGCGCTTTGCACCCGAATTGGGCGTGCAGTGGCACAGCCTGCGCTTGTCCAATGCACGCACCCGCTGGGGCAGCGCCAAGGCGGATGGCGGCATCATGCTCAACTGGCGGCTGCTGCACTTTCGCCTGCCAGTGCTGGATTACGTGGTGATTCACGAACTCTCGCACCTGCGCGTGATGGACCATAGCCCCAGGTTTTGGGCGGTCGTCGCATCGGCATGCCCAGACTACGCACGTCTGCGCGCAGAACTGCACCAGCACCCAGCCCCAGACTGGGTGATATGAAAAGAATAGCGGTTAGCGCTTTACTAGTAATGACTTGGTGTTGAAAGTCGTCTAAGTTTGTTGTTTCGAAGGCGCTGGCAGCTATGTTTTTTTATTAAACATGATGTGGCGTACCCAGCGCCCGTGTGCGAAACTGCACTGCAATCTAGTCATTCATAAGGATCGTGCGATGACCGCTCCGCAAACGCTTCAAGTCATTCCCGCTGCAGCTTACGCGGGGGATATTCCTGCGCAGTTGGCCTGGCAGTGGGTGCAGGCGGGTGAAGCCGTGTTGATTGATGTGCGCACCGACGCCGAGCGCGCCTGGGTGGGGCAAGTTCCGGGCGCGGTGCCCGTGCAGTGGAAGCTGTGGCCCGGTATGGCCAACAACCCCGATTTCGATGCGCAACTCCAAGCCGCTGTGCCCGCTGGCGGAAAGACCGTTTTGCTGTGCCGCAGTGGCGTGCGCTCGGTGGCAGCCGCAGCACGTGCCCAGCAACTGGGTATTGAGGCCTACAACATCCTCGAAGGTTTTGAAGGAGATGTGGATGCGAATGGCCACCGCGGCAATGTTGGCGGCTGGCGCAAACAAGGGCTGCCTTGGCGGTAAACCACTATCCAAAATAAAGCGCAGTAGTGGGCGCTTTATTGTTTAACTGCGATAGCCATTGGGGTTTTGGCTTTGCCAACGCCATGCGTCAGCGCACATGGTGAGCAGGTCTTTCTCAGCGCTCCAGCCCAGAACCGCCAGTGCGTGAGCCGGGTTGGCATAGTAACTGGCAATATCACCAGGTCTGCGCGCCACAACTTCATAAGGCAGTTTTTTGCCGCAAGCCTCTTCGAAGGCACGAATGACTTCTAAGACGCTGCAGCCTTGGCCTGTGCCGAGGTTGATGGTGAGCAATTCAGGCATCGTGGTGGATGCGAGCCGCTCTAGCGCTTTCACATGCCCGCGTGCAAGATCCACCACGTGGATATAGTCGCGAACCCCCGTGCCATCCGGGGTAGGGTAGTCTCCCCCAAAAACCTGAATACGTTCACGCTTTCCTACGGCAACCTGTGCGACATAAGGCAGCAGATTGTTCGGAACATCTGCGGGGTCTTCGCCAATCAAGCCACTGGGGTGGGCGCCAATCGGATTGAAGTAGCGCAGCACTGCCACAGACCATTCGGGACTGGCATGGTGTAGGTCAGCCAGTATTTCTTCTACAAACAGCTTGCTGCGGCCATAAGGGTTCGCTGCTTCGGTGCGATGCTGCTCATCCAAAGGCAGGTACTGGGGGGTGCCATATACGGTGGCAGAAGAGCTGAAAACCAGTGTTTTCACGCTCTGTGCTTGCATTGCACGAAGCAAAACCAAGCTGCCATTGACGTTGTTGTCAAAGTAGTCCACAGGTTGCGCTACTGATTCGCCGACCGCTTTCTTGCCCGCAAAGTGCACCACGCTATCAATGCAGTGCTGCTGTAAAGCTTTTTCGAGCGATGCCTGATCGCGGACATCCCCTTCAATGACCGTGATGGATTGGCCTGTAATGCCTTCAACACGGCGTACAGCTTCCGTGTGGCTGTTGATGAAGTTGTCATAAATGACAACTTCATGGCCGTTTTGCAAAAGTTCGATCGCAGTGTGGGTGCCGATATAGCCAGCGCCGCCAGTGAGCAGGGTTTTCATCCCTATATTGTGCGGGGAAGTTGGCGGTGTCTTTCGGGAAAAGTAAAGCGCTCACTCTGAGCGCTTTATGTGGGAATCGAGAGCGGCTTACAGCGCAGGAATGCGCAGCTTTTGCCCAGGGTAGATTTTGTCAGGGTGGCTCAACATGGGCTTGTTGGCTTCAAAGATCACTGGGTATTTGTTGGCATCGCCATAGTATTTTTTGGCGATGGCAGACAGCGTATCACCGCGCACCACGTCGTGGTACTGGGCTTCGGGTTCAGGGGAGGTCACCGTCATCTGGTTATCCACCGAGGTGACGCTGGCCACGTTGCCGCAGCACAGGGTGACTTTTTCTTTGACGGCCTGGGTAGGGGCCTCGCCCGCCACCGTGACTTTGCCCTGGCTGGCGTCATAACTGACTTTGAGATTGCTGACGCCCAGATTTTGCACATGGATGTAATTCTCAATCGCTGCGGCTGCCTTGCTATTGAGCTCACCCTGCGAGGTCGCTGGGGCTGCAGCTTGTGCATCTTTGCCGCCAAACAGCTTCTCACCAGCTTCTTTGATAAAACTAAACAGGCCCATACATTCACTCCTGAAAAATAGTTGGGAAAGAGCAATCAATGTACCGGTAAACAATTTGTCTGCAAGGCCAGACACTTCCTACGCGCATTTTTTGACAATTTGCGCTGAAATGGTGCGTTGATCGGGTGGTCGTGTCGCAAAGCGCACGTATGCAGGGCCAAAAATCTTGATAATGCCGCCCATGACTTTTTTGGCCATTGATATCGGCAACACCCGCTTGAAGTGGGCGATGTATGACGCCCCACGTCCCGGTGCAGCTTTGCTGGCTCATGGCGCGGAGTTTTTGGAACACATTGAGCGCTTGGCAGAGGGGCCTTGGAGTAAGCTGCCCGCGCCGACCCATATGCTGGGCTGCGTGGTGGCAGGAGAGACGGCGCGCCGTCGTGTGCACGATCAGATGGAGTTGATGCTCGGCTGGAACTTTGAACCCCAGTGGGTGGTGCCTTCTGTCCATGAAGCGGGGGTGAGTAATGGTTACGAACATCCATTGCGCCTGGGGGCCGACCGCTGGGTGGCCATGATTGGTGCACGCCACCATATCTTGCAGCGTGGCAACGAGCGCCCCTTGATTGTGGTGATGGTGGGTACGGCCGTCACGGTTGATGCACTCGATGCGCAGGGTAACTTCTTGGGCGGCTTGATTTTGCCCGGGCATGGCATCATGCTGCGCGCGCTGGAAAGCGGTACCGCAGGGCTGCACGTGCCAACCGGCTTGGTCACCCCTTTTCCCAAGAATACGAGCGATGCTTTGACCAGCGGTGGCACCTATGCGATTGCCGGCGCGGTCGAGCGCATGTACCAGCATTTGTATCTGCACTGCAGCATGGAGCCTGCCTGTGTGATGGCCGGCGGGGCGGGCTGGAAGATGGTGCCCAGCATGACGCGTCCCTTTGAACTGGTCGATAACCTTATCTTTGAGGGGTTGCTGGTGATGGCGCAGCAGCGCTGGAGGTAACTGCGCCACCTTGAAGGAGCAGGCAGGTGTTTGATAATGGGCTGCTTTCTTTGATGTCTTGAGCACTTCCCATGATTCTTGTCACCGGCGGCGCAGGCTTTATTGGCGCTAATTTTGTTTTGGACTGGCTGGCTTCCAACGACGAGCCTGTGGTGAATCTTGATAAGTTGACCTATGCAGGTAACTTGGAAAACTTGGCCAGCCTGCAAGGCGATGCACGCCACGTGTTTGTGCAAGCCGACATTGGCGATAGCGCGGTCATCAGTGCTTTACTGGAGCAGCACCAGCCACGTGCGGTCATCAACTTTGCGGCGGAAAGCCATGTGGACCGATCCATTCATGGCCCTGAAGATTTCATTCAAACGAATGTGGTGGGCACTTTCCGTTTGCTGGAAGCGGTACGTGCTTACTGGAATGAGCTAGAGAGCGAGGCCAAGTCCAGTTTCCGTTTCTTGCACGTGTCCACCGATGAGGTGTATGGCACTTTGTCATCCACCGAGCCGGCTTTCACCGAAGACCACAACTACGAGCCCAACAGCCCGTATTCAGCCAGCAAAGCGGCATCGGACCATTTGGTGCGTGCCTGGCACCACACCTATGGCCTGCCGGTGCTGACCACGAATTGCAGCAACAACTATGGCCCGCTGCATTTCCCGGAAAAGCTGATTCCGCTGATGATTGTGAATGCCTTGGCGGGCAAGCCGTTACCCATTTATGGCGATGGCATGCAAGTGCGTGACTGGCTTTATGTGCGCGACCACTGCAGTGCGATTCGCTGTGTGCTGAAAGCGGGTAAGTTGGGAGATACCTACAACGTCGGTGGCTGGAACGAAAAGGCCAATATCGACATCGTCAAAACAGTGTGTGCGCTGCTGGATGAGCTGCGTCCGCGCGGAGATGGCTTGTCGTACGCTGAGCGGATCACCTACGTGACAGACCGCCCAGGCCATGACCGCCGCTATGCCATTGATGCCCGCAAGCTGGAGCGCGAACTGGGCTGGAAGCCGGCAGAGACCTTTGAATCCGGCATTCGCAAAACGGTTCAGTGGTACTTGGACAACCCGCAGTGGGTGCAGAACGTCCAGTCTGGCAGCTACCGCGACTGGTTGCAAAAGCAATACGAGCCTAAGGCGTCCGCATGAGGATTCTGCTCTTGGGCTGCAATGGTCAGGTCGGCTGGGAGCTGCAGCGCAGTTTGACTGTCTTGGGGGGGGTTGTTGCACTGGGGCGTGATAGCACGACACTGTGCGGAGATTTAGCGAACCCCGAAGGTATTGCTGCTACGGTGCGGGCGGTAGCCCCCGATGTGATCGTCAATGCTGCTGCCCATACCGCCGTGGATCAAGCCGAGCGTGAAGTGGAATTGGCACGGCTGCTCAATGCGACCACCCCTGGGGTATTGGCACGCGAAGCCCATGCGTTGAATGCTTTGCTGGTGCACTACAGCACCGACTATGTGTTTGACGGGAGCGGCAATGCGCCGCGTGCAGAAGACGCTGCCACGGCCCCGCTGTCGGTGTATGGGCAGACCAAGCTGCAAGGGGAGCAACTCATCCAGGCCAGCGGCTGCAAACACCTGATCTTTCGCACCAGCTGGGTTTATGCGGCGCGCGGCGGCAACTTTGCCAAGACCATGCTGCGGCTGGCACAAGAGCGCGAACAACTGAACGTGATCAACGAGCAGTTTGGCGCGCCGACAGGGGCGGATCTGCTGGCGGATGTCACGGCGCACGCGATTCGTCATGTTGCGCAGCACCCGGAGCATCTCGGGCTGTACCACTGCGTAGCGGGTGGAGAGACCACATGGCATGCGTATGCCGAATTTGTGATCGCTACGGCACGGCAGTTGCGCCCCGACTTGGCTTTCAAGGTGCAAGCCATCCAAGCCGTGCCCACCAGCGCATTTCCTACACCGGCAAAGCGCCCGCGTAACTCACGCCTGAGCACCAGCAAACTGCAAACCGCCTTGGGGCTGCACCTGCCTGATTGGCAGCAAGGTGTACGGCACATGTTGCAAGAGATTTTGTAAAGAAATTGGCCTCTGGCGCTTATCTATCCAGCGCTGGCAGCTATCAAACATAGGTTTTTATGACAACACAAGTGCGCAAAGGCATCATCCTCGCAGGTGGCTCTGGCACACGCCTGCACCCGGCCACGCTGGCCATCAGCAAGCAACTGCTGCCCGTGTATGACAAGCCCATGATTTACTACCCGCTCAGCACGCTGATGCTGGCCGGGATTCGGGACATCCTGATCATCAGCACCCCGCAGGACACGCCGCGCTTTGAGCAATTGCTGGGCGACGGCAGCCAGTGGGGGCTGAACCTGCAATATGCCGTGCAGCCCAGCCCCGATGGCTTGGCACAGGCATTTTTGATTGGCGAAGCTTTTCTGAGCGGTGCTCCCAGTGCGTTGGTGTTGGGGGACAACATTTTCTATGGACATGATTTTCCGAGGCTTTTGCTTCAGGCGGGTTCGCAAGCCAGTGGTGCGACTGTTTTTGGTTATCACGTGCAATCGCCTGAGCGTTACGGTGTGCTGGGTTTTGACGCACAAGCGCGCGTTCAATCCTTGGAAGAAAAACCCCCAGTGCCCAAATCTAACTATGCCGTGACAGGCCTGTATTTCTACGATAGCCAGGTGGTGGAGTTGGCCAAGTCGCTCCAGCCTTCCCCGCGTGGCGAGCTAGAGATAACGGACTTGAACAAGCTCTACCTGGAAAAGGGGCAGTTGAACGTGCAGTTGATGGGCCGTGGCTATGCATGGCTGGATACGGGCACGCACGATAGCCTGTTAGAGGCAGGGCAGTTCATCGCGACGCTGGAGCAGCGTCAAGGTTTGAAAGTGGCATGCCCCGAAGAAATCGCTTACCGTGCGGGCTGGATTGATGCTGGGCAGGTCGAGAAACTGGCCCAGCCGCTGCTCAAGAATGGCTATGGCCAGTACTTGATGCAGGTGCTCAAAGGTGGCGTGCGATGAAAGCAACTCCCACCGCCATTCCAGAAGTGATGGTGATTGAGCCCAAGGTGTTTGGGGATGCACGAGGCTTTTTCTACGAAAGCTTCAACCAGGCAGCGTTCAATGCCGCGACGGGTACGACGTTCGAGTTTGTGCAAGACAACCACAGCCGCTCCAGCATGGGTGTGCTGCGTGGGCTGCATTACCAACTGCCACCGCATGCCCAGGGCAAGCTGGTGCGAGTGGTGCGCGGTGCCGTATGGGATGTGGCAGTGGATATCCGCCAGAACTCTCCCACCTTTGGTCAGTGGGTGGGGCAGGAGCTGACCGAAGATAACCATAAGCAGTTCTGGATTCCCCCCGGCTTCGCCCATGGTTTTGTGGTGCTCAGCGAAAGCGCAGATTTTTTGTATAAAACCACGAATTACTACGCACCACAGTCAGACCGGGGGCTGCTCTGGAATGATCCAGACATTGGCATTGCCTGGCCCGATCTAGGAATGGAGTTTTTGCTGTCTGACAAAGACCAAAAGCAACCCCTGTTGCGCAACGCCGAGGTATTGGGCGCATAAATTTTGGGGCATAGCGAACACGCAGGTTGTGCTGTGTGTGGTTCTACCAAATACAAAGGGCTGCGATGGCAGCCCTTTGTATTTGCGTAAGCCTTGTTGAAAACATAGCTGGTAGCGCTTGCTAGAAGCCAATTTTTAATACCAAACTATTGGAAATGGCTATTTATAAAGCGTTGCCAGCTATTGTTTTTGTGTGATGCATGCGGTCATGCGTTTTGCATGATGCCCAGCACGATGGCCACCGCGATCAGCGCGCACACTACGGCAAAGCCAATCTTCACCCAGCTGTACGGCCGCTCACCCGCAATCTGGCCGGTGTAGCCATTGGCAATGATCTGGTAGTTTTTGCTGCCATAGGTATAGCCCACGATCCACACCGGCACCAGCACGTGCTTGAAAGTACGGCCCGCGTATTCCCGCTGTACGCGCAGGTTGCGGTAGGTGTCGCCGGGCACCTGCCGCGCGCACAGGGCTTGCACCTGGCTGTCCATGTCTTGCTCGTTGAGTTTGGCGGCTTTGCCCAGGTCAACCTGGTAGCGCTCCACTGTCCAGCCGCGCACAAATTCGGGGGTGTAGGGTTTCAAATCTGTGGTGGTCGGGAAGGGCTCTACCTGCCGCAGCAGTTGGGGGTGCGCCCCCACAGTGCCGGGCACGAGTTCATCATCAAAAAAGTGGCGCAGACTCCCCGATGCAGATTGCCAGCGCACATGGCGCACCTGCCGTGTCTGGGTGGTGCCATTTGCATCGCGGTAGGTTTCCGTGGTGTAGTAGTAATACCCGGCATCGGCTTGCCATGCCGCGCTGACATGGGCATCAAACGTCCAGTACGGCAGATACACCCCGTGCAGCGTATCGGTGAGTGCAGCGTGCTTGAGTTTGTTAGGCGCAAACCAGCGGCTGCCGTACCACTGACGGATGCGGTCGCGGATCTGGCCGTCGCTGACCTTGAAGGGCAGGATGCTCTGTGGCGTGATGGCGTCGCTGCGTTCCTCGTGCGCGACGATGGATGGAGAGCCGCAGAAGTCGCAGCGCTGGGCCACGCGGCCATCCACAAAAACCGAAATTGCCTGGCAGTTCTGGCACTGCACCTCTTGGCGCTGGCCGCCCCAGCCACGCCCACTGGCTGGGTTTTGCAGGGCTGCGTACAGGTCTTGCTCCACGATCTCCTGACCCAATTGCTCACGCGCCTCGTCACTCCACGGCACCAAAGTGCCGCAGTAGGGGCATTGGAGTGATTGCGCCTTGGCATTCCATTCCAGGTTGGCACCACACTCGGGACAGGGGTGCTTGCGCACCATGGAGGGTTGAGGGGTGCCGCTAGCCGCAGCGTAAGAAGAGGCAGAGGTATCAGTCACTGACAATGATCCAAAGAATCACGAGCGCTATGGGCAAGAAGCAATGGCTTCCCCGCAGCGAATTGGGGGAAGCCGCGCAGCGGCTGAGGGTGCGTGGTTAAGCTCCGCGCAGAAATTCATCCAGCGCAGCCTGCGCAATGCGCCAGTTGGCGCCGATCTTGCGGCCCTTCAGGTTTCCAGCCTCCAGCTCGGCCAGCACGTCGGCCACGTCCACGCCCAGCAACTGGGCGGCCTGCTCCGGCGTGTAGACCTGCAACGCCGGGGCTGCGCCGGCCGGTGTGGCCTGGGCAGCAGCTTGTGCGGCTTGGGCTGCGGCGGGCGAGAATGCATCGTGCCTCGCTGGCGCGCCCAGTCCAGGCTGGGTTCCCGGGGCGGTGCTCGGTTGCTGCATTTGTCGCATCATCTCCTGGGCCATGCCAAAGCCCATGGCCATGGTGGCGGGCAGGGTGGCCGCCGCCGCGCCTTCGCCGCCGCTGGCCATGGCCTGGCCCATCTGGTACTTCACATAGTCGTTGAGGTTGCCGATGGCGCCCATGCTGGAGCGCTTGTCGATGGCCTGCTCCACCTCGGGCGGCACGGAGACGTTCTCCAGCACGAAGCTGGTCACCTCGATGCCGTACTTCTCGACCATGGCCGGGTTGATGATCTGCACCAGCGCCTGGCCCAGGTCGCCATAGCGCGTGGCCACGTCCAGCACCGGCACCTGGGCCTTGGCCAGGGCCTCGGTGAAGACGCTGACGATGCGCGAGCGCATGGTGTCGGCAAACTCGTCGATGCGGAAGTTCTGGTCCGTGCCCGCCACCTCCTTGAGGAACAGCGCCGGCTGCACGATGCGGAAGTCGTAGGTGCCGAAGGCGCGGATACGCACCACGCCAAAGTCCTTGTCGCGCATCAGCACGGGGTTGGAGGTGCCCCACTTGTTGCCCGTGAACAGGCGCGTGTTGATGTAGTAGACGTCGCACTTGAAGGGCGACTGGAAACCGTACTTCCAGCCCAGGATGGTGGACAGCACGGGCACGTTCTCGGTGCTCAGCGTGTGCTTGCCGGGGCCGAACAAGTCGGCGTACTGGCCGGCGGCCACGAACTGCACCTGCTGCGATTCGCGCACGATCAGCTGCGCGCCGTTCTTGATTTCCTTGTCGTCGTCCGGCCAGCGGTACGACAGCGTGTCGCGCGAGTCATCGGTCCATTCGATGACTTCAATCAGCTGGTTCTTGATGATGTTGAACAGATTCATGCCACGCCTCGCTAGCCGGTCAGAAGAAAAAGGGTGGAGCCATTGTAGGGCGTGGTTTTGGGCAGCGAGGCACAGAAAAATTCAAAAAATATAGCTATTAGCGCTTATTGCATATATGTTTAAACCATAAATAGCATTGAAGTGACTGCAAGGAAGGCGCAAGGCGCTCTCTTATTAAAAGCGTCGCAGCCTTTGTTGATCATTGAAAGACGCTGTAACTGCCGATAGGGTAGCGAGAGGCCTAGAATCACCCCTTTGCGCGCGAGCGGGGCATTTGCTGTGCCCGCTGGTTGTGCGGTCTCTTATAACGATGGGGTTGGCGCTTGCGTGCCAGCCTTCTACCCTTTTTCAGACACCATGCTGACTTTCCAACAAATCATTCTGAAACTGCAGTCCTACTGGGCCGAACACGGCTGCGCACTGCTCCAGCCCTATGACATGGAAGTCGGCGCCGGCACTTCGCACACCGCCACCTTCCTGCGCGCCATCGGCCCCGAGCCCTGGAAGGCCGCCTATGTGCAGCCCAGCCGCCGCCCCAAGGATGGCCGCTATGGCGAGAACCCCAACCGCCTGCAGCACTACTACCAGTTCCAGGTGGTCTTGAAGCCCGCGCCCGACAACATCCTGGAGCTGTACCTGGGCTCGCTCGAAGCCCTGGGCTTCGACCTGAAGAAAAACGACATCCGCTTTGTGGAAGACGACTGGGAGAACCCCACGCTGGGCGCCTGGGGCCTGGGCTGGGAAGTCTGGCTCAACGGCATGGAAGTGACCCAGTTCACCTACTTCCAGCAAGTGGCAGGTATTGACTGCAAGCCCGCCACCGGCGAAATCACGTACGGCCTGGAGCGCTTGGCCATGTACCTGCAGGGCAAGGAATCGGTGTACGACCTGGTCTATACCGACGGCCTGTCCTATGGCGATGTGTTCCACCAGAACGAGGTGGAGCAGTCCACCTACAACTTCGAGCACTCCAACGCCGACTTCCTGTTCAGCGCCTTCTCGGCCCACGAAGACACGGCCAACAAGTTGATTGACGCGCAGTTGGCGCTGCCCGCCTATGAGCAAGTGCTCAAGGCCGCACACACCTTCAACCTGCTGGACGCGCGCGGCGCCATTTCGGTGACCGAACGCGCCGCCTACATCGGCCGCATCCGCAACCTGGCGCGCGCCGTGGGCAAGAGCTACCTGGACAGCCGTGCGCGCCTGGGCTTCCCCATGGCGCCCAAGGCCCATGCGGAAGAAGTGCTGGCCGAGCTGGCCAAGGCGGCCGAGCAGCAAGCCAAGAAGGCTGCGTAAGCGGGCCTTGTCTGAATACTTAATCAAATTTGCCTCTAGCGCTTATCTAATAAGCGCTAGCAGCTATCAAAAATACCATGAACGCACAGAATCTTCTTGTTGAACTGTTTGTTGAAGAATTGCCTCCCAAGGCCTTGCAAAAGCTGGGCGATGCCTTCGCCGGCGTGTTGTTTGAGCAACTGAAAGCCCAGGGCCTGCTGGCATCCAGCGAAGCGCGCTTGACGGCTTACGCCTCGCCCCGCCGTTTGGCCGCACACATCACCGAAGTGCTGCCCCAGGCCGAAGACAAGGCGGTGTCGCAAAAGCTCATGCCCGTGTCGGTGGGCCTGGATGCCGAAGGCAAAGCCACACCTGCGCTGCTCAAAAAGCTGGCGGCACTGGGTGCAGACGAGTCCGCTGTCGCGGGCCTGCTGCGCGAAGGTGAAGGCAAGGCCGAGGCCCTGTTCTACGCTTCCACCGTCAAGGGCGTGGTGCTGGCCGATGGCGTGCAAAAAGCACTGGACGAAGCGATTGCCAAGCTGCCCATCCCCAAGGTCATGCGCTACCAGTTGCAGGACGGCTGGACCAGCGTGAACTTTGTGCGCCCAGCCCACGGCTTGGTCGTGCTGCACGGCACGCAAGTGCTGGTCGGCGTGAAGACGCTGGGCTTGACCGCAGGCAACGCCACGCACGGCCACCGCTTTGAAGCCAAGGTTGACCCCGTCGTGATCCACAGCGCCGACAGCTATGCCGAGCAACTGCGCGAAGAAGGCGCCGTGATTGCCAGCTTTACCGAGCGCCGTGCCGATATTGCACGCCAGCTGCAAGCGGCAGCCGAGCGTGTGGGAGGCGGTGTGCGCCCGATTGACGATGCCGCGTTGCTGGACGAAGTGACTGCGCTGGTCGAGCGCCCCAACGTGCTGGTCTGTGAATTTGAAAAAGAATTCCTGAACGTCCCGCAAGAGTGCCTGATTCTGACCATGAAGGCCAACCAGAAGTACTTCCCGCTGTTGGATGCGAACGGCAAACTGACCCACCAGTTTCTCATCGTCAGCAACATCAGTCCCGCTGATGCCTCCGCCGTGATCGAAGGTAACGAGCGCGTGGTGCGCCCCCGCTTGGCCGACGCTAAGTTCTTCTTCGACCAGGATCGCAAGAAAACCCTGGAAAGCCGCGTCGAAGGCTTGGGCAAGGTGGTGTATCACAACAAGCTGGGCACCCAGGGCGAACGCGTCGAGCGCGTGCGCGCGATTGCCAAGGCGATTGCCCAACAACTGGGTGACGCGCAGCTGGTGGCGCAGGTTGATCTGGCCGCCAAGCTTGCCAAGACCGACCTGGTGACCGATATGGTGGGCGAATTCCCCGAGCTGCAAGGCACCATGGGCCGCTATTACGCCCTGAACGACGGTCTGGATGTGGCTGTAGCCGATGCCATCGAAGACCACTACAAGCCCCGCTTTGCCGGTGACGAACTGCCGCGTGGCGACGTCGGCGTGGTCGTGGCCCTAGCCGACAAGCTGGAAACCCTGGTCGGTATGTTCGGTATTGGTAACCTGCCTACCGGCGACCGCGACCCCTTTGCCCTGCGCCGCCATGCACTGGGTGTGATCCGCATGCTGGTGGAAAAGAACCTGCCGCTGGAACTGCACGCCCTGCTCAAGAGCGCTGTGCCAGCCTTTGGCGACAAAATCACAGACGCCACCGCCCAGCTGGAAGATTTTTTCTTTGACCGCCTGTCCGTCAGCCTGCGTGAGCAAGGCTACAGCGCTCAGGAAGTTGACGCCGTGCTGGCCCTGCGCCCACAGCGCCTGGCAGACGTACAAAAACGTCTGGAAGCCGTGCGTGCCTTTGCCGCGCTGCCCGAAGCACAGGCCCTGGCAGCAGCCAACAAGCGTGTGGGCAATATCCTGAAAAAGTCGGAAATCGACGTTCAGGCGCGGGTAAACGAGGCGCTTCTAGTAGAGCAGGCTGAAAAAGACCTGTTTGCCGCTTTGCAATCCGTGGCCCCCAAGGCGCAGCAGCAGTTTGAAGCAGGCGACTACACCGCAAGTTTGCAGACCCTGGCAGCATTGCGTGCCCCTGTGGATGCGTTCTTTGAGCACGTCATGGTGAATGCTGAAGATGCCGCTTTGAAGGCCAACCGTTTGGGCTTGTTGGCAGCATTGCATATAGCCATGAACCGCGTGGCAGACCTGGCAAAACTGGCCGTATAAAAAGTGTTGATCCCATGCTGAACCGAAGCGTGGGTTAGGTAAACACCTTAAGAAGAAGCTAAAAAGATGAACTTTTCAGATGCCAGCATTGCCATTATCGGTCTTGGCTACGTAGGCCTGCCTTTGGCAGTCGAATTCGGTACCAAGCGAAAAACTTTAGGGTTTGACATCAGCGCCCGGCGCATCGATGAGTTGCGCGGTGGGCAAGACCATACCCTGGAATGCAGCCCTGAACAGCTGCGTAGCGCGGTTCACCTTCACTACAGCCACGAGATTGAAGATCTGCGTGCCTGTAAGGTGTTTATCGTGACAGTGCCAACGCCCGTCGATCAGGCAAATCGCCCAGATATGACGCCGTTGATCAAAGCTAGCCAAACCGTAGGAGCGGTACTGAAAGCTGGCGATGTAGTGATTTATGAATCCACGGTATATCCGGGCGCGACCGAAGAGGTTTGTGTGCCGGAGCTTGAGCGCATGAGTGGCCTGAAATTCAATCAGGATTTTTTCTGTGGTTATAGCCCTGAGCGCATCAACCCAGGTGACAAGGTCAACACACTGACCACGATTAAAAAAATTACCAGTGGCAGCACCCCAGAAGTGGCCGCAGCGGTCGACGGCTTGTACCGTGAAATCATCACTGCAGGCACGCATCTAGCCAGCAGCATCAAGGTGGCAGAAGCTGCCAAGGTGATTGAGAACACACAGCGTGACTTAAATATTGCGCTGGTCAACGAGCTTTCAGTGATTTTTGCCCGTTTGGGAATTGACACTTTGGATGTACTGGAGGCCGCCGGCAGCAAGTGGAACTTCTTGCCTTTCCGCCCTGGAATGGTGGGTGGTCACTGCATTGGCGTGGACCCCTATTACCTGACGCACAAAGCTGAGCAGGTGGGATATCACCCTCAAGTGATTTTGGCGGGACGCAGAATTAACGACAACATGGCGCGTTATGTCGCCCGCAATACCGTCAAGATGATGCTGCAAAACGGCATGGATGTACCACGCTGCCGTATTGGTGTGATGGGTATTACTTTCAAGGAAAACTGCCCGGACATCCGCAATAGCAAGGTCGTGGACATGGTGCATGAATTCGAAGCCTGGGGCGCGCAAGTTGTTGTGGCTGACGCATGGGCTGATCGAGAAGAGGTGCACCACGAATATGGCATCACCTTGGGGCAAATTGATGAAGCACATCCGGTAGATGCTCTCGTGGTAGCCGTGGGGCATAACCAATATCGCAGCTTGTCTGGGGCGCAACTCAAGACTTTGACTCGGGGCAACCAGCCAGTTCTGGTCGATGTGAAGTCTTTATATGACCGCCATGCGCTCGCTGACCAAGGTTTTTCCATCTTCCGCTTGTAATTGAGACTTTTATGCTGACCCCTGTTCAAGACCGAAAAGTTCGCTTTGCACTCGTTGGTGCTGGCCGTATTTCAGCCAACCACTTTGGTGCTATGGATCAGCACAAGGATCGGTGCGAGGTGGTGGATGTCTGTGACATTGACCCTTCAGCGCTGGCACAAGCTGTCGAGAAAACCGGAGCTCAAGGCCATGCATCTCTGCAAGCGCTGTTAGCCAAGACAACAGCTGATGCGGTGATCTTGACCACACCCAGTGGCCTTCACCCTAGGCAAGCGATTGAAGTTGCGCAGTCAGGGCGTCATGTAGTTAGCGAAAAGCCTATGGCCACACAATGGCACGAAGCTTTGGGCATGGTTCGAGCCTGCGACGACGCAGGGGTCAAGCTCTTTGTAGTGAAACAAAACCGCCGCAACGCAACTTTGCAATTGCTAAAGCATGCAGTGGAGCAGGGCCGTTTTGGCCGCATATATAGCGTTGCCCTGAATGTGTTCTGGACGCGTCCCCAAGAGTATTACGACGCTGCCAAGTGGCGTGGTACGTGGGAATGGGACGGCGGGGCCTTTATGAACCAAGCCAGCCACTATATTGACTTACTCAACTGGCTGATTGGCCCAGTTGAAAGCGTAATGACCTACACAGGAACGCTGGCACGCAATATTCAGGCCGAAGATACCGGAGTTTCGGCCATTCGTTGGCGCAATGGTGCCATGGGCACCTTAAATGTCACCATGCTCACGTATCCCAAAAATCTGGAAGGCAGCATCACCATTTTGGGCGAAAAGGGTACGGTGCGCGTTGGGGGTGTAGCGGTCAACGAAATTCAGGAATGGCAGTTTGCAGATCAACGCCCGGAAGATGAAGAGATCAAGCAGGCCAGCTATGCCACAACCAGCGTTTATGGTTTTGGCCACCCGCTGTATTACGACAACGTCATCAAAGCCCTGCAAGGCCAAGCAGAGGCGGAAACTGATGGCCGTGAAGGACTCAAGAGCCTGGAGTTACTGACCGCCATGTACCGCTCAGCACGTGATGGCGTTCGCGTTGCATTGCCACTGGAGCGCTGATTCATGAATTACTCAGTGCATTCCAGCGCCATCGTCGATGAGGGCGCGCAGATTGGAGAAGGTAGTCGTATCTGGCACTTCGTTCATGTCTGTGCACAGGCAAAAATTGGCCGTGGTGTTTCGCTGGGACAAAACGTCTTTGTCGGTAATAAAGTCGTGATTGGCGATCATTGCAAAGTACAGAACAACGTGAGCGTTTATGACAACGTTACGCTGGAAGAAGGCGTGTTCTGCGGCCCCAGCATGGTGTTTACCAACGTGTACAACCCGCGCTCGCTCATTGAGCGAAAAAATGAATATCGCGATACCTTGGTTAAAAAGGGCGCTACTTTGGGTGCTAACTGCACCATCGTGTGTGGTGTCACGGTAGGTGCCTATGCGTTTGTAGGTGCAGGCGCAGTGGTGAACAAAGATGTGCCAGATTACGCACTCATGGTGGGGGTACCCGCAAAGCAGATTGGCTGGATGAGCGAATTTGGAGAACAGCTAGATCTGCCCCTTAAAGGAGAAGGGCAAGTAGTCTGCGCGCACACCGGTAAAAATTATGTATTGAGCGGTACTACCGTCACACAGCAACCAGATTGAGTAATCCATGCAATTTATTGATCTTAAAACGCAGTATCAAAAATTAAAAAAAGAAATTGATGCTGGTATTCAGCGCGTATTGGACCATGGTCAATACATTTTGGGGCCAGAAGTTGCCGAACTAGAAGAGAAATTAGTAGCGTATACCGGTGCAAAATATTGCATTACAGTGGCTAACGGCACAGATGCTTTGCAAATCGCTCAAATGGCATTGGGTATTGGCCCTGGCGATGAAGTAATTACACCTGGTTTTACTTATATTGCGACTGCAGAAACTGTAGCCTTACTGGGTGCGAAGCCAATTTATGTAGATATTGATCCGCATACATACAACCTGAATCCTCAAATGCTGGAAGCAGCGATTACCCCTCGTACCAAAGCCATTATTCCAGTTAGTTTGTATGGGCAGTGCGCGGATTATGACGCGATTAATGAAATTGCTGCCCGCCACGGGATTCCTGTTATTGAAGATGCAGCGCAGAGTTTTGGTGCAACTTATAAGGGTAAAAAGAGCTGCAATCTCACCACTATTGCCTGTACTAGTTTCTTCCCCAGCAAGCCCTTGGGCTGCTACGGCGATGGAGGGGCTATTTTTACCAATGATGATGAATTGGCGAAGGTGATGCGCCAGATTGCCCGGCATGGGCAAGATCGCCGCTACCACCACATCCGCGTGGGCGTGAACAGCCGGTTGGATACGCTGCAAGCGGCCATCTTGCTACCCAAGCTGGCTGTACTGGACGAAGAAATTGCCCAGCGCCAGCAAGTGGCCGAGCACTACAACGCCTTGCTGAATCAGGCCGGGATTGCCACCACGCCTCAGATCGAAGCTCATAACACCAGCGTCTGGGCACAGTACACCGTGCAAGTGCCTCAGCGTAGCCAGGTGCAAGCGCAGTTGCAGGCCGCAGGCATCCCTACCGCGGTGCACTACCCCACGCCACTCAACCAGCAACCCGCCGTGGCAGACTCTGCCGCACGCTTGCCTGTGGGTGATGCAGTGGCTCAGCGGGTGCTAAGCCTGCCCATGCACCCTCATCTCGACGATGCCAGCATTCGGCGCATAGTTCACGCACTCTCGCTGCAGTAATCTTTTTTGATGAGTGACAACACCTCTTATCGCTCCGACATCCAGGGGCTACGCGCAGTGGCCGTGTTGGCCGTCATGCTGTTTCACTTCAATCCCACCTGGCTGCCCGGTGGGTTTGTTGGAGTGGATGTGTTTCTGGTTATCTCCGGCTACCTCATCGCCCGTATCCTGCTGGCGCGAAAAGCCCAGCCGGATTACCACCTTGGTGGAACGCTGCGGTACTTCTATGTCAGCCGCCTCAAGCGCATTGCCCCTGCGTATTTCGCCATGCTGGTGCTGGTATCGCTGCTTGCGGCAGTGCTGTTTCTGCCGCAAGACTTGGCTATTTATAAAAAGGGCTTGAACCAGGCAGCCTGGTTTAACAGCAATCACTACTTTGCCGGTTTTGGCGACTACTTTGCACCAGCCAACCATGAGCAGCCCCTGTTGCACACTTGGTCGCTGGCGGTCGAAATCCAGTTCTATCTGCTGGCCCCGTTTCTGGTGTTGCTTTTGCCCACCAGAGTGCTCCAATGGATGCTGGCCGCCTTGTTGATCGGCCTGACAGCCTTGGCTGAATACCGCCTGCGCATCCTCGGCATCCAGCAAGAAACTTATTACAGCCTCTACGCCCGTCTACCGGCATTCTTCGTCGGCGCCCTGGTGGCGCTGTGGATGCATGCAGCGGGGGGAGTGAAACCCTGGCTTGGCAGCCTGGGCCTGGTCTTGGTGCTGGTCTCGGCAGCGGTACAACCGCGACTAGGCCCCTTTCCGGGCGTGCTTGCGCTGCTTCCCGTGACGGGCGCAGCGCTCATCTTGTTGCGTCCGGTGCAGGGAACGGTCGGACAACTGCTGGCCAGCAAGCCCATGGTCTGGGTGGGCGAGTTGTCGTATTCGCTTTATTTATGGCACTGGCCCGTGCTGGCCTTGATGCGCTACTACACTGGCTCGCAGGTGCTCGACATGCCGTTGAGCCTGCTCTTCATCGTACTCACCGTGGTGCTGGCTACTGTCTCGTACTACGTGGTCGAAACCCCGCTGCGTGCCCACCGTGCCCGCTTTAAGCAAATGCTGGGCTACAGCTTGCTAGTCGGGGGTGTTCTGGCCACAAGCCCCGCCATGGCTGCCATCAACCGGGTACTCTCGCCTGCGCCACTGCCCATCGAATACCAGCGCTATGCCGACCCCGCCACGATCTGCCACGGCCAGATCGTGGGCGACTGCCTGCAAGGCGACTTCAGTAGCGACAAGGAAGTACTGGTGCTGGGCGATTCCCATGCTGCCATGCTTAACCTATTCTTTGACCAGCTGGGCAAGGAGCTAGGCTTCAAGGCCCGCATCATCACCGCCAGCAGTTGCGTAACCATTCCGGGTTTTGACTATCAGCGGATTGCCGAGTGGGCGCACGAAGCCTGCCTAAAGCAAATCGAGCAGGCACAGAAATACCTGCCTAGCGCTAAAACCATCTTTCTTGCCGCCAGTTGGAATTGGCAACTGGCCTCCAGTGACTTTCAGCACGTCTTGGAGGCTTTCTTGGATGGGCAAAGCCAAGCCGGTGCCCGGATTTACATCTTGGAGCAAGAGCCTTTGCTCAGCAAAAATCCACTGCGTGCCTTGCGCTTCAGCGCCTTGGGGCTTGGGCCAAAAATCGACATCGACTCTGCCTATCAGCAAGCCAACGCCAGCCTGCAGCGCCTAGCTGCCCGTCACCCCGGCGTAACCAGCCTGAACTTTGAAGCCAGCGGCATGTTTACCCAGGCACCCTTTGCCGATGGCATCCCTATTTATCTGGATGAGCACCATCTGAACGAAGCTGGTGCAAAACGTTACGCCGCCGCGGCACGCAGCGCATTCACAAAAATCATGGATTAAAACCGAATGCGCAGATTTCTCCCAAAAAGTGCCTACGCCCGCAACGTGCTCACGCTGATGACGGGCACCACGCTGGCGCAGGCCATACCGATCGCCATCAGCCCACTGCTCACGCGCCTGTACAACCCGGAGGAATTTGGCCGCTTTGCCCTCTACATGGCTGTGGTCTCTATCGCCAGCGTGCTGGTCACCGGGCGCTATGAACTCGCCATCATGTTGCCGCGCCAGGACAAAGACGCCCTGCACATTGCCGCCGTGGCCATGGTGCTCAGCATCGCCATCAGTGCCGTGTTGTTGTTCGTTGTCCTCTTCTTTGCCCAGTCGATCGCCGTACTGCTGGGTGATGTCGCGCTGGCGCCATGGTTGTACTGGGTGCCAGCAACTACCCTGCTGCTAGGCTTGTACCAAAGCCTCAACTACTGGAGCAACCGCAAAGCCCAGTACAAGCGCCTAGCCATTAGCAGCGCGACGCAAAGCAGCAGTGCAGCGCTAGCGCAACTGAGCAGTGGTTACGCGGGCAGTGGTGCCGTAGGCCTCGTGGGTGGACAAATCACCGGGCAGGTGTTGGCCACTAGTGTGTTGGCACGCCTGATTTGGCGCGAAGACCATGAGGCAATCCGAGCACTACGCCTACGGCGTAGTCTGGTGTTGGCAAGAAAGTACATCAATTTTCCCAAATACCTAATCGTTGCTCACGGTTTCAACACCGCTTCGGGTCAAATGCCCGTGCTGATGCTCAGCGCCTTATTCAACACTGCAGCGGCGGGTTTTTTCACTCTTACCCAGCGAGTCATGACCGTGCCTATGTCTCTGATCGCAAAGGCCTTGGGTGACGTCTTCCGGCAAGAGGCCAGCCACGCCTATAGCCACCTAGGCCAGTGTAAGACGATTTATGAAAAAACCTTCAAGCGCCTACTGCTGATCTCGGTAATCCCTTTTACTGCATTCTTCTTCGTAGCGCCCACCTTGTTTGCCTGGATATTTGGTGAACAGTGGCGCGTGGCCGGTGAGTATGCACAAATTTTGACGCCAAAATTTTTCTCTGATTTTGTTGTAGGGCCACTCAGTGCCATGTTCATGATTGCCGAGAAACAACGCTTGGATTTGTTGTGGCAAATATGCTTGGTTTTGACGGGGGCGGCTTCTTTTTATCTAGGATATTTGTTTTCGGATGTAAAGCTTGCGTTGATTGCTTACGTTGCAAGTCACTTTTTTATGCAAATCATTAATTTTATTATGAGTTATAGATTTGCAAAAAATAATATTTAAATATGAGAGAAATCAAAATATTGTTGATAACGCAAGGCGTTTCAAGGCTGGTAAAACCACTGTTTAATTCAGAATACCAAGTGGTAGGGGTTTTAGAATCCATGCCACGAGAATTTAATAATTTTAAAAAAAATTCTTTATTGGCCGATATTCTGAAAAAAATCTACAGCAGAGTAATGAATAAAGATTTATCCCTCTCTGATTTTTGTAAGAAAAAAAATATCGCTTATAATTTCATTTGTAAGAAAAATGCAAAAGAAGTCGCAGCCTGGATTGAGAGTTTGAAGCCGGATTTAATTGTGGTTTCGAGCATGTCTCAACTTCTTAAGGAAGATGTCCTTAAAATACCACCACTTGGCGTAATCAACCTACACCCGTCATTCTTACCAAATTATCGTGGTGCCAACCCAGATTTTTGGCAATATTACGATATGGAAATGAACCCTGGAGTCACGGTTCATTATGTGGATGTTGGTGAAGATACGGGTGATATCATCTTTCAGGAAAGAGTGCATATTCCATTGGGTACCAAATCCCCCGCACGACTGGATAAGCTGATTGGCGAATTGGGTGTATCGCTGATGTTAAAGGCGATTGATGCTACTGCGCATGGCAATGCGCCGCGCACACCGCAGCCAGCGCAAAGCCCGACTGCACGGTCCCGCAACTTGAAGCCCGAAGAGCATACACAAATTATTGATTGGAAAAATTGGCCGATAGAGCGCGTGTGGCATGTACTGCGTGGCACGGAGCTGTGGCTGAATGCCATTAAGCAACCTGTCGGCATGTTGGCTGGGCAGCGCTGGTCGATTCAGGAATATGAAAAAACAGAGATGCCACAAGGCACACCTGGTGAAGTTGGAAGATATAAAAAAAGAAAATGTGTATTTACCAAGGATGGTGTAATTTATATAGATATAAATTTTGATATTAAAAAAGTAATTCTAAAAATTCTTCAGAAATAATTTATCTTGGAAATTAACTTGTCTGATCGCATAGCTAAATACCGCAATCTCTGCACCCAAGAAGCCTCTATTCCCCTGTTCAGCCAAGCTTGGTGGCTGGATGCTACGGCGGGTGAGGGGGCTTGGGATGTGGCCTTGGTGGAGAAAGGTGACACCGTCGTTGCAGCCATGCCTTATGTACCGCGTCAACGCTACGGCTTCACGGTGCTGGGCCAGCCCGCCTTGACGCAAACCTTGGGCCCTTGGCTGCGCGAGACGGACGGCAAATCCTCCTCCAAACTTGCGCAGCAAAAAGACCTCTTGCAGGCCTTGATTGCCCAACTGCCGCCTTTTGCCTGTTTCACCCAAAACTGGCACTGGCGAATGGGCAACTGGTTGCCGTTTTACTGGGCGGGGTTCCAGCAAACCACGCGATATACGTACATCTTGCATGCGTTGGGTGATGAGGCAACGCTGTGGGGGGGGATGCGGGAAAATATTCGCACTGATATCAAAAAGGCCAGCAATCGCTTTCAACTACGTGTTCGTGATGACTTGACTCTCGATGATTTTCTGGTGCTTAACCGCATGACCTTTGCCCGCCAGAACATGGCCTTGCCCTATACCGAGGCCTTTTTACACAAACTGGATCAAGCTTGCGTTGCACGGCAGGCACGCAAGATCTTCATTGCCGAAGACGAACAAGGCCGCCGCCACGCCGGGGTGTACATTGTGTGGGATGGCAACAGCGCTTATTACCTGATGGGTGGTGGTGACCCAGAATTGCGCAACAGCGGTGCCACCAGCTTGTGCATGTGGGAGGCAATTAAGTTTGCTGCGTCAGTGACCAAGTGTTTTGATTTTGAAGGCTCAATGATCGAGCCAGTGGAAAGATACTTCCGCGCCTTTGGTGCCCAGCAAACGCCATACTTTACGGTCAGCAAAACCTCATCACGAATTATGAAAGTGGTTCAATGCCTGCGTGACTTCAAAAAAGATTGGAATAAATAATCATGTGTGGAATAGCAGGTATTGTTTCTCAAGCTCCTATCGATGCTGCTTATATTCAGCGCATGGGTGATGTGCTGGCGCATCGTGGCCCGGATGGGCAGGGCTTCATGCTGTCCCAGGGTGTGCATGCTGAAAGCCCGCTGCCGGGTTTGATTGAATTTTCTCCAGTATTGCCTTGCCATGTGGCACTGACGCACCGACGTTTGGCGATTGTCGATTTAAGCCCATTGGGGCATCAGCCCATGGTCTGGCAGCAGCGTTACGCCATCACTTTCAATGGCGAGATTTACAACCATGTTGAATTACGCCAAGAACTAGAGGTGTTGGGTTACGCCTTCGCATCCCATTCGGATACCGAAGTGATTTTGGCTGCCTACGATGCCTGGGGAGTGCAATGCCTGAATAAATTCAATGGCATGTGGGCGTTTATGCTGGTGGATACGCAGCAGCATCGAATTTTTGTGAGTCGTGACCGCTTTGGCGTCAAACCGCTGTATTACGCTCAAACCAATGAAACTTTTGTTTTTGCGTCAGAGATTAAAGCGTTGCTTGAGCATCCCGTAGTGGATGCGATTCCAGATAAGGATTTCGCAAAACAATATCTACGCTCTGGGGCTTCTGAGGAAGGTGGTCAGACCGCGTGGAAAGGTATTTCCCGTTTTCCTGCTGCCAGCTATGTTGAATGTGAAATCACTCAGTTAACTGCAGGCTGTTGGACGCCCGTCCCGTATTGGGATGTGCAGCCCAATCTCAGTACCGAAGCCTTTGACGATGCCAAGGCCCAGCAACTGGCCAATACTTATTACCATTTATTGGAAGATGCTGTACGTCTTCGCTTACGTGCCGATGTCAAGGTTGGCTCGGCACTTTCGGGCGGGCTGGACAGTTCGTCCATCGTGTACCTGATCAACAAACTTTTAAAAGAGCAAGGTGTTGCTGATCGGCAGGAGACTTTTTCCAGCGTGTACAAATCCGCGGGTGTGCAAGATTGCGATGAGTCACAATTTATTGACCACTTGGCGCAAGCGCTGGATGTACGCTCCAACCAAATTGAACCTCATGTGGACGATGTACCAGCCGAGCACGAAAAGGTAATCTATGCTATGGATTATCCGCCGGAGAGTACCTGTATGTCGGGTTGGCACACTTTTTTGCGCGTGTCGCAGTCGGATGTCACCGTTACCCTTGATGGCCAAGGGGCAGATGAGCAGCTAGCTGGATATTTGCCCTATCTGGCATATTGGTTTGCGCAAATGCCACTAGGGCAAGTGGCGCGTGAACTTCCAAAAATTTTTGAAATCCCTGGTGCTTCACGTTCAGCATTGCGAGGCTTGGCGGTGGGGATGGCGCGGCGGATATTGGGTGAGTCCATCACGTTGATGTTGGTACGTAAATTAGGCTATCAGATCGATCCTTTTATACATCTGAATCAGAAATTGGTTCAGGACTTAAAGACGTCACTGCGTGTATTGATTCACTACTCAGATCGCGTATCAATGGCTCACTCGATTGAATCACGCATGCCTTTTATGGATTATCGTGTCGTGGAGTTTTTGGCTTCAGTGCCTGCAGTCTATAAATTACACGGCGGTTGGACTAAATATCTGGCACGGAGGGCGTTTTCGGGCAAGCTGCCCGATGAAATCGTCTGGCGCAAAGATAAAATGGGTTGGCCAATCCCAGAAACCCATTGGTTTGAAGGAAAGCTTAAAAGCTGGATGGCAGAACATGTGACCAATCCAACCTTTCTTCAGTGGCTGGGCGTGACCGTAGCCGATGTGCCGCTCGATAGACCCGATGTGCCCATGACACACAAGGTGCGCTGGCTCAATCTGGCAACTTGGCACCATTTGTTTGTGGTCAAAGCACCAGCGCCGCAGCTGCTGGCCGATAAAAGTGTAGAGACGCAAACATGAAGTGTTGGTGTACCCCAGCCGCTCTAGACTGGCTACAAGTCATCCTGCAAGAACGCTTTGGCCACGCGTTTGAGCTGCAACTGCAGCCTGACGTACAGTGCATCGCCCTGCGCCTGCCCGGTGATACGCGCTACATCGCCTTGGCACTGGACGGCACTACCTTTACCCGCGCGGATTCTAATCTGCCCTGTGCCCAGTGGAATGCTAGCGCCGAAGGCTGGCCCACCGCGCTGCCCGGCGCATTGCCCGCGCCCGGTTCCGCGAAGCTGCCCACGCCGTTGATTACAAGCACCGAAAACGGCGGGCGTATCGACTATGACATTCTGGGCCTGACTTACTGGATGCTTACGCGACGGGAGGAGGTGAGTCGTACTGATCTGGATAGCCATAGACGCTTTCCAGCAGTTAACTCACACGCCTACCGGCACCATTATTTGGAGCGCCCCATTGTCGATGAATGGCTGCATGTGCTGGGGCAGGTGATGGCCAGGACCTGGCCGGGCATAGCGCTCACGCAACACCAGTTCAGTATGAAGGTGAGCCATGACGTGGATTCTCCGAGCCTGTATGCCTTCAAACCATGGAAAACGATTGCACGCATGATGGCTGGACATGCACTCAAGCGCCGCGATTGGCAAGCGTTTTGCACAGCACCTTGGGTGAAGTTGGCGACCAATGGAGTACTGCACCCTGCTGACCCCTACAACACCTTTGAGTGGTTGATGGATGTATCTGAAGCGCATAACCTCACCAGCGCCTTCTACTTTATCTGTGGGCGCACTAGCAATATGGATGCTGACTATGAGCCAGAACACCCCATCATCCGCGCCCTTATGCGCCGTATCCATGAGCGCGGTCACGAGATTGGTCTGCACCCCAGCTATGGAACCTATCAAAAACCAGAGCTGATTACGCAAGAGGCGCAACGATTACGGGTCATTCTTGCTGAAGAAAATATCAAACAAAGTGCGATTGGCGGGCGCATGCACTACCTGCGCTGGCAGCAAGCTACCACTTTGCAAGCTTGGAACGATGCAGGTATGGCTTATGACAGCACTCTGGGGTATGCCGATAGACCCGGTTTTAGATGTGGTACATGTTTTGAGTATTTTGGGTTTGTTCCAGAGACTCAGAAAATGTTAGAAACTCGGATACGCCCCCTAATAGCTATGGAATGTTCTGTAATGGACAACGCTTATCTTGGATTAACTAATAATCAAGCTGCTAAAGATAAATTCTTGGAGCTTAAAATTAATTGCTTTAAATTGGGTGGGTGTTTTTCCATGCTATGGCATAACTCATATTTCGCTAATGATATTAATTTGAAAGAACTATATGAGCATATTTTTCATGATTAAACTGAATAAAAAAATTTAAAGGAATTAGATTGATGCTTGCTATGTTTCAAGCAGTATTGTTGTTATTTTATTTTATTTTAAATATTTTCAATATTGAAGACAGCAGATCGGGTTTGTTGTTGTTATTGTTTTTTTTATTATTTTCATGTTTCAGTGTTTTTTTTGATTTAATAAATGGTCGGCTGGTAGTAAAGCGGAATATTTTAATTTTTTTATTATTTGTTTTTTGGTTAATTTTACGATTATTAATTGATGTGCAAGATATCGAGTACATTAAACAGCTGACGTTAGCTACTGCCACTGGAGTTTTGATTTATTTTTTAGTGGGAGTTTTTATTGAATTGCAGTTTCGAAAAATCGAAAACCATTTTTTTTATTATTTTATAATTTTCTTGTATTTTGCTTCTTCGTTTGTTATATTATATAAGTACATAAACCTGATTGCTGATGCTGATCGATTTTATATTTATATAGAAGATGGAGGGTATCAGAGAATCGGTAACTTTATGATAATGATTTCATTATCTGTTTCTTATTGTTTTTTACGGCTTTGCGTTGATCTTAAAAAAAATATAGTCAATAGTTTTTTTGTATTCGCTCTCTACAGTGCTGGTGTTGGTTGTATGTTAGTAAGTAGCCAAGTAATTGGTTCTAATGCGGCAACTGTGAATTTGGCTCTGATCTACGGTATTACATCTGTTTTTGTTTTGTTGGGGGGGGATAAATTTGTCAATTGGGGGAATGGAGTTTTCTTCATTAGGTCAAAGATGGTAATTCATCAAATAATAAAAAAATGTGTCTTTTTTGCTATTTTTTGTTTTGCTATATTATTTGGTATTATTGTTTCTTTTGATATTGATATTTATCAAGCAAGGTTTTTTGGATTTGGAAGCGGTGTGAATGACTCATTAGAGTCACGAAGTAAAATATTGAGCGATTATGCTATTCAGCAGCTTGAATTTGCTCCTTTTTTTGGAAGTACGAGAGTTTCATACGTTGTTACAGGAGATCAAGGTGCGTACATTCATTCATTTCTATTGCACTTAATATCTTGGCTGGGTATATTGGGGTTGATTATTTTTGTTGCGTATATTGTGGATGTGTGGTTTTCTTTATTCAGATCGATTAAATATAAGTACCAAGAAAACTTTCTTGCATCATGGCTGTTTGTTTGTTTTTGTGCGATTTTTTTAGTTGCAAATATTGCAACTCCTATGTTTTGGGTCGTCATTTATTTTATTTTAGGGTTTGCGTCGCAAACTTTTGTTAGACCTAGGTAGAGTTAAGTTTTATGAATGATTTATTCTTCGAAAATGATGATTTGAATTTATACGTGTTGGTAACAATGACGAATTGGGACGAAGCTCCTCGAATTCGACATGAGGTTGCTAAATTTCTTTCTGTTAGGAATAATGTTTTATTCATTCAAATATATTCCCAGAGGGGGCGCTTTAGAAAAGTGCAAAAGTTGCATCCTAGAATTATTATAGAAAAGGCTGGTTTTTCGCTTCCTGGGTTAACTCGATTGTTTTGGGTTGTCCCATTTTTTAGAAAAATTTATCATTGGTATTTGAGTATTTGTATCTCTAGGGTCGTAAAAAAATACACAAATAAAAAATTTTTGCTAGTTAGCTTTCAATACGACTTCCCTGAAGTTTTTAGTATTGATGATGTTTTTGCGGGGGTGTATTTCTGTAATGACGATTTCGTTGGGCAGGGTTATAAACAGAGTGAGTTTGTTAAAAATATTAAATATAAAACTCAAGGTCAGGTTGTTCGAAATGCGGATTTAGTCGTGACTGTGAGTGATCCATTGCAGGAGTTATTAAGCAAGTACTCTAATGATGTTAAATTGATTTATTCTGGACATGGTTTTGACTTGAATAGAAGCTTAGATTTTTACAATAAAAAAACAATAAAAAAAGATGATATAAATGTTTGTTATTTAGGGTTTCTAAATTCAGGTGTTGCGGTTGAATGGCTTTATTATATCGCCACGCAGGATGATATAAATCTAACGATAGTCGGGCCTCTGTCGAAATCTGTCTTGGAAGCCTTTGGTAATAAAAAAAATTTCAAGCACATTGATATACTAGTCAATGAACCATTGCAAGATTTTTTATTGAGTCAAGATGTTTTGTTAATGCCTTATTCTTCAAGTGTTGCAAATAATATGACATCTACGCCGGCAAAACTTTTTCAGTATATTTCATCTGGGAAGCCAATTGTTTCTAGTATCATGCCTAATCTCATTAGGCTGCCTGATAAATTTGTATATATGGCTAAAGATAAATACGAATTTTACAGTTTAGTGAAAAAATCGATTGAAGAAAATTGCAAAGAACTAGCTCTGGAGCGAATTGAATTTGCAAAAAAACACACTTGGAGTGCAAGGGGGGAGGAGTTTGATCGCCTTGTCAACGCTGTTCTTGTGAGATCTGATAGGAATGAAAATGCCTAATTTCAGTGTTGTTTTTCTTGGGGGTGTTTTTTTTGATGAAGATGCTATTTTAGAAGATTCCGTAGGACCGGTTCAGAATGCTGCAAACTCATTGCAGAAGAAATATATTTCTGGTTTTGTTGATCAGGAGGATGTCATTTCGGTCGATATTGTTAATTTTCCATTTATTTTTCCATACCCTAAATTTTATAAGAAAAAAATATATAAGCCAACAAGAGAAAGTGGTGTTTTCTTAGGGGCAAATATTCATGAGCGAAGTTTTTTGAATTTAAGATTTTTTAGATTTTTTTCTAGAGCGATCGGGGCTTTTTTTTGTGCTTTTACTATTTTAAAGAAAAGAAAAAATAATGAAATTATTTTTATTTGCTATTCGATGCATTTTCCTTTTGTATTAGCTTGTTTTCTTCTTAAAATTTTCTGTAAAAAACCAATTTTTGGATTAATAATTCCTGATTTGCCAGAATTCATGGCGGTCAGATCAGGTATAAAAAAGATAATTTATAATTTATTTTCGAAGATATCTTATTGGCTGGCTCGCAGACAAGATTTTGTTGTGCTTATAACTCAACAAATGAGAGATTTTTTTCCAAAACAGCCTTCTTTTATTATTGAGGGGATGTCAGATTTTTGTCGTCTTGATGTTGATTTAGCCTCTTCCTGCTTTAATTTGCCTGATAATTTTTTCTTTTATTCGGGAACGCTTGATAAGCGATATGGAATATTGGACTTATTAGCAGCCTTTGCCAGTGATGAATCTGGTTGTTCCAGTCTTGTGGTGTGTGGCTCAGGCAATGCGTCAGAGGATGTTTTGTCAGCAAGTATGAAAAATAAGCGTATTGTTTTTCTGGGGCAAATTCCTAATAAGGATGTTATTTTAATACAAAAAAAAGCTAATTTTTTAATAAACCCAAGAAAAAACTCATTGGAATATACAAAATACTCATTTCCATCGAAAATTATGGAGTACATGTCTAGTGGTACGCCTGTTCTGATGTATAAGCTAGATGGCGTACCATCTGAATATTATGATCATTGTTATACTGTAGATGATTTTAATCGAGATTTGATGTGTGCTATTCGAAATTTATCGATTATGAATAATAATGAGACTGTAAAAAAAGGATTGGGGGCTAAGAAATTCGTTTTTAAAAACAAAAATCCTAGAAGTCAGATATTTTCATTGATCGATTTTATAAAAGAGAAGTTTTATGTTCAAAAATAAAATATTGCTTATTACCGGTGGCACCGGCTCTTTCGGTAATGCCGTACTCAAGCGTTTCCTGGACACGGGGATTGCTGAAATTCGCATCTTCAGCCGTGACGAGAAGAAGCAAGATGACATGCGCAAGCGCTATAACAGCGCCAAGATCAAGTTCTACATTGGCGATGTGCGTGATGAACGCAGCGTGGAGCAGGCCATGCGCGGCGTGGACTATGTCTTCCATGCTGCCGCGCTCAAGCAGGTACCGTCGTGCGAGTTCCATCCCATACAGGCGGTGCGCACTAATGTGCTGGGAACAGAGAACGTCCTTGAGGCTGCGATCCAGGCAGGGGTCAAGCGTGTGGTATGCCTTAGCACTGACAAGGCCGTCTATCCCATCAACGCCATGGGTATCAGTAAGGCAATGATGGAAAAAGTGATGGTGGCGACCAGTCGTAACCTGGAGGGCTCGGGTACGGTGATTTGCGGTACACGCTATGGCAATGTAATGGCGTCGCGTGGCTCGGTGATTCCGCTGTTTGTGCAGCAGGTATTTGCGGGCAACCCCATCACCATCACCAACCCGGCGATGACCCGCTTCATGATGACGTTGGCCGATGCGGTGGATCTGGTGCTCTATGCCTTTGAGCATGGCAACAACGGTGATATTTTTGTACAGAAGGCCCCGGCCGCCACAGTGCAAGTGCTGGCGCATGCGGTTTTGGCGTTGATGGGCAAGCCTGATCATCCAGTGCATACCATTGGTACCCGCCATGGCGAAAAGCTCTACGAGGCGTTGCTCAGCCGTGAGGAATTGGCTTGCGCTCAGGATATGGGCGATTATTACCGTGTACCAGCTGATGGCCGTGATCTCAACTATGCGAAGTTCACTGAGCAAGGTGAGCAGCGCCTGACCGAGACCTCGGAGGAAGAGGACTACAACTCACACAACACCCTGCGCCTGGACGTGGAAGGCATGAAGCAGTTGCTGCTTAAACTGGATTTCATGCAGCGCATTGCACGCGGTGAGCACGCCGAGGCTGAGGAGTAATTGCTGTGAAAAAGGTCTTGATCACCGGTGCCAATGGTTTTGTTGGCAAGAACCTGCAACTGCATTTGGCTGAGCGCAAGGATGTGCAGGTCTTGAGCTTTACGCGTGAAAACGATGTGGCGCAATTGCCGAGTCTGCTGCAGGAGGTGGATTTTGTTTTTCACCTGGCTGGCGTTAACCGTCCGCAAGACCCGCAGGAGTTCGGCGTTGGCAATGCAGAGCTGACGCAGATGTTGTGCCAGGCGGTGGGTGCGGTAGTCGCAAATACGGGGCGAAAGATTCCCGTGGTGTACACCTCGTCCACCCAGGCTGCGCGCGAGAACCCTTATGGGCAGAGCAAGCGTTTGGCTGAAGAGGCGCTGTTTGACCTGCAGCGCATATCGGGTGTGTCGGTGCATGTGTTCCGCCTGCCCAATGTCTTTGGCAAATGGTGCAAGCCCAATTACAACTCGGCCGTGGCCACTTTCTGCCACAACATTGCGCGTGAGCTGCCCATTCAGGTCAATGACCCTGCTGCGGCGCTGACGCTGGTGTATGTGGACGATGTGGTAGAGCGATTCATCCAACTCTTGGATGGCGCGGATGCCATGGTCGATGCCGATGGGTTTGCGGTACTGGCGCCGCAATACACCACGACCGTGGGTGAACTGGCGGCCCAGATCAAGACCTTCAAGGGCAGCCGCAGCACGCTGATGACCGAGCGTGTGGGCACTGGCTGGATTCGTGCGTTGTACGCCACCTACGTCAGCTACTTGCCGGTAGAGGCTTTCACCTACACCGTGCCGATGTATGGCGATCCGCGCGGGGTGTTTGCCGAGATGTTGAAAACGCCCGATTGTGGCCAGTTCAGCTACTTCACTGCGCACCCAGGCATTACACGCGGTGGGCATTACCACCACACCAAGACGGAGAAGTTTTTGGTGATCAAGGGGCAGGCGCGCTTCAAATTTCGCCACATGCAGACCGGCGAAGCTTATGAACTGGTGACCAGTGGCGACAAGGCCGAAATTGTGGAGACAGTGCCGGGCTGGACACACGACATTACCAACATTGGCCCTGAAGAGATGATCGTCATGCTCTGGGCGAACGAGGTATTTGACCGTGCGCGGCCGGATACCTTTGCCTGCCCGCTGTAGCCATTGCCATCAAGTGCCCGGCACGCACGGGTGCTTACTCACTTCTTTTCAGATTTCACAATGAAAAAACTCAAAGTCATGACCGTGGTCGGTACCCGGCCCGAGATTATTCGCCTTTCCCGCGTCATGGCTCGCTTGGACGAGCATTGCGAGCATGTGCTGGTGCATACTGGTCAAAACTATGACTACGAGCTGAACCAGGTGTTTTTTGACGACTTGGGCTTGCGTAAACCAGATTATTTCTTGAATGCAGCTGTGGGCAGTGCTGCTGAGACGATTGGCGCCATCATTGCCAAAATGGATGCTCTGCTGGTTACTGTGCAACCCGAGGCCATGCTGGTGCTGGGTGATACCAACAGTTGCCTGAGTGTGATTCCGGCAAAACGGCGCAAAGTACCGATCTTCCACATGGAGGCAGGCAACCGCTGCTTTGACATGCGTGTACCCGAGGAGATTAACCGCCGCATCGTGGATCACACAGCAGATATCAACCTGACCTACAGCACCATTGCGCGTGACTATCTGTTGCGTGAAGGCTTGGCGCCTGATCAGGTCATTAAAACAGGTAGCCCGATGTTGGAAGTGTTAACGCACTACCGTTCGCAGATTGTCGCTTCTGATGTGCTGCAACGCCTTGGCTTAACTAAAGAAGGGTACTTTGTTGTCAGTGCCCACCGTGAGGAGAATATTGAGAGCGAGCGCAGTTTTACCAAGCTGGTGGCGGTGCTCAATGCCGTGGCGCAAGACCATGGCCTGCCGGTGGTGGTCAGCACCCACCCGCGCACCAAGAAGCGTATCGACGCGACGGGTGCCCAGTTTCACCCGCTGGTGCAGCTGATGAAACCGTTGGGGTTTCATGACTACAACCACCTGCAATTGCATGCCAAGGCGGTGTTGTCAGACAGCGGCACTATCAATGAAGAGGCCAGCATCTTGAACTTCCCGGCGCTTAACCTGCGCGAGGCGCACGAACGCCCCGAGGGCATGGAAGAGGCCGCAGCCATGATGGTGGGCTTAGAGGTGGAGCGCGTGCGCCAAGGCTTGGCCATTTTGGCCACCCAGCCACGAGGCAACGACCGCAGCAATCCCCACGGCATTCGCCCTGTTTACGACTACAGCATGCCAAATGTGAGCGACAAGGTGCTGCGCATCGTGCACAGCTACACCGATTATGTGAACCGCGTGGTGTGGAAGAAGTATTAAAAGACAGGGTCGTTACGCCATGAAACCCCCCCGTGTTTTGCTATTGACCCAATGGTTTGACCCCGAACCCACCTTCAAGGGCCAGGTGTTTGCACGCGAATTGGTGCGCCAGGGCTTTGAGGTGGAAGTGCTGACGGGCTTTCCCAATTACCCGGGGGGCAAGCTGTACCCCGGCTACCGCATCCAGTGGCTGCAGCGGGAGGTGATCGACGGGGTGCAAGTGACCCGGGTCCCGCTGTATCCCAATCATGACCAGTCGGCCATCAAGCGGGTACTCAATTACGCCAGCTTTGCCGCATCGGCATCGATCTACGGAGTGTTCATGGCCAGACGCGCCAGCGTGATATATGCCTACCACCCACCATTGACGGTGGGTATGGCTGCGGCGCTGATCAAGCTGTTTCGGCGTATACCGGTTGTGTACGACATTCAGGACATGTGGCCTGACACTTTGCGTGTCACAGGCATGATCAACAATCCCAAGGCGCTGAACATGGTGGCCCATGTGTGTCGCTGGGTCTACCGACGCATGAGCCACATCGTGGTGCTGTCGCCCGGCTTCAAGCGCTTGCTGCTGGAGCGCGGCGTGCCTGAATCTAAACTTAGTGTGATTTACAACTGGGCCGACGAGGCTTCGCTGGCAGCTCCAGTGGGGCAGGTTTCGACAGAATTTGCGACGCCAGAACAGTTTCGGATTTTGTTTGCCGGCAACATGGGCAAAGCGCAGGCCTTGGACACCGTGCTTAATGCGGCTGCGCTGTTGCAGCGGCGTGGAAGCCGTGTGTGCTGGGTCATGCTGGGGGGCGGGGTAGAAGTGGAAAGACTCAAAGCTGAAGCAGCGCAACGGCAACTGAGCAATGTGGTGTTTTTGCCTGCTGTGCCCATGGCCGAAGTGGGTGCGTATCTGCAATCTGCAGATGCTCTGCTGGTACACCTGCGAAAAGACCCGTTGTTCGAGATCACCATTCCTTCCAAAACCCAAGCCTATATGGCAGTGGGTAAGCCGCTGCTGATGGCTGTGGATGGTGATGCCGCGGATTTGGTGCGCCAGTCCGGTGGTGGCGTGGTGGCTGAATCCGAAAATGCCGAAGCCCTAGCAAATGCTGCAGATCAGCTGGCGGCTATGTCTTCAGAATCTTTGGCCACTATCGGTCATCAGGCAAAAAGTTTTTACCGTGAGCATTTGGGATTGGCTCAGGGCGTGCACAAATTTGGTGAAATTTTCAAGCGTATGGCGAAGAAAATTTGACTTGCAATTATTCTTTTCAAGAAGCACTACACAAGAAACGTTGATAGCTATTTTTCTAATTAAGTGACCCTGATGAAACGCTTTTTCGATATCACCGTATCTGCGCTTGCCTTATTGCTCTTAGCTTTACCCCTGCTGCTATTGATCTGGCTAGTGCGGCGAAAGCTGGGCAGCCCAGTGTTCTTTCGCCAAGTGCGTCCGGGGCTGAATGGTTTGCCGTTTGAGATGGTCAAGTTCCGCACTATGACAGATGCGCGCGGCCCGGATGGCCTGTTGCTGCCAGATGCTGTGCGGCTCACACCTTTTGGCCGATTTTTGCGTTCCACCAGCTTGGATGAACTACCTGAGCTGTGGAATGTACTCAAGGGCGAGATGAGCCTGGTCGGGCCGCGTCCCTTGCTGATGGAGTATTTGCCGTTGTACTCGCCCGAGCAGGCACGCCGCCACGCAGTGCGCCCGGGGGTGACGGGCTGGGCACAGGTCAATGGCCGCAATGCCATTGGCTGGGAGGAAAAGTTCGCGCTGGATGTGTGGTATGTGGACCATCAGTCGCTGTGGCTGGATCTCCAAATCCTGTGGCTGACGGTCAAGAAGGTACTGGTGCGTGACGGCATCAGCGCAGCCGGTGAAGCAACGATGAGCAAGTTCACAGGCGGTCCGCAAAAAAAATGAATGAAATTGGCTGATTCCCCTTTCAGGGTAAGCGATATAAGCTATCAATATTTAAAAAGGAGTCGGGTTTGCATCCACAAGATTTGTTTGCTGTCTATGGTGCCAGTGGCTATGGTCGCGAAGTAATGCCTCTGGCACGCCAGCAATTAGCGCAGGCTGGGGTGGGGCTGGATCAACTGGTTTTTGTGGATGATGCACCTGGGCCAGCGATGCTCAATGGCCAACGGCTGTTAACTTATGCGCAGTTTCTGGCCACGCCTGTGCGCCAGCGTCATGTAGTGTTGGCAATTGCGAATAGTGCCGTGCGAGAAAAGCTGGCACAGCGCTGTGCTGCCGATGGTGTGCTGCCCTGGAGTGTGGCGGCGGCCAATACCGTGCGCATGGACGCCGTGGAACTGGGGGAGGGGGCCATCCTTAGCCCCTTTGTGACGTTGACCAGCAATATACGGATTGGCAAATGTTTCCATGCCAATCTCTACAGTTATGTCGCGCATGACTGTGTGGTGGGTGATTTCGTTACCTTTGCCCCAGGGGTGCAGTGCAATGGCAATGTGGTGATTGAAGACCATGCCTATATCGGTACGGGTGCAGTGCTTAAACAAGGGGGGCCTGGCAAGCCGCTGGTGATTGGCCGGGGCGCGGTCGTCGGTATGGGCGCCGTGGTGACCAAAAGTGTGCCGCCTGGCACGACCGTGGTCGGTAATCCTGCAAGAGTATTGGAAAGAAATTAGTCAAATTGACCTCAATCCCATATGCAAACTGCATTTGCAGTTCATGTTTTAAAAAATTTTCTTAGCCATGCTTAACACCTCTTTCTCCCCCTGGCCCAGCTTTACTACCGAAGAGGCCACCGCCGTGCAGCAGGTGCTGTTGTCCAACAAGGTCAATTACTGGACAGGCCAGGAGTGCCGCACGTTTGAAAAAGAGTTTGCCGCTTGGGCCGAAGCCCGTTATGCCGTGGCGCTGGCCAATGGCACGCTGGCACTGGATGTGGCGCTGAAAGCGATGGGGATTGGCCCGGGGGATGAAGTTGTGGTGACGCCGCGCACCTTCATCGCCAGCATTTCTTGCGTTGTCAATGCTGGTGCTGCACCTGTTTTTGCGGATGTGGAGGCCGACAGCGGCAATATCAGCGCGGCCACCATCGCCCGGGTGCTGACACCGAAAACCCGCGCAGTGATCTGTGTGCATCTGGCTGGCTGGCCTTGCGATATGGATCCCATCATGGCGCTGGCTGAGCAGCATGGCCTAAAGGTGATTGAAGACTGTGCCCAGGCGCATGGTGCACGCTACAAAGGCCGTAGCGTAGGGAGCATTGGCCATGTGGGTGCGTGGAGCTTTTGCCAGGACAAGATCATGAGCACAGGTGGTGAGGGGGGCATGGTCACCACCAACGACGAAATGTTGTGGCGTGCTATGTGGAGCTTCAAAGACCACGGTAAGAGCTATGCGGCTGTGTATGAGCGAGAACACGCCCCTGGTTTTCGTTGGCTGCATGAGAGCTTTGGCACCAATTGGCGCATGTTGGAAATGCAAGCAGTGATCGGGCGCATTCAACTCAAACGCATGCCGGAGTGGTCGGCCCTGCGAACGCGCAATGCGATGAGCATTCTTGCTGCATGCCGTCAGTTCCCTGCACTGAGGGTGCCCGAAATTCCTGAAAACATTGTGCATGCACATTACAAATGCTATGCCTATGTCAGGCCTGATCAGCTTGCCGATGGCTGGAGCCGGGATCGTATCGTCGCGGAAATCAATGCGCTGGGCGTGCCTTGTTACCAAGGTTCGTGCTCGGAGGTGTATCTGGAAAAGGCTTTTGATGGCACGGGTTGGAGGCCTTTAGATCGGTTGCCGCATGCCAAGGAACTGGGTGACGCCAGCTTGATGTTCTTGGTGCACCCCACTTTGACCGAGGCTGAGGTACAGCAGACCTGCGCCGCAATCCATGCAGTGATGGAAAAAGCATGCCGTTAAATGCTTTGGCGGTGCCACTGCTCAAGCTGCCGCGCTTGACCAAGCAAATTGTGGTTTTCATCGCCGATGTATGTGTTTCACTCGTGGCGGTCTGGCTGGCGTTCTATCTTCGGATAGATCAAGTAGGTGGGCCTGTTTTAGAGCAGGGCTATGTGTATGGTTTAGCGATTGTGCTATTTGTGCCTATCTTTGTGCGCATGGGCCTGTATCGGGCCATCTTCCGTTACGCCGGTATGCCCGCCGTGGTGGCGACAGCGCTGGCCGTGACCATCTATGGCATCGTCTTTTTTGCCCTCTTGTTGTGGTTGCGCTGGGATGGCGTGCCGCGCAGTATTGGCCTGATTCAGCCCATCTTGTTTTTGCTGCTTGCCGGGGGCTGGCGAATTCTGGCGCGCTACTGGCTTTCAGGGGTGACGGATTCTGAGAGTCCTCGGGCCACAAAGAAGCATTTGCTGATTTACGGTGCCGGTGAGGCAGGTGTCCAAACTGCATCTGCCCTGAATGTGATGCGTGAGTTTTCTGTGCGCGGCTTTGTCGATGATGACCAGGGCAAAGTTGGCCGCACCATCCATGGGGTTCCGATTATTTCGCCAACTGCTGTTGCAGATTTTGTGGCGCAGCACAGGATTTCCGACATCCTGCTGGCCATTCCTTCGTTGGGGCGCCAGCGTCGCCGCGAAATTATCGACCAGCTGCAACTGTTGCCTGTGCATGTGCGCTCCTTGCCGGGCATGCTGGATTTGGCCTCGGGCAAGGTTTCGGTGTCGGATTTCCAGGAGCTGGACATCGAAGACCTGCTGGGCCGCGACCCGGTAGCTCCTGATCCGCAGTTGCTGGCCAAGAACTTGGCTGGCAAGGTGGTGCTGGTCACAGGCGCTGGGGGCAGTATTGGCAGCGAGCTGTGCCGCCAGATTGTGCGAGAGCAGCCGCAAAAGCTGGTGCTGGTGGAGCACAACGAGTATGGGCTCTATGCCATCCACCAAGAGCTGCAACTGCTGTGCAAGGAGCAGCAGTTGAGGGTGGAGATACACCCGCAGTTGGGCAGCATCCGGAATTTGCGCAGATTGCGCGCCATTTTCGAGAGGCACCAGCCGCACACGGTCTACCATGCGGCGGCCTACAAGCATGTGCCCATGGTGCAGGCGAATCCTTCGGAAGGCATTCTGAATAATGTGTTTGGCACCCTCAACGTGGCGCGTGCAGCTATGGAAAGCGGTGTGGACCACTTTGTGCTGATCTCCACCGATAAAGCGGTGCGCCCCACCAATGTCATGGGGGCCAGCAAGCGTATGGCAGAGCTGGCGTTGCAGGCTTTGGCCAGTGCGAAGATGGTGGATTACGCCCCTGTGGATGAGCAGCCGCTAGGCGTGTCTGCGCCGATTCGCAACCAGACCTGCTTTTGCATGGTGCGTTTTGGCAATGTATTAGGCAGCAGCGGCAGTGTGGTTCCGCTGTTTCGCAGCCAATTGCGTGCAGGTGGGCCGTTGACGGTGACGCATGCCGAGGTAACGCGCTATTTCATGACCATTCCGGAAGCTGCGCAATTGGTGCTGCAGGCTGGCGCCATGGGAGAGGGGGGCGATGTCTTCGTACTCGACATGGGTAAGCCCGTCAAAATTGTCGACTTGGCGCGGCGCATGATTCGTCTGTCGGGTATGACGGTCAAGGATGATGCCCATGCTTCCGGAGACATTGAAATCAAGGTGGTGGGCCTGCGCCCTGGTGAGAAGCTATATGAAGAGTTGCTGATCGGTGACAACCCAGAAGCGACGGCACACCCTCGGATCATGAAAGCCCATGAGCAGTTTTTGACGTGGGATCAGTTATTGCCGCATCTGTTGACTTTGCGTGCTGCTGCGAAAGCTGCGGATGCGGATGCGATCAATGATGTGCTGAAGCAGTTGGTCAGTGGCTATGTACGATCGCATGCAGCAGATGAGCAGCGCTTGGGTTCCACCACCACGCAGCAGCTCATGCAGGCAACGCCTGCTGCAGAGGTACGCAGAGAAACACTGTAATGGCTTGATCCTCGATTTAGTTGAGGCAAAATTTACTCTATGAGCAAGGCCGCTACCATCAGCGGCCTTTTCCATATTTAACTTGCACACGTCCTGTAGCTCAGGCGTTGATATTCATGACCACTCTCACCCACATCACCCCCCGCGACAAAGCTGAAATCCTCGCTCAAGCGCTGCCCTACATCCGCAAGTTCCATGGCAAGACCATGGTCATCAAGTATGGCGGTAACGCCATGACCGATCCTGCGCTGCAGGCGGACTTTGCGGAAGACGTGGTGCTTTTGAAGTTGGTGGGGATCAACCCGGTGGTGGTGCATGGCGGGGGGCCGCAGATTGAAACCGCACTGAACCGACTGGGCAAGAAGGGCGAATTCATCCAGGGCATGCGAGTGACCGACGCGGAGACCATGGAAGTGGTGGAGTGGGTGCTGGCCGGTGAAGTGCAGCAGGACATCGTGGGCCTGATTCACCAGGCAGGCGGCAAGGCCGTGGGCTTGACGGGGCGTGATGGGGGGCTGATTCGCGCCAAGAAGCTGAAGATGGTGGATAACAGAGATCCATCCATCGAGCATGATGTGGGGCAGGTGGGCGATATTGTGGCGATTGACCCCAGCGTGGTGCAGGCGCTACAAGATGATGCCTTCATTCCGGTGATTAGCCCCATCGGCTTTGGCGAAGAGAACGAGAGCTACAACATCAATGCCGACGTGGTGGCCAGCAAGCTGGCGACGGTGCTGCAGGCTGAAAAACTGGTGTTGCTGACCAATACCCCCGGCGTTTTGGACAAGGGCGGCAATTTGTTGACCGATCTGACCGCGCGTGAAATTGATGGTCTGTTTGCCGACGGCACCATCTCTGGCGGCATGTTGCCCAAGATCAGCGGTGCGCTCGATGCTGCCAAGGCGGGTGTGAACGCGGTGCATATCATTGATGGTCGTGTGCCGCATTCGATGCTGCTGGAGATCCTTACCGATCAGGCTTACGGCACCATGATCCGCAGCCACTGATTGAGTTCATGCATTGTTAAAAACGCTGAGCGCCCCAAGCCTCAGCGTTTTTTCATGGACGGCCCAAATTCCAAATAGTCACGGCAGTGACAAAAACTCACTAATATGGCTGCTGAAAACGGGGAGGCAGTTCCGCGTGCGGATTGCACCATCGAAGACCCGCACATACCACCCTGGATGCGTCGTGACTTTGCCTGGACATACTTTGGTATTGAAGGCGGTTTCGCGTTTCGTCTCCATCGCAAATCCAAGATTTGCTGGGTGGGGTATGAGCGGCTCAAAAGCAAGTGCAGCGCCTGATAGAGAAAAAGGCGCGCATAAGGGGACTTGGAATGCGGCTTTTGCTGGTTGAAGACGATTTGATGGTGGCCAGCGGCATGAAGCTCGGGCTGACCGATGCGGGCTACGCTGTGGACTGGGTCAGCAGTGCGGAACGTGCCTTGGAGGTGCTGGCGCAAGAGTCATTTGATATTGCGATTTTGGATATCGGCCTGTCTGGCATGGATGGGCTGGAGCTGCTGCACCGCATGCGCAGCAAAGGCATGGCTTGCGCCAGCATGCCGGTCTTGATGCTCACGGCGCGCGATGGGCTGCACGACCGCGTGCGAGGGCTGGATTTGGGGGCGGATGACTACATGGTCAAGCCCTATGAGTTGCCCGAGCTGCTGGCGCGCTTGCGTGCACTGCTGCGCCGTTCGCAGGCTGCGAATAGTGCGGTGCTCAGTTTTGGGCCTTTAGCGCTGGATACTGCCGCGCACAGCGTAGGCGTATGGACGGGCGGCGAAGAAGGCGCTGGTGAATTGCAAAGCATTGACCTGGGTCCGCGTGAATGGACGGTGCTGGAGTATTTGCTGATCCACGCGCCCAAGCCCGCCAGCAAAGACAAGTTGCTGCAGGCGCTGACGGGCTGGGACAAAGAGATCACACCGAACGCCGTGGAAGTGTATGTCTCGCGCCTGCGCGCCAAGCTGGAGCCCCACGGCGTGGCACTGCGGTCCATCCGGGGTTTTGGCTACCGGCTAGATTTGCTGCAGGCAGAAACTGCAGCCAATTAGTTTTTTGCAACTTTTATAGCTGCTAGCGCTGATTAATCAAGGATTTCAAATAGAAAAGTATCTGAAGTCTCAGTGAATCAAGCGCAACCAGCTCTTTTATTTGATGAAGCCCATGCATCTGCTGGTTCGCAAGCGTTTGGTGGCCTTGCTGCTGCCCATGTTGCTACCCGTCTTGGGGCTGCTGGCGGCCGCGGTGTGGCTGGGTTACAGCGTGGCGGCACAGATTGCGGCATACCCGGGGCAGTCGCCGCATTGGGGCGATGTGCTGGTGGCCGCCTTGCCAGCGCTGGTCATGTTGCTGCTGCTGGCCGCCATGGCACATCTGGCCGCACGCAATGCCTTGGCGCCGTGGATTACCTTGGCGCAGTCCGTGCAGGCGCGCTCGCCCAAAGATTTGGGGCAAATTGCGATTGCGCCTGAAGACCCGATGGAGGTGCGAACCATGGCCGAGGCGCTCAACCGTCTGTTTGCGCGTGCCCATGCAGAGCGCAACGCCCAGCAGCGCTTTATTGCCGATGCGGCGCACCAGCTGCGTACACCGTTGGCTGCCTTGCAGTCGCAGGTGGAAGCCTGGGCCTTGATGGCGCATGCAGCGCCGGAGAAAACCATCCATCTGCCCGCACAGCAGGTAGACCAACTGCGCCAGGCTTCGCGCCGCACCACACAGTTGGCCAACCAGCTGCTGGCGCTGTCGCGCGTGGACAGCCGACTGGGGCAAGGCGAAGCAGCCCAGCGAGTGGATTTGAAAAGCCTGTGCGAAACGCTGCTGGAATCGTTTCTGGACAGCGCGCTGGAAAAAAGTTTGGATCTAGGGCTGGAGGCCGAATCTGCGCACGTAAGTGGCCACGAATGGCTGCTTCGCGAATTAATCAGCAATCTTTTGGACAATGCCATCAAATACACGCCCCCCGGCGGCCAGGTCACCTTACGCTGTGGTAAACACGTTGGCGATGAGCGGCAGGTGCGCGCTTATGTCGAAGTCGAAGATGATGGCCCCGGTGTGCCTGTGGGTGAGTACACACGCTTGACGCAGCGCTTTTATCGCCTGCCCGGTGCGCCAGCGGAAGGCACGGGTCTGGGCCTGGCTATTGCAGAAGAAATAGCACAAGAACACGGCGCCGCCTTGTATTTCGGTAAAGGCGCCAACGAGGCCGGAATGAAAGTTCAACTGCTATTTGGGGAGTGATAACTTCCGATTCGGTTGATCTGACAAACGGTTACTTCCACAATTCTCTGTGAGAGAATGAATCGATTTATCTGTTGATTTGCTTGCCTTATGTCCGTATCTGAAGTTCTGAGCCCTCTGACCAAAACAGCCGAGACTGTAGTTGCTAACGCCACGTTGGAGGAGCAACCCCGCACGCGCAAGCGCCCTAAACCTGGTGAGCGTCGTGAGCAGATTCTTCAGGCACTGGCAGCCATGCTGGAAAAGCCCGGCAGCGACCGCATCACCACGGCCGCATTGGCCGCCAGTCTTTCCGTCAGCGAGGCGGCGCTGTACCGCCATTTCGCCAGCAAGGCCCAAATGTTTGAAGGCTTGATCGACTTCATCGAGCAATCGGTGTTCTCGCTCGTGCAGCAAGTGGCGGGCCGCGACGGCGAAGCCCTGGAATACACCCCCGAAGACGGAGCCCGCCGTGCCGCGCGCATCGTCGCTTTGGTGCTGCAGTTTGGTGAGCGCAACCCTGGTATGGTGCGTGTGCTGGTGGGCGATGCCCTGCTGCTGGAGCACGACCGCCTGCAAGCGCGCATGAACCAGTTCTTTGACCGGATTGAGTCCACGCTGCGCCAGTGCCTGCGCCCTGCTGCAGGCGCTCTTGGCTCTGCCATGCCTACGGTGGATGCCCAAGTGGCCGCCAGCGTGTTGATGTCGTTCGTGCAGGGCCGCTTGCAGCGCTTTGTTCGCACCGGCTTTCGCCGTCAACCTACCGAGCACCTGGATGCCAGCTTGGCGATGATGATCTGAGTGGTGCCGTACTGATCCACTGCATCTACTGATGCTCCAAGGGTGACAGCCATGCTGTCACCCTTTTTTTATGGCGCTATGAATGGCTGCTTCAAGTAGCGTTGAAAAATCTCACCAAGCCAAGGGTTAGCACCAATGCTCAAAGCGAGGGGATGTTTTTACGATTAAAAAAGAACGAACGTTCGTTTTTATTGGTGATGCATGCCTTCGACCCCACACATTTTCCCTACGGTTCCCACTTCTTCCTCGCTGGTGCCTAAGCAACGCGGCGCGGCGACGGGACACCGCGTCTCTGCCAAAGGGCTCCAAACCAAGGCGCACATCATTGATGCGGCCTTGCAGCTGGCCATGCACAACGGCTTGGAAAGCCTTTCGATCGGCGGTCTGGCTGAAGTGACGCAAATGAGCAAGTCGGGCGTTTTTGCCCATTTTGGCTCACGCGAAGAACTCCAGATTTCTGTGATTCGTGAATACCACCAGCGTTTTGAGCAGGAGGTGTTCTACCCCGCCATGCAGGTCGCACGGGGTTTGCCGCGCCTGCGCGCATTGTTTGACAACTGGATGAAGCGCACAACCATCGAGCTGGATTCCGGCTGTATCTATATCAGCGGTGCGATCGAGTTTCAAGACAACATCGGCCCGGTGCGGGAAGCATTGGTCAATTCGGTCGGCACCTGGCATGCCGCGCTGCGCCGCACGATTGAGCAGTGCAAAGAGCTGGGCGACCTGCCCGTGGATGCCGATGCGGACCAAATTCTTTCTGAAATTCACGGCCTGATTTTGGTCCTGCATTACGAAGCGCGCTTTTTGCGCAGCGCTGGCGCCTTGCAGCGCGCTTTAACTGGCTTTGAACACATTTTGCAGCGCTGCGGTGACCGTGCTGCAGCCACCCCCAAGGCTTGAATTTTTCACGACTTTATTACTGATTAGACCAGGAGACACACCATGCCCAGCTACAACCCGCCTTTGCGCGATATGCAATTTTTGATGCACGAAGTCTTCCATCTGGAAGACGAGTACAAGGCATTGCCCAAGCACGCTGAGGTGGATGCCGACACCATCAATGCCGTGCTGGAAGAGGCAGGCAAGTTCGCGGCCAACGTCACTTTCCCGCTGAACATCAGCGGTGACGAAGAGGGCTGCCAGCTGGACAAAACCACGCACGAAGTGACCACGCCCAAGGGCTACAAAGAGGCCTACCAGCAATTTGTGGAAGGCGGCTGGCCTGCGCTGTCGTGCGATCCGGAATACGGCGGCCAAGGTCTGCCGTTTGCGATCAACTCGGCCTTGTACGAAATGCTCAACAGCGCCAATCAGGCCTGGACCATGTACCCGGGCTTGTCGCACGGTGCCTATGAAGCCCTGCACGCGCACGGCTCCGATGCGCTCAAGGCCAAGTACCTGCCCAAGTTGACCAGTGGCGAGTGGACCGGCACCATGTGCCTGACCGAACCCCACTGCGGCACGGATTTGGGCCTGCTGCGCACCAAGGCCGAGCCCCAGGCCGATGGCACCTACAAAATCACGGGCAACAAGATCTTCATCTCGGCAGGTGAGCACGACTTCACCTCCAACATCGTGCACCTGGTGTTGGCACGTTTGCCCGATGCACCGGCTGGCTCCAAGGGCATCAGCCTGTTTGTGGTGCCCAAGTACCATGTGAATGCGGATAGCAGCCTGGGCAGCCGCAACGGCATTTACTGCGGTGGCCTGGAGCACAAGATGGGCATCAAGTCCAACGCGACCGCGCAGATCGTGATGGAAGACGCGGTGGGTGAGATGGTGGGCCAGCCCAACAAGGGCCTGCAAGCCATGTTTGTGATGATGAATGCAGCGCGCCTGGGCGTGGGCAACCAGTCGCTGGGTCTGACCGAAGTGGCCTACCAGAACGCCCTGGCCTACGCCAAAGACCGCCTGCAGATGCGCAGCCTCTCGGGCACCAAAGCCAAGGACAAGCCTGCCGACCCCATCATCGTGCACCCCGATGTGCGCCGCATGCTGCTGACGGCCAAGGCCTATGCAGAAGGCGGCCGCGCGCTGTCCACCTTCTGCGCGTTGCTGATCGATAAAGAACTGAACCACCCCGACGAAAAAGTGCGCAATGACAGCGGTGAGCTGGTGGCGCTGCTGACCCCTATCGTCAAGGCTTTCCTGACCGACAACGGCTGGATCTCCACCACCGCCTGCCAGCAGGTGTTTGGCGGCCACGGCTTCATCAAAGAGTGGGGCATGGAGCAGTATGTGCGCGACAACCGCATCAACATGATCTATGAAGGCACCAACGGCGTGCAGGCGCTGGACTTGCTGGGCCGCAAGGTGCTGGGCAACCAGGGCGCGACGTTGAAGAAATTTGGCAAGCTGGTGGCGCAACTGGTGGAAGAAGAGGGCGTCAACGAAAAGATGGCCGAATTCATCAACCCCATCGCCATGTTGGGCGACCAGATGACCAAGTTCACCACTGAGATCGGCTTCAAGGGCATGCAAAACCCTGACGAAGTGGGCGCTGCGTCGGTGGATTACCTGCGCGTGGCCGGTCACCTGGTGTTTGGCTACCTGTTTGCCCGTATGGCGCAGGTGGCGTTGCGTGCCATTGCCGAAGGCAACACCGATCCGTTCTACGTTGGCAAGTTGCAGACCGCGCGCTTTTACTTTGCCAAGTTGTTCCCTGAGACCGTCACCCTGATGCGCACCGCCCGTGCGGGTAGCAAGGTGTTGATGGATACCGATGCTGCTCTGAATTAAGTAGCTGCCGGCGCACGTATTTCCTTCAATGTGAAATTCTTTGATACGGAGGTTTTGATGAATAAAGCGCTAGCAGCTCTGATGTTTGTAGCGTTCTCTGTGCCTGTCATGGCGCAGATGACCCCCGTGGGTCTGTGGAAGAGCTTGGATGAAAAAACCGGTGCGCCCAAGTCGGAGGTGCGCATCTCTGACCTGGGTGGTGTGCTGACTGGCAAGGTGGAGCGCTTGTTGCGCGAAGGTGCCGATCCGCATGCGGTGTGTGACAAGTGCACGGATGACCGCAAAAACGCTCCCATGGTCGGTCTGGAAATCATCCGCGGCGCCAAGCAGGCCGAAGGCAAAACCGTGTGGGAAGACGGCAAGATCCTCGACCCTGAAAACGGCAAGACCTACACCTTGCGCCTGACCCCGGTGGAAGGCGGCAAGAAGCTGGAAGTACGTGGTTCCATCGGCCCCTTTGGGCGCACCCAAACCTGGGTGCGCGTGCAGTAAGAGCCAATAACACCACCCAGAAAATCGAAGATTTGCCTTGAAGACGGGGTGCGAAGCCGCAGGCCGTAGCAGCGTACGACAAGGCAAAGCAACGACGTATCCAGGGTGGTGTTGGCGGTCTAAAGAAGAACAACGCTGACCCAGCCTGCACGGTGCCATCCTGGTGGGGCGCCGTGCAGGCCTAGCGGGTCTGCATTCCATGGAACATCTCATGTCCCGATTCAATGTGAAAAAAGTCGCCGTGCTGGGCGCAGGCGTGATGGGTGCGCAAATTGCCGCGCACTTGGTCAACGTCAAGGTGCCGGTCATTCTGTTTGACCTGCCGGCCAAGGAAGGCTCCAAGAGTGCCATCGCTGAAAAGGCGATTGCCAATCTGAAAAAGCTCAAGCCCTCGCCGATTGGCGTGGCGGAAGATGCGGACTTGATTCAGCCCGCCAACTACGAAGAACACCTGAAGCTGCTCAAGGGCTGCGACCTCATCATCGAGGCGATTGCCGAGCGCATGGACTGGAAGCTCGATCTGTACACCAAGGTCGCACCGTTCATTGCCAAGCACGCGCTGGTGGCCTCCAACACCTCGGGCCTGAGCATCACCAAGCTGAGCGAAGCGCTGCCAGAAGCCATCAAGCCCCGTTTTTGCGGCATCCACTTCTTCAACCCACCGCGCTACATGCCGCTGGTGGAGCTGATCAACACCCCCACCACCAATCCTGAGGTGCTGGACCAGCTGGAGGCCTTTGTCACCAGCGGTCTGGGCAAGGGCGTGGTACGCGCCAAAGACACCCCCAACTTCATTGCCAACCGCATCGGTATTGCCGGCATGCTGTCGACCATGAAGGAGGTCGAGAACTTCGGCCTGACCTACGACGTGGTGGACGATCTGACCGGCAAGAAGCTGGGCCGTGCCTCCTCGGGCACCTTCCGCACCGCCGACGTGGTGGGTCTGGACACCATGGCCCACGTCATCAAGACGCTGCAAGACACTTTGAGCGCCGAGACCGATCCGTTCTACGGCAGCTTTGGTACCCCCCCCGTGCTGGCCAAGCTGATTGAGCTGGGCCACTTGGGCCAAAAGACCAAGGCCGGTTTCTACAAGAAGGTGGGCCGCGACATTCTGCAGTTCGAGCTGGACAGCGAAGACTACATCCCCGGCGGTGGCAAGGCCGACGAGGTGTATGCGCGCATGCTCAAAAAGCCCGCTGCCGAGCGCCTGAAACTGCTGCGCAACGCCGAAGGCGCACCTGGCCAGTTCCTGTGGGCCATTTTGCGTAACGGGTTCCACTATGCCGCCATCCATCTGGAAAGCATTGCCGAATCGGCGCGCGATGTGGATCAGGCCATGCGCTGGGGCTTTGGCATGAAGCAGGGCCCGTTTGAGCTGTGGCAGGAAGCGGGCTGGCTGGAAGTGGCGCAGATGATCCAGGAAGACATCGACGCTGGCAAGGCGCTGTGCAACGCACCGCTGCCCAAGTGGGTGTTCGAAGGCCCTGTGGCCCAGGCTGGCGGTGTGCATACCGCCGAAGGCTCATGGAGCCCTACGCAAAACAAATTTGTAGCGCGCCGCGTACTGCCCGTCTACGAAAGACAGCTTTTCCCTGAAAAACTACTGGGTGAAACCAGCCTGCCTGACTGGAAGACGGCAGGCACCACGCTGTTCGAATCCAAGGCGCTGCGTACCTGGACGCTGGATGGCGATATTCTGATCGCCAGCATCAAGAACAAGATGCACGCCATCAGCCCCGAAGTCATGGAAGGCTTGATGGAAGCTGTGGATACGGCCGAACAAGACTTCCAAGGCATGGTGATCTGGTCCGGCGATGCACCGTTCAGCGTGGGTGCCGATCTGGAAGCCACCATGCCCGCCTTCTTGATCGGTGGCGCCGATGCCATCGACAGCATCGAGAGCGAGCTGCAGAACCTGATGCTGCGCATCCGCTACGCGCAGGTGCCGGTAGTCGCTGCGATCCACGGCATGGCACTGGGCGGCGGCTGCGAGCTGGCGGTGTATTCGGCCCGCCGTGTGGCGCACATGGAAAGCTACATTGGCCTGGTGGAAGTGGGCGTAGGCCTGATCCCCGGTGCTGGCGGCTTGACCTATATTGCCCGTCGCGCTGCTGAGAATGCCAAGAGCAGCACCAGCAAAGACATCCTGCCTTTCCTGACCGAAGGCTTTACGGCTGCGGCCATGGCCAAGGTCGGTACGTCTGCGATTGAGTCGCGCAAGCTGGGCTACCTGCTGGATTCCGACATCATCGTGCCGCACAAAGATGAGGTGCTGTTCACCGCCATCAACGAAGCCAAGAGCATGGCCGCAGGCGGCTGGCGCCCACCGCTCAAGCGCCTGTTCCCCGTGGCGGGCCGCAGCGGCATAGCCACCATCAAGGCGCAGTTGGTCAACATGCGTGACGGCGGTTTTATCAGCGCCTACGACTTCAAGATCGCCACGCTGATTGCCGAGATTGTGTGCGGCGGCGAAGTGGAAGCCAACTCAATGGTGACCGAGGAGTACCTGCTGGCGCTGGAGCGCAAGGCCTTCTGCCACCTGATTGGCCAGCCCAAGACCCACGAACGCATTTTGGGCATGCTCAACACCGGCAAGCCCGTTCGCAACTGATGAAGCTACTGCGCGTCCTTCATGCCGCGTTGGGCGGTGCTCACCATCCTCACGTACCGCAAGTACGTTGCGGTGGTTGTGCTCCGTCCGCCTTGCCTGCAGGCCGCTCGCGACGCTTCCTCAGCCGCGAACGCAGTGTCTTTCAAACGAATTTCTGAAAGATCAAAAATGAAACAAGTACAAGACGCGTACATCGTTGCCGCCACACGCACGCCCATCGGTCGTTCGGGCCGCGGTTATTTCAAAAATACCCGCCCTGATGACCTGCTGGTGGCCGCGATCAAGTCGGCCATGCTGCAAGTGCCCACGCTGGACCCCAAGGCGATTGAAGACTCCATCATTGGCTGCTCCTTCCCCGAAGGCGAGCAAGGCATGAACATGGCGCGCATCGCCATGGGGTTGGCGTTCAACCACCCTGTGGGCGGTATCACCGTGAACCGCTTTTGTGCCTCTGGCATCTCGGCCATCCAGATGGCGGCCGATCGCATCCGCATCGGTGAAGCCGATGTGCTGATCGCGGGCGGTGCCGAGTCCATGAGCATGGTGCCCATGGGCGGCAACAAGCCCTCGTTCAACCCTGCGGTATTTGCGCGGGACGAAGACGTGGGCATTGCCTACGGCATGGGTTTGACGGCCGAGAAGGTGGCCCAGCAATGGAAGGTAACGCGCGAGCAGCAGGACGCGTTTGCGCTGGAGTCGCACCTGCGTGCCGTGAAGGCCCAGCAGGCGGGCGAGTTCACCGACGAAATCACGCCCTTCGACATCGTCGAGCGTTTCCCGAATCTGGCCAACGGTGAGGTCATCACCAAGACCCGCACCGTGAACCTGGACGAAGGCCCCCGCCCGGACACCACGCTGGAAGCCTTGGGCAAGCTCAAGCCGGTGTTTGCGGCGCGCGGTTCGGTCACGGCGGGTAATTCCTCGCAGACCAGTGACGGCGCCGGCGCCTTGATTTTGGCCAGCGAAAAAGCCGTCAAGCAGTTTGGCCTGACGCCGCTGGCGCGCTTTGTGAGCTTTGCCGCCCGTGGCGTACCGCCGGAAATCATGGGCATTGGCCCGATTGAGGCGATTCCTGCTGCGCTGCGCTACGCAGGGATTAATTCGCAAGACATCGACTGGTACGAGTTGAACGAAGCCTTCGCGGCCCAGTCGCTGGCGGTGATGAACACGCTGGGTCTGGACCCGGCCAAGGTCAATCCCATGGGTGGCGCGATTGCGCTGGGCCACCCCTTGGGTGCGACCGGCGCTATCCGTGCTGCCACGGTGGTGCATGCGCTGCGCCGCCACAACCTGAAGTACGGCATGGTGACCATGTGCGTAGGCACGGGGCAGGGCGCTGCCGGCATCTTCGAGCGCGTGTAAACCATGGCAGACGCACGCACAGCCAGCCAGGGTGTCGAGGTGCGCTGGCAAGCGTCTGCGTTGGAGGTGGCAGGGGCTGCGGGGCCATTGGCCTTGCGCCACTGCCAGCCTGTTGATCAGCAAGTGCTCGGGCAGGTCATCATCGCTGCGGCGGTGGGGGTGCCGCAGCGGTTTTACACACCGCTGGCCCAATGGTTGGCTGCCCATGGCTATGCCGTCACCACCTTTGATTACCGTGGTCATGCAGAGTCTTTGCAGGGGCCGTTGAAACAGGCGCAAGCAAATTTACTCGACTGGGCTGCCGACTGTGCTGCTGTCGCACAGCACCAGCGCCAGCACATGCCCGGGGTGCCGCTGTACTGGATCGGGCACAGCGTGGGTGCGCAGTTGCCAGGCATTCATGGCAGCCATATGCCGATTGACGGCATGCTGGCGATTGCCAGTGGCAGCGGTTACTGGCGCGACAACGCGCCGCCCACACGCCGCAAAGTGCTGCTGTGGTGGCATGTGATTGCCCCCGTGGTGACGACGTTGTACGGCTGCTTTCCCGGTAAAAAATGGGGGCTGGTGGGGGACTTGCCGGCGGGCGTGGTGTGGCAGTGGCGGGCGTGGTGCATGCACCCCAACTACGGCATTGGCGTCGAAGGAGAAGTGCTGCGCACAGCGTACGCCGCTGCACGCTACCCCGTGCATGCGTTTTCGGTAGAAGACGATGAAATGATGTCCTGGCGCTCGACCGCATCGCTGGTCAGTTGGTACCGCAACTGTCCCCAAACGATGGAGCGCCTGCGCATGCTGGAGGTGCCGGGCCGCCGTATTGGCCATTTTGGGTTTTTCCGTGCCGAGATGGCGTCTTGCCTGTGGCCACGTGCCTTGGCGGTGCTAGAGCGTTGGCGTTGCGGGGAAAGCCAGCTGACGCCTAAGGGTCAGCCATCTGCAGGCACAAGCTCTACATTCTCTAAGATGGCACGGAGCACCGGGGCTTTGGATAACCAGCCCGGGCAAGGTGAGCTTTTCTCGGAGAACCCATGATATGAGCGCCCCTCAAGATTCTCACAAGGATGCAGTGACTGGCCTTCACCCCCTGGATGTCGCGTTGTGCATGACGCCGCTGCCCGACGGCTGCGTGCAAGCCCAGGCGCCTGCTGCGTACTGGAACATGGTGGGCCCCTACGGGGGTATCACCGCCGCGCAGATGCTGCAAGCCGTGCTGCAGCACCCCGCTTTGCTGGGTGAGCCCATCTCCCTCACCGTCAACTTCGCAGGCCCGGTAGAAGCTGGTGATCTGCGCATTGAAGCCGTACCGGTGCGCACCAACCGCTCGACCCAGCACTGGACAGTGGTCATGGGCCAGACCAATGCGCAAGGTGAATTTCTGGTGTCCACCACCGCCACCGTGATTACGGCCGTGCGCCGCGCTACCTTCAGCCAAGATGATGTGCCCCATCCGGCCATGCCAGCCCCCGAACGCTGCGAGCGGTTTGACACGCGCGGTGCGATGGAGTGGCTGCAGCGCTATGACATGCGTGTGGTGCAAGGTGCCATCCCCAAAACATGGGATGACAGCGAGCATGAAACCCTGTCCCAGCTGTGGGTGCGCGATGAACCTGCGCGCGCGCTGGACTTTGCGGCGCTGGCAGCACTGTGTGATGTGTTTTTCCCCCGTGTGTGGCTGCGCCGTGCACGCCGGGTTCCGGCGGGGACGGTCGGGATGACCGTATATTTCCACGCTGACGCCGCGCAATTGGCGCGCCAAGGTGATCGCCACCTGCTGGCGCAGGCCAGTGCGCAGGCTTTTCGCAATGGCTACTTCGACCAGACCGCTCAGCTGTGGGATGCCGAAGGCAGCTTGCTGGCCACCAGCCACCAAATTGTTTATTACAAAGAGTAAGGCCGTGCGCCAAGGCCGGTAGCGGTGCCTTGCACCGCCGCTGGCTGAGCGCGCGTCTGCTCTTTTTTTGCAGGAAAACCCATGACAGACACCACCCAGCAAGACATCCTGGTGCACACCGAAGCCGGTGTGCGCACCATCACGCTCAACCGCGTGGAGAAAAAAAATTCCATCACCCAAGCCATGTATGCCGCGATGGCTGCTGCATTGACCAGCGCCGTCGACGATGCTGGCGTGCGCGTGGTGGTGCTGCAAGGCGATGCCACCGTGTTCAGCGCCGGCAACGACATTGGCGACTTCTTGGCGCGCCAAAGCGGCAACGATGGCCTGCCCCAGCAAAGCCCGGTGTTTCAGTTTTTGCATGCCTTGGCAGACTTTCCCAAACCGCTGATCGCCGCCGTGGCCGGCCCCGCTGTGGGGATCGGTACCACCATGCTGCTGCACTGCGACCTGGTGTATGCGGGCGACAACGCAGCGTTTTCCATGCCGTTTGTGAACCTGGGCCTGTGCCCTGAGGCGGCATCCAGCCTGCTGCTGCCCCGCTTGATGGGCTACCAGCGCGCAGCAGAAGCGCTGCTGCTGGGTGAGCCTTTTATGGCGGAAGCCGCCTTGGAAGTGGGCCTGGTCAACCGCGTGGTGCCGCCTACCGAAGTGAATGGTGTGGCACAGGCGCAGGCCGCCAAGCTGGCCGCCAAACCCTTGTCAGCCTTGGTGGAAACCAAGCGTTTGATGAAGGGCGGCCAGCGCGATGAGGTCAAGGCCAAGATGGCCGAAGAAGGCCAAAGCTTTGGCAGCATGCTGACCCAGCCCGCAGCCCGCGAAGCCTTCACCGCCTTCATGGAAAAGCGTAAGCCCAACTTCAGCAACTGCTGAAGTTGGTAGGTCTGCGTATGTAGACCGTTAGCGCGCAGCGGGAGCGCGTTTTTGTTCAAAGAGAAAATCTTTTTTCTTAAAAACTAGAGCTGCTAGCGCTTTATTTACTTAGATTCCCGATACTTTTGTTTTGGAAATCAATGGTTTAAAAGCGCTGGCAGCTCACTTTTTTGTTGATTGCCTATGTCCCACCAACGAACGGTGCCTGCAGCGGACTTTCAGTTTGAGCCCGAATTCATGGCGGTGCTCAAGCATGTGACCGAAGAATTCATTCCTTTCAACAAGGTGCTGGGGCTCAAGCTGGAAAGCGCCAACGCCACGGTGGCCACGGCCACGCTGGAGATGAAGTCTGAGTTGGTGGGGCACGCCACCTACCAGCGTATTCATGGCGGCGTGATCAGCGCGGCGCTGGATGCGATGGCGGGCATTGCGGTGATGAGTGCCATCAGTGCCAAACACATGGACGAGCCCCCGATGAAACGTGCCGAGCGTTTTGCCAAGCTGGGGACGATTGATTTGCGCGTCGACTATATGCGCCCCGGCATTGGTGAGCGCTTCAGCGTGCGGGCTGAAGTGCTGCGGCTGGGCTCGCGCGTGGCCACCACGCGCATGGAATTTTTGAGCGAGCAAGGGGAAGTGCTGGCAGCGGGCATGGCAGCCTACATCACGTCTTGATACGTTTTTTGTAGCGAGTGCGCTTGGCAGGGCGCTGCATGCGGCGCTGGTTGTATGTGCAGGCAACAGGCGTAAGCAGACGCCACAACCGAAGTCTTTGCTTACGCTTGTTGCGAAACGAGGGTGTGGGGATGGGCCTTGGCTTTCTAAGCTCAAGGCTTTCTATCTGGAGGATGCATGGCCGTGAACAGCCCCTTTTTTACCAAGCGTGAGCCGCAAACATTTTCGACCCGTCCCGGCAGTTCGTTGGGAGGCCTATCCAGCAGCACCACGGCCGCCAGCAGTGAATCCGCTGCCAGCGCGCGCGCCGTAGAAAACAGTGCCAGCACAGCCAGTACGGTACCTGCCACAACGACCGAGCAGGGCGGCAGCAAGCTGACAGTGGGCCCCAACATTAAGCTCAAAGGCGTGGAGATCACCGATTGCGACACCCTGGTGGTGGAGGGCACGGTCGAGGCAACGATGGACTCGCGCGTGATTCACATTGCGCAGCAGGGGGCATTCCACGGCTCTGCCGAGATTGACATCGCCGAGATTCACGGTGAGTTTGCCGGATCGCTCACCGTGCGCCAAAAGCTGGTGATTCACAGCACCGGCAAGGTCAGCGGCAAGATTCGCTACGGCAAGATTGTGATTGAAGAGGGCGGCCAGCTCTCTGGGGAAATTGAAGTGGGTGTGGGCGCGCGCAGCAGCAAAACTGCCCCAGCCAGCAGCGCTGCTGTAGCCATCGCGGCTGCGTGAGTGCGGCGGCGCGCAAGCGCCGTTGCATGCGCAGCAAAAAAAGCCCAGCGCCACTGCGTCTGGGCTTTGGCGTTTCTGAAAGGCTGAAGCCGGGTGCAGCGCGCTTTCAGTCTGAAGTCTTCAGTCTTCTTGCTGGGGCAAGATGGAGGTAGGGCCTTCTTCCGCAGGCGCAGGGGTGTTCATGGGGCGGGGATTGCCTTCGGCATCAATCGCCACATAGGTCAGCACGGCTTCGGTTACCTTGACGTATTCGCCCTGGCGGCTCATGCGCTCGGCAAACACCTCGATATCGACGGTGACCGAGGTGCGCCCCACGCGGGTTACGCAGCCGTACAGCGACACCACATCACCCACTCGGATCGGGTGCTTGAAGACAAACTCTTTGACCGCTACGGTCGCCATGCGGCCACCTGCTAAACGCATGGCCAAGGTGCAGCCCGCCAAGTCCACCTGCGACATCACCCAGCCACCAAAAATATCGCCATTGGCGTTGCAATCTCCGGGCATGGGCACGACCTTGAGGATCAACTGCTTATCGGTAGGCAATGCAACGCTGGGTAAATCGGAAGGACGGGGCATGGGAGACAATCTGGCAACAAAAACGAACAACGCGGAATTGTCTCTTATGCGACGTGGTGGCGAACCAGCTTCTTCAGAACCCTCAGTTTCCAATGTGGCTAATGCGGCCGAATGGTTGGCCCTGCGCCGGTTGCTGCCCTATCTGTGGCAATACAAATGGCGCGTGCTGGCGGCGCTGCTATTCATGGTGGGGGCCAAGCTGGCCAATGTGGGCGTGCCGCTGCTGCTCAAACAGCTGGTTGATGCCTTGAATGTGCAACCCGGCGATAGCGCAGCCCTGCTGGTGGTGCCCGTGGGCTTGCTGCTGGCGTATGGCGCGCTGCGCTTTTCCACTTCGCTGTTGACGGAGCTGCGCGACCTGGTGTTTGCCAAGGCCACGCAAGGGGCGTCGCGTTCGATTGCGCTGGAGACGTTTCGCCATCTGCATGCGTTGAGCCTGCGTTTCCACCTAGAGCGGCAAACCGGAGGCATGACGCGTGACATTGAACGCGGCGTGCGCAGCACCGAATCGCTGGTCTCGTATTCGCTCTACAGCATCTTGCCCACGCTGATTGAAATGTTGCTGGTGCTGGGTATTTTGGCCTTCACCTTTGATGCCGGTTTTGCCGCCATCGCTGCTGTGGCGCTGGTGTGCTACATCACCTTCACCGTTAAAGTCACCGAGTGGCGCACCCAGTTTCGCCGCGCGGCGAATGTGCAGGATTCGGCCGCCCACACCAAGGCGGTGGATGCACTGCTGAACTACGAAACTGTCAAATACTTCAACAACGAAGACTTTGAAGCACGCCGCTACGACGAGAACCTGCAGGAATTGCGCCGCGTGCGCCTCAAAAGCCAGCGCAGCTTAAGCCTGCTCAATGGCGGCCAGCAACTCATTATTGCCACCGCTCTGGTGGCCATGCTGTGGCGGGCCACGCAAGGTGTGGTGGCGGGTGAGTTGTCGCTGGGGGACTTTGTCATGGTCAACGCCTTCATGATTCAGCTGTACGTTCCGCTGAACTTTTTGGGCACGCTCTACCGTGAAATCAAGCAGAGCATGGCCGACCTCTCGCGCATGTTTGCCCTCATGGACAAAGAGCGCGAGGTGGCCGACCCCCCTGGCGCCCAGCCCTTGCAGCTGCAGGGCCAGCCCACGGTGCGTTTTGAGAATGTGCAGTTTGCCTATGACCCCGAACGCCCGATTTTGCAGGGCGTGAGTTTTGAGATTCCCGCAGGTAAAACCGTGGCCGTGGTGGGCGCTTCGGGCGCCGGCAAAAGCACGCTGGCGCGATTGCTGTACCGGTTTTATGACGTGCAAAGCGGCCAGATTGCCATTGCCGGGCAGGACATCCGCACGGTCACGCAGGCCAGTGTGCGCAAGGCAATTGGCATCGTGCCGCAAGACACGGTGCTGTTCAACGACACCGTGGCCTACAACATTGCCTATGGCCGCCCCGGCGCCACCCAGGCACAGATTGAAGCCGTGGCCCGGGCTGCGCGCATTCACGACTTTATTGCGGCCACGCCCCAGGGCTATGCCACCAAGGTGGGCGAGCGCGGCTTGAAGCTCTCGGGTGGCGAAAAGCAGCGTGTGGCGATTGCGCGCACCTTGCTCAAAGACCCGCCCGTGCTGATTTTTGATGAAGCCACTTCTGCGTTGGACAGCCAGACGGAGCGTGCCATCCAGCACGAGCTGGCCAGCGCTGCCCAAGGCAAAACCACGCTGGTGATTGCGCACCGCCTGTCAACGGTGGTGGATGCGCATGAGATTTTGGTGATGGAGGCCGGGCGCATCATCGAACGCGGCACCCACGCGGACTTGCTGGCCCAAGGCGGGCGCTATGCCCAAATGTGGGCCTTGCAGCAAAGTGCCGATGTGGTGGAATAGGCCGTACATTCATTTTTTTGATAGCTTTAAGCGCTTGCCATACTTGTGCTAAAGCCTGATTGGATTGATTTTTTCGTGCTGGTTTGTCAAGCACTTGGCACAGCGGGATGTGTATTGGTGGGCACACTCCGCACCTACGGCGTGACCGTGCGTGGGGGGATACGGAAAGTGGTGGATAGCGCTGGGCGCTGCCGCCGCGGACGTGGATTGGCGCTAGGGCAATCGACGGTTACATTTCAGAGGGCCGCCCTTGGTTACCCCGGTTGGAACAACGGGGCTGTCCTACACTGCACGGTTTTGTGACGCTGTGCTAACGACCGCGCGCGCAGTCACATGGCCCGAGTGAGCGCCCGGGACAGGCCGTGATGCTGCAGGGGGCAACTCAAAAGGCCCCAGCGGTTCGTTCTGTACGCGCAGCGTGGTGCTGCGGCGTCGCTTTATCACCCCACCCCAAAATTGCAAAGGTGCGACGTGCTCAGCCCCGTCTATTCCAAACATTCCCTCATCGTGCTGGCCTTTGCGGCTTTGGCATGGTCGTTCTGGTACAGCGCAGGCTGGCTGGTGCTGTGCGCGGGCTTGGCCTTGTTTCTGTTTGGCATGCAGAGCCTGGAGCAAGGCCTCAAAAGTCTGGCCGGTGGCAAGTTGGAGCAGTGGCTTTCCAAAAGCACGGCCACACCGTTCAAGGGGCTGCTGTTTGGGACGGCGGCAACCTTTGTGCTGCAGTCCAGCACCCTGGTGTCGCTGCTGACAATTGCGTTCCTGAGCACGGGTTTGATCTCCCTGGCAGGCAGCATTGCCGTGCTGTTTGGTGCCAATTTGGGGGCGACCAGCGGCATTTGGCTGCTGGCCTTGGCGGGGCAGAACATCAGCATGGCCAAGTTGGCCATGCCGCTGCTGGTGTTCGGTGTGCTGCTGGGCTTCTCGGGCGACAAAGGCAAAGCCATTGGCCGCTTTTTGCTGGGTATTTCACTGATTTTTTTGGGCATTGACCAAATCAAGGAAGGCTTTTCCAGCTTTGGTGATTTGCGCCTGGATCGCTACAGCGCCCAGGGCATGCAAGGGGCTTTGCTCTTTGTGGGGGTAGGCACCTTGATTACCGTGGTGCTGCAATCAAGCCATGCAACGTTGATGCTGACGCTGGCCGCGTTGGCCAGCCAGCAGCTGGAGCTGTCGCAGGCGCTGTCGATTGCGATTGGCTCCAACGTCGGCTCTGCCGTGTCGACCGGTGTGATGGGCATGATTGGCAGCGCCCGCAGCGGCCAGCGTTTGGCGGTGGCACACGTGGTGTTCAACTGCACCACGGCGGTGCTGGCGTTTTTCTTGCTGTCACCCATGGCATGGGTGGTCATGCAGGGGGCAGGGTTGATGGGCATGGGAGACAACAAGCTGATCCAGCTGGCCATGTTCCACACCCTGTTCAACGTGATGGGTGTGGGCGTGTTTTGGCCGCTGCAGCAGCAACTGGCCAAGGCGCTGGAGCGCTGGCTGCCCGATGCGCAAGAACCCTCTGTACTGATTGCAGCGGATGTCACGCAGGTGGTGCAGACCACACGCGCACGCTATTTGCAACCCGCGTCGCTGCGAACGGTGGAAAGCGCGTGCAGTGCTGTCTCCAAAGAGCTGCAGCATATGGGGCGCCTGGGGCTGGAAGTGGTGGCTTATGCCCTGTATGCCCCGCCGCTGCTGCGCACTGCGCTGGAGCGTGAAGACCCCGAGTTGCGCAGCCGTTTGCAGCAGCAGGCGATCAATGCCGACGTGCTCTACAAAACCCACATCAAAGGCGTGTATGCCGATTTGCTGGAGTTCATGGGCAGCATGGTGCAGCCGATGGACAGCGCCCAGCAAGAATTCTGGCAGCACAGCCAGGTGGCGGCGTTTCAGCTGGTGGAGGCCGTAAAGGATGCGCACCGCCTGCAGCGCAATATGTACAAATACCTGCAAGAGCCCGATGACTGCGCCGCGCGCAGCAGCTATCTGGAGCTGCGCTTGTACATGCTGCAAACCCTGAAAGACATCCGAGTGCTGAGCGTGTCGGAGCTGCCTGAATCGCAATGGGTGCAGGAGCTGCAGGCGCTGGATGCCTCGGTGGCCGCTTTTGATGCTCAGTTTCGCAAGCACCTGTTTGCCTCGATCCGCGGAGGCTTGCTCGATGGCTTGACGGTCAGCTCCTTGATGAACGACTTGGGCTTTGCCCAAACCATCATCCATGGGCTGCGCCAGGTGCTGCTGCTGGGCGAGGGCCACGAAGCGGCACGCCAGCAACAGTTGTTGATGGGCGATGCGCCGCTGATTCAGGCATAGGGTGTGGGCATACCCCGCATGCAATTCCAGGTGTGAACGTTTGCCTTTGCCTTGCTGGGTGAACCCCATGTGGGGTGAACACGCCTTCGCCATTCCCATCAAAAAGAGCTGTCCGCGCTGATTTAGCCAGCGCATGCAGCTCTTTTTTGTGCGGGTGTTTATTGGTGCATGCCAAACAGCGACACTGGCCGCTGCTGTAGTGGCAGTCTGGTGGACGCCGTGGTGGGCGGAGGGCAGGTGGCCACCGGCTGCAGCGCAGACGCACCCGCTTGGCGGTGACTGGCCTGGAGTTTGCGCTGGTGCTGTTGTAGGAGCCAGGCGCCCCAGCCCCACCACAGCAGCATGGCTGCTGCACAGGTATACGCCAGCAAGGACAGGGTGGTGGGCAGCGGGCGCGTGGAAGCCATCCACAGCCCCATGATGCTGAGCATGGCCAAGGCACAGCCCACAATCAGGTACACAGTCACCAGCACCGAGGCGGCGAAATGCTGGTCCAAGACGGTATCCCGGGGGGAATGGATGGGCGCGAAAGCAGAGGAAGCGGCAGACATGAAAACTCTCCAGCGGACACAACACGCAGCGCGCACCGAGGGGCTCACGTTGCAATACCAAAGCCAGGAGAGCTGCCGCTACAAGTACCAGAGTCATTCCAGCAAGACGCGTGACTGTAGCGGATATCAGTGAATACCCTTGTTGGCGCAGCGATGGAATCTGATGCCGGGGGTTTATGGGTTTTTAATGAAAAAAGCTCCTATCGCTCATGGGTGCTGCGCGGGCAGCTACTATTTTTTTGAATGACTGTGCCCAATCCGCAACGTGTTCCTGCGCGGGTTGGCTTGCCGTGTGTGCCGCGGGGCGGCGGCGTGACGTGGGCAGCGCTGCGGAGCACGCTCGATTTCATGGGCTGAAAAAAAAGGAGCCTGAAGGCTCCTTGGTGCAGATGGCCCCTTGGTGAAGGGGCAAATCGGCATGCTGATTACTTCTTGCGCTCCGCGATGGCTTTTTCAGCCATGTCCACCAGGTTGGTGCCGATCTGGGGCTTCCACTTGGTGTAGACGCTCTTGGTGGCGTCGGCAAACACCTTGCGTTGCGCGGCGCTCAGGTCGGTCACGGTCACGCCCAAGGCGGTCAGTTCTTTGACCAAAGGCTTGTCGGCTTCGCTCATGCCCTTGCGGGAAATGACGATTTGCTCTTTGGCAGCATCCAGCGCGGCTTGCTTGACGATGGCTTGGTCTTCCTTGGTCCAGCTGGCCCACACGTCCTTGTTCACCACGTAGATCAGCGGATCGTTCATGTAGCCCCACAGCGTCAGGTGCTTTTGGCCCACGGTGTTGAGCTTGGCCGCCATGTACACGGACACGGGGTTTTCCTGGCCGTCCACGGCGCCGCTGGCCATGGCGGGCTGGGCATCGGCCCAGCTCATTTGCGTGGGGTTGGCACCCAAGGCCGTGAAGGTGTCCAGGAACAGGGGGGAGCCGACCACGCGGATTTTCATGCCTTTCAGGTCTTCGGGCTTGGCAATCGCATGCTTGGAGTTGGAGATTTCACGGTAGCCGTTCTCACCCCAAGCCAGTGGCAGCACCCCGGCCTTGTCGATGGTCTTGAAGATTTCTTGGCCCACTTGGCCTTGCACCACGGCATCCACCGCAGCGTAGTCGGGGAACAGGAAGGGCAGCGAGAACAGGTTCAGCGCCTTGACCTGGGGCGACCAGTTGATGGTGGAGCCCACGGCCATGTCGATCACGCCCTGGCGGATGGCGCTAAACTCGCGCGTTTGGTCGCCTTGCACCAGCGAGGTGCCGGGGTACAGCTTGATGTTGATACGGCCCTGGGTGCGTTCGCGCACTTTGTTGGCCCACAGTTCAGCGCCCTTGCCCCATGGGAAGGCCGTACCCAGCACGATGGACAGACGGTATTCGTCTTTGTACTTGGCTTGCGCGTGGGCGGCAGGCAGGCCCATGGTGAGCAAAGTGGCGGCGGCTGCCGTGACGGTCAGGAAAGTGCGCTGTTTCATGGTTTGTCTCCTCTTAGGGTTTAAGTTTTCAAGCACTCAGAAAAATCAGTAGCCTAGCTTGGCGGGCAGCCACAGCGCCAGCTGCGGGAAGGCAATCACCAGCAGCATGACCAGGAACATGGCTATCAGCATCGGGATGACCCAACGCACGGTGGATTCCATGGGCACGCCGGCGATGCGGCAGGACACCATCAGGTTCACGGCCAACGGCGGCGTGAACTGGCCCAGGGCCACCTTCAGCGTCAGGATCACACCGAACCACACGGGATCCCAGCCGTAGTGCTGCATGATGGGCAGCAGCAGCGGCACGAAGATCAGAAAGATGGAGATGCCGTCCAGGAACATGCCCACGGTGATCAGCAGCAGGATCAGCAGCATCAGCACGCCGTATTCACCCAGTCCGGAGTTGACGATGGCAGCGGCCACCGGATCAATCACACCCAGCGTGGACAGCGAGAAGGCAAAAATACCGGCCAGCGACACCACCAGCATGATCACGGCCGACAGCTCACCGGCTTCGCGCAAGATGGTGAACAGGTCGCGCAGGCCAATCGTGCGGTGGATGCACATGCCGACAAACAGGCCGTAGAACACGGCCACTACCGCGGCTTCGGTGGGTGTGAACCAGCCGGCGCGCATGCCGCCCAAAATCAATATGGGCGCGGCCAAGCCCCAAATAGCTTCTTTGAAGCTTTTCCACAGTTCGGGCCGGGGCAGCGCGGCTTCCAGGTGGCCCATCTTGTGTTTGCGCGCCATCCACACGGCAGGCACGATCAAGGCAATGCCCGCCAAGATGCCGGGCACCATGCCCGCGGCAAACAGCGCCGGCACCGAGGCGCCGGGCACCAGCACCGAGTAGATGATGAAGGCCACCGAAGGCGGAATCAGGATGTCGGTGGCGGCAGCCGCGCCCACCACGCTGGCCGAGAAGCTGCCGGGGTAGCCTGCGCGGTACATGGCCGCAATCATCACGCCGCCCACAGCCGCCGCATTGGCGGGGCCGGAGCCCGAGATGCCGCCCAAGAACATGGCCACCACAATCGCCACCAGCGGCAGCATGCCGGCGCCACGGCCGACGATGGCAATCGCAAAGTTCACCAAGCGGGCGGCGACGCCGGAGCGGTCAAAGATGGAGCCCACCAGCACAAACATGGGAATGGCCAAGAGCGGGTACTTGCCCAGACCCGCATAGAAGTTTTGCGGCACGGCCAGCAGGCCGAACCATTGCGTATCCAGACTGGCCAGCGCAATGCAGGCGGCGCCCGCTAAACCCAAGGCCGCGCCAATCGGCACGCCCAAGAACATCAATACCAAAAAGGCGACAAACAGGAGCGTGGCGATCATGGCTGCTCCTTGCTGGTGGTTTCGGCGGACTCGATGATTTCGCTCTCCAACGCGCCGGGTTTGCCTTGGCGGACGAACAGGCCAATGGCGCGGGCGGTGATGGCCAGCGAGCAAATGGGCAACCAGATGGAGTACCACCACTGCGGCACACCAATGCCGGGTGAGGTTTCCTCGTAGCGCCAGTCGTCCCACACGACGCGGGCGCTCAGCACCACCAGCAGTCCAAAAAGTAGAGCTACGGACGCAGAGCCCAAGCGCGCTAGCGCCTTTTTTCGGGCTGCAGTGCCACGGCTGGTGAGGAATTCAATGCGGATGTGCTGATCACGCGCGACGGCTGCGCTGCCAGCCACCATGGCCAGCAAAATCATCAGAAAGATGGAGATTTCTTCCGTCCAGGCAAAGGAAGCATCGGTGAAATAGCGCACCAGCACGTTGCCAAACGTGATCAGGGCCAGCAGCGCCATGATGATGACGGTGAGCCAATCTTCAATGCGAAGGGAGCGTGGCTCGTCAGAGCCTGCGGCCACAGGGGCCGGGCTGGATGTGGGTTCGGACATGTCGCGGAATCGAAAACAGAAGCAAGAGAGGGCGCTAGTGCGATTCCGGAGCAGGCTGTGTTGTGCACGCCAGCCGGACGCTGAGCTCGGGCACGGATGGGCGCGCAAGCTCAAGCAGCATTATTGGAGCTTTCTTTTACATTGACTATGCGGAACCTACTGAGGCGTCAGATTCCGGCAAGGCGATAATCACGGCTATGGAAACAAAATGGCTTGAAGACTTTGTAAGTCTGGCTGAAACGCGCAGCTTCAGCCGCTCCGCCCAACTGCGCCATGTGACACAGCCCGCGTTTTCGCGCCGTATTCAGGCGCTGGAGGCGTGGGCCGGTACCGATTTGGTCGATCGCAGCTCTTACCCTACGCGTCTGACGTCGGCGGGCAAGACCATGTACGACCAAGCGCTGGAGATGCTGCAGTCGCTGCAAAGCACCCGCTCCATGCTCCGCGCCCACTCCAGCAGCGACAAAGGCATGGTGGGCTTCGCCGTGCCGCATACGCTGGCGTTTACCTTCTTCCCCTCGTGGGTGTCGCAGGTGCAAGAGCAATTTGGCTCTTTCAAAAGCCGCCTGATTGCGCTGAATGTGCACGATGCCGTGATGCGGCTGGTGGAAGGCGGCTGTGACTTGCTGATCGCCTACCACCACAGCTCTCAGCCTTTCCAGCTTGACTCTTCGCGCTATGAAATGGTGCGTTTGGGTGAAGAGCTGCTGGCGCCCTACGCCAAGCCGGATGCCAAGGGGCAGCCCCTGTTCATGCTGCCGGGCACGGCGGCAGAGCCCTTGCCGTTCCTGGCCTATGGGCCTGGAGCCTATTTGGGGCGCTTGACGGAGTTGCTCCTCAAAGAAGCAGACATGCCGGTGCACCTGGAGCGTGTGTACGAAACCGATATGGCCGAAGGCCTGAAAGCCATGGCGATCGAGGGGCATGGCGTGGCATTCCTGCCATATAGCGCCGTGCGCAACGAATTGGCCAGTGGGCGCCTGGTCAGCGCGGTGCCCGCAGGGTCGAGCAAATTTCAGCTGCCCATGGATGTGTTGGCCTACCGTGAAAAACCAACGGGCAAAGACGCACAAAAAACCGTGGTGCAGGCCTTATGGAGCTTTTTGCAGCAATTGGCTGCCGAGCAAGAACAGCGCAAGACCAACTAAATGGCACAGAGATTGCAAAGAGGGTGGTAGCACCCTCTTGCGAAGCGATTTCCCGGGGGACTGGGACATCGCTTTTTTTTGCCTTTTTCACCAAATAAGTGCAAAAAATGGAGCTTTTTAGGGGTTTGTACGCATCAAACTTTTTCTTGGAAGCGGTTTCAACCTTTTACGATGGAAGACATTCCGCTTGGCGATGCGAGAGGGGCGGTAATTTCTGTCACATACCGGACAAAGTGTGGCAGATTATGTACATCATGCATGACCCTATGCGTTAAGCGATGGGCTGCTTGTTCAACAAGATTGACTTTGAGGAGCTCTGTATGAAGAAACATTTGCTGGCAGCCGCCGTATTGGCCTTGGCAACTGGAAGCGCGATGGCGCAAGCCAATGACACTTTGGCGAAGGTCAAGGCATCTGGCAGCCTGACGCTGGGCGTGCGTGAATCTTCGGGTGCACTGGGCTACACCTTGGGTGACGGCAAATACGTGGGTTTCCACACTGAAATGGCTGAAAACATCACGGCCGATATTGGCAAGCAGCTGGGCACTAAGGTGCAAGCCAAGTACCAGCCCGTGACGTCGCAAAACCGTATTCCGCTGGTAGTGAACGGCACCGTGGATCTGGAGTGCGGCTCCACCACCAACGACCTGAACCGTCAAAAGGATGTGGATTTCGCCAACACCACCTATGTGGAGCAAGTGCGCATCGCCGTGAAGGCCAACTCTGGCATCAACGATGTCAAGGACTTGAATGGCAAGACCGTGGCCACCACCACAGGCACCACTTCGGTGCAGTTGCTGCGCCAGAACAAGCGTGCTGAAGGCATCGAGTTCAAGAACATCATGGGCAAGGACCACGCCGACAGCTTCTTGCTGCTGGAAACTGGCCGCGCCGATGCGTTCGTGATGGACGGCTCGATTCTGGCGGGCAACATCTCGAAGTCCAAGAACGCCAAGGACTTCAAGATTGTGGGCGAGCCGCTGTCTACCGAGCCAATCGCTTGCATGGTGCGCAAGAACGATCCTGCCTTCCTGAAGGCCGTGAACGATTCCATCGCCCGCCAGGTCAAGGACGGCACGCTGGCCAAGCTGTGGGACAAGTGGTTCATCCAGCCGATTCCTCCAGCCAACGTGGCGGTAGGCTTGCCTTTGTCGGATGCGACCAAGGATGCTTGGAACAACCCCAACAACAAGCCTAAGGAAGATTACAACAAGTAATTTTTTGCCGACGGGATGCGCCCCACCTGCATCTTGCGGGCCGGGGCGTTTTCCGTTGGAGGGCCTGTCCGAGACAGGCGTAAGGTGGTTAATTGGAAGGAAATCCTATGAATTGGGATTGGCAAATGTTCTGCGAAGACACGCTGGACCGCACGGTGCGCGAAGGCTGTTTTGGCAAGGACGGCGACATCACCTATCTGGACTGGATGCTGTCGGCCTGGGGCTGGACGGTCTCTGTGTCCATCTTGGCGCTGCTGCTGGCGCTGGCTGTTGGTGTAGTGATCGGTACCTTGCGTACCTTGGAAAACCGTCCCTGGACGGTGCGTTTGGGCAATGCGTGGGTGGAGTTTTTCCGCAATATTCCATTGCTGGTACAAATTTTTATCTGGTACCACGTGGTGCCATCCATCTTCCCGGCGATGAAGTCCGTCTCGGGCTTTGTGCTTGTGGTGTTGGCCTTAGGTTTCTTCACTTCGGCGCGGATTGCCGAGCAAGTGCGCTCGGGCATTCAGGCCTTGCCCCGTGGTCAGCGCTATGCGGGCATGGCCATGGGCTTTACCACCTGGCAGACCTACCGCTACGTGCTGCTGCCCAATGCGTTTCGCATCATCATTCCGCCGCTGACCAGCGAGACGATGAACATCTTCAAGAACTCGTCGGTGGCGTTTGCCGTGTCGGTGACCGAGTTGACCATGTTCGCCATGCAGGCGCAGGAAGAGACAGGTCGCGGCATTGAGGTCTATCTGGCCGTGACCGGCCTGTACATCGTGTCGGCCTTCACCATCAATCGCATCATGGCCTTCATTGAAAAGCGCACCCGTGTGCCGGGCTTGGTGGCAACCACTGCAGCGGGAGGTCACTAAACCATGAACTTCTCTTTGGATTGGTCTTTCTACAACTGGGACTTGATCAGCAACTTCGTGATCAAGGGCCTGGGTTTCAGCCTGATGCTGACCGTCATCGCGACGCTGGGCGGTATTTTCTTTGGCACTTTGCTGGCGCTGATGCGCTTGTCTGGCAAGCAATGGCTGGTCGTGCCTGCCACCATCTATGTCAATGGCATGCGCTCCATTCCGTTGGTGATGGTGATCTTGTGGTTCTTCTTGCTGGTGCCGCTGGTCATTGGCAAACCGATTGGTGCCGAAATGTCGGCCATCATCACCTTCATCGCGTTTGAGGCCGCCTATTTCTCGGAAATCATGCGCGCGGGCATCCAGTCGATTCCACGGGGACAGGTGTTTGCAGGGCAGGCTATGGGCATGACTTACGGCCAGAACATGCGCCTGATCATCTTGCCCCAGGCGTTCCGCAACATGCTGCCCGTGCTGCTGACGCAAACCATCATCTTGTTCCAAGACACCTCACTGGTGTATGCGATTGGCGCTTACGACATGCTCAAGGGCTTTGAAGTGGCGGGCAAGAACTTTGGTCGCCCCATGGAAGCGTATTTGGCGGCGGCTGTTATTTACTTTGTGATCTGCTTTGCCCTGTCGTATATGGTCAAGCGGCTGCACAAAAAGATCGCCATCATTCGTTGATGCGCACGGTCTGAAAGATTGAGGATTTATTCATGATCGAACTCAAGAACGTCTCCAAGTGGTATGGCAGCTTCCAGGTGCTCAACGACTGCTCAACCCGCATCAAAAAGGGTGAAGTGGTGGTGGTGTGCGGCCCTTCGGGCTCTGGCAAGTCCACGCTGATCAAGACCATCAACGCGCTGGAGCCCATCCAAAAGGGTGAGATTTGGGTGAATGGCACGGCCGTGCACGACACCAAGCACACCAACTTGCCCAAGTTGCGTTCCACCGTGGGCATGGTGTTCCAGCACTTTGAGCTGTTTCCCCACCTGACGGTGACGGAGAACCTGACGATCGCCCAGATCAAGGTGCTGGGCCGCAGCCCCGACGAAGCCAAAGTGCGTGGCCTGAAGATGCTGGACCGCGTGGGCCTGATGGCGCACAAGGACAAGGTGCCCGGCCAGCTCTCGGGCGGTCAGCAGCAGCGCGTGGCGATTGCCCGTGCGCTGTCCATGGACCCGAATGTGATGCTGTTTGACGAGCCGACTTCGGCGCTGGACCCTGAAATGGTGGGCGAAGTGCTGGACGTGATGGTGAGCCTGGCCAACGAAGGCATGACCATGATGTGCGTGACGCACGAAATGGGCTTTGCCAAGAAGGTGGCCAGCCGCGTGATCTTCATGGACGTGGGCGGCAAGATTCTGGAGGACTGCACCAAGGAAGATTTCTTTGGCAACCCCGATGCCCGCCAGCCGCGCACCAAGGATTTCCTGAGCAAAATTTTGCAGCACTGACGCCAGGCCTGCGGCCCGCAAGGCCGCCGCGCGCATGAGCCGATAAAAAAGCCGCTGTGGTCAGCGGCTTTTTTTTGTTGGGAGTGCGTGCCCCAAGCATGCATGGGGTATGCATGCCAAGCACAAAAAGCGGCGCTAGCGCTGATGCAGCAAGCGCTGGTAGCTATGAATTTCTTTGGCTGAGCATCATGGGGCTGGGCGTTATTCCTTGTCAGCCAACTCTTCGTGGTGTGCCACTTCGCCGTGCTTCCAGTACGCGGCGATGCGCATGCGCTTGGGGCTGGCGCCCTTGGATACAGCCATTTTGCGCAGCGCGGCCATTTCGCTGTGCTCGCCCGCTGCCCAGACAAAGCCATGGCCTTCGGCCGGGGGCAATGCTTCCATCGCGCGGGTCAATGTGTCCACCCACTGCACATCCAGTTGCGCGGGAGATTGCAGGGGCCGACGGTCGGCTTCGGGCACGGCCAGGCGCACCATGACTTTGGCTGTGGCAGGCAGCTGCGCCAAGCCGCGCTCGATGGCAGGCAAGCCGCTGGCGTCGGCCAGCAGCCAGTACCAGTCAAAGTCTTTGGCAATCACCATGGAGCCGCGTGGCCCGGCCACGCCCACCCAGCAGCCCATGGGTGCCGTGCGTGCCCATTCGGTGGCGGGGCCGTGCTCGTGCAGGGCAAAGTCCACGGTCAGGGTGTTGGTGGTCCAGCGCAGCGGGGTGTAGTCGCGCATGGTGGGGCGGGGGCCGTCGATGAAAGGCTTGCCATCCACCATCTGGGGCAGCAGGGGCTTTTCCAGACCTTCTTGCGGCAGGATGAGCTTGAAGTGGTCGTCAAACCCCGCGCTGGCAAAGTCGCGCAGTTCGCCCACCAGGGTCAGGCGCAGAAAGCCGGGGCTGATTTGCTCGCGCGAGAGCAGCTGCAGGTGGCGGGCCTTGAAAGGGTGGCGCACGCGTTCAAAAGCAGGGGTAGCGTTCACTTCGTTGGTCATGGAGTTGTGTTTTTAAATGAGAGTGTTTCTCATTATGCCCACAAGATTTGCAGCCCTGCTGGCAGGCAGTCAATGGGACAATAGCGGCATGACTGCCCCCACCACCCTCACCATTACCCGCCCCGATGATTGGCACCTGCACGTGCGCGATGGCGATGCCATGCGCTGCGTGGTGCCGCACAGCGCCCGCCAGATGGGCCGCGCCATCATCATGCCCAACCTCAAGCCGCCCGTGACGACGGCCGAACTGGCCGTGGCTTACCGCGAGCGCATTCTGTCGGCTGTGCCCGCTGGTAGCCAGTTCCAGCCGCTGATGACGCTGTACCTGACGGACAACCTCACGCCCGACGAAATCGTGCGCGCCAAGGCGGCTGGTGTGGTGGCCTGCAAGCTGTACCCCGCCGGTGCCACCACCAACTCGGACCATGGCGTGACCGATCTGCGCAAGATCTACCCCACACTCGAAGCCATGCAGGGCGAAGGCTTGGTGCTGCTGGTACACGGTGAAGTCACAGACCCCAGCATTGACCTGTTTGACCGCGAAGCCGTGTTCATCGAGCAGCAACTCAAGCCATTGCGCAAGGATTTCCCGGAACTCAAGATCGTCATGGAACACGTGACGACCAAGGAAGCGGCCGAGTACGTGGCTGCGGCCGATGACTTTCTGGCTGCCACCATCACGCCCCAGCACCTGCTGTTCAACCGCAACGCCATCTTCCTGGGCGGCGTGCGTCCGCACTTTTACTGCCTGCCGGTTTTGAAGCGCGAAACCCACCGCTTGGCCTTGGTGCAAGCGGCGACCAGCGGCAGCAAGAAGTTCTTCCTGGGTACCGACAGCGCACCGCATGCGGCACATCTGAAAGAAGCCGCCACCGGCTGCGCGGGCTGCTACAGCGCGCATGCGGCCATCGAGATGTATGCCGAAGTGTTCGACGGCGCCGGTGCGCTGGACAAGCTGGAAGCCTTTGCCTCCTTCAACGGCGCCGATTTTTACGGCCTGCCGCGCAACACCGATACCATTACCCTGGTCAAGGAAAGCTGGACGCCGCCCGTGAGCTTTGAATACGGCGAAGGCGCCCAGCTCAAGCCACTGCGCTTTGGCGAAGCCCTGCCTTGGAAGATGGTGGATTAAAAACAGGAGCTTTTAGCGCATGTATTTACTGGCTTTTCAAGTACTTTGTGCCTGAAAACAAGCAAGGGGCTGCGCAAGCAGCTCCTTTTTTTATGGTTCTACAGAAGCTGACTTTTCGTGGAAGAAGGCTGCTTTCAGACCTCCCTTCTCATATGGGCTATTTGTGAGCAGAGGTAAGCTGCGTGTGGCAATGCAGCAATTTTTCCTAAAATGCCTTCATCATTGACCTTTTACAGGCTAATGCTCGTGCAGGCGCATGTCTACGCAGACCGTCTTGTTGCGGCATTATGGAAAAAACAATATGCAATACCGCCCTCACGTTCTGGCAGCGAGTCTGATGTTGGCTGTTACCTCGGCCATGGCGCAGTCGGCAGTTGCGAACCCTGCCGCAGTTTCCTCCGCGAAGACGTTTCCGCTTCAGGGTGAGTACGCGCAGATCGAGACGAGCAACACCCGTGCCATGGTGGGGCTGCTGAATGGCGGTACTGCCGCAGACAAAGCCATGGTGGTGGACACCTTGGTGCAGCGACCCGGAAAGTTTCAGCCGCCCGTGCTGTTTGCAGTGTCTCAGACCCTGTTTCAAGCCGGCAAGAAGGATGATGCGGCCTTCTTGTTTTATGCCGCCCAGCTGCGGGCACGCATGGATGCCAACCTGAGTACTGACCCGAGTGCCGGGCAGGCGGTGGGTATCTTGAGCCAACGCTATGGACCACAGATCAACCAGTACATGCTGCAGGATCTGGACAAGGCGCAGCAGTTGATGGCACAGGTGCAGGCTTGGGATCTCCAAACACCCTACGACTATGACCGCCGTTGGATCAGCCTACATGGCATGGGCGCGTTCCTGGCATCTTCCAACCCAGGCCAGGCTGCCAAGCCGTTGATGGTGGCCGAGGATCAGTGGCAGGCCGTGATCGCAAAGACTACTTTGACGGTTTTCGCGAATCTTTGGACGAGCTGCGAGCCAGCGCAGCGGCCAAGCGTTAAGAGCTGATCACACCGTTTTTGAAGCGCTGCTGCCTTGCCTGGCCGTACGAAGGTATTACCTGTGACTTGCTCGGTGGAGATCTGAGCTTTGGGTGAAGCCGGGATTTCAATATGTGCAACGAGAAACAACTAGGAGACAAGCGTGAGAGCACTTAAAAAAGCAGGAGCAGCCATTGCTATGGGCGGTATGTTGATGACTGGGGTACATGCGGCCGCTTTGGATGAAACCTCGTCCAAATTGATCCACATGACAGCTCAGTTCACCGAGATGGGTCTGGCCTGTGGCGAAACGTCTGCCAGCGATGCCAGTGCAGGCAAGGCCAAGCAGCGTCAGGTCATGCAGGCCCAAGGCATTGATGCACAAAGCTATGACAAGGCTTATGACGCGGCAAGCGCAGACTTCCGTAAAAAGTGGGCGGCTCTACCTGCCGAGAAGCAAAAAAGCACTTGTGCCGGAATGAAGCGTAAAAGCCAGGAAAGCGCGGCCCGCCTCAAGGAAAGCGCAGTCAACCTCAAATAAGCTGCCATGGCAGAACCAGTCCAGCGGACGGTAGTGGATGGTTTGCATGCAAAGGGGAGAGCGTCGGTTTACTCTCGCCGGAGTCGATGCATGAAAAATATGCCCTATTGCACACAGGAGACTGCATGCCCGTTGATACCCAGCCCCGTATTGCTCTGTTGATTGATGCGGACAATGCGCCCGCCGAGATGATTGATGAGATCTTGACGGAGCTTTCCACCTTCGGTGTCATCAACACCCGCCGCGCCTATGGCAACTGGACCAAATCGGGCCTGCATGGCTGGCAGAACAAATTGCTGGAATACGCCGTGCGGCCCATGCAGCAGTTTGATTACTCCAAAGGTAAAAACGCCACCGATATGGCCATGACGGTGGACGCGATGGAGTTGCTGTACACCGAAAAGCCCGATGCGTTTGGCATTGTTTCGTCCGACGCGGATTTCACGCCACTGGTCATGCACCTGCGCGCCAAAGGTGCGGCCGTGTATGGCTTTGGTGCCGAGCAAACGCCCAAGGCATTTGTGAATGCCTGCTCGCGCTTTTTGTATTTTGATGCCTTGCTGGAGCTGGGTGATGGTATTGCTAGTCGCAGTGATCGTAGAGATGTAGTGTTGGAAAACGGTGATCCACAAGTACTACCGTTGTCTAGTGCTGCCAGCAAGGATGCCGTGACGCAACCCAGCATAACTAAAGCACCAGTCAGTGCTGCAGAGGTCGCGAGACCAATGCCCTGCAAGTTGCCAGTACCCACAAACTTGCTGCGTCAAGACACGAAGTTGTTAGCAATGTTGCGTGATGCTGTGAAAGCTACCCAGGATGAAGCCGGATGGGCAGCTGTTGGTAAGGTTGGGACGCATATTGGCAATAAGCTGTCTTTTGATGCTCGCAACTATGGATACTCGACGTTGAGTAAGTTGTTAGCGGCGATCCAAGCGTTTGATTTTCGTGATGAAGGTACGTCACGCGTTGCTGTTCGAGACAAACGAGCTAAGAAGGCTGGTCCCTTGTCAGCTGGGTCTGCCGAAGTTCATACTGCTAAATAGAGGCTTGGTATGTGCAAAAAATGCCAACGGCATCGAGTATGGGCGAAGCACCATTTGTGCAGCGTGGCTATGTAACGGTAGAGGCGGTGCAACGCCCAAGAATGCGTGGAACTTCGGCGGCACAACGCTGCTCCAAACAGCGATTGCTTCTATGATGGCTGTCGTAAAAAAGCGTGCACCCCAATAAGACCTAAATTCAATAACAGACGGGGTGTGGCAGGTGACAACGCTTGAATCCGCAGACTGGACCCTCATTTTGCAAGCTGAGGCCATGAACCTGTTTTTTCCCCACCGTGGAGAAATCCAAGAATGAAACGTATCGCTCTCTTTTTGTTGACCAACATTGCCGTCGTGGCGGTGCTGGGTATCACGGCCAGCTTGCTGGGCGTGAATCGCTTTTTGACCGCCAACGGACTGAATCTGGGCGCCTTGCTGGGCTTTGCCTTCATCATGGGCTTTGGCGGCGCCATCATCTCACTACTGATCTCCAAGCCCGTGGCCAAGTGGAGTTCGGGTGTGCACGTGATCGAGCAGCCCCGCAACGCCGATGAAGCCTGGATTGTGGACACCGTGCGCAAGTTTGCTGACAAGGCTGGCATTGGCATGCCTGAAGTGGGTATCTACGAAGGTGAACCGAACGCCTTCGCCACCGGCGCCTTCAAGAACAGCGCGCTGGTGGCGGTGTCCACAGGCCTGCTGCAAGGCATGACGCGCGAAGAGGTGGAGGCCGTGATTGGCCATGAGGTGGCCCACGTTGCCAACGGCGACATGGTGACCATGACGCTGATCCAGGGTGTGATGAACACCTTTGTGGTGTTCCTGTCGCGCGTGATCGGCTATGCGGTGGACAGCTTTTTGCGCAAGGGCGATTCGGAAAACTCCGGCCCCGGCATTGGCTACTACGTGACTACCATCGTGATGGACATCTTGCTGGGCTTTGTGGCTGCCATGATCGTGGCCTGGTTCTCGCGCCAGCGTGAATTCCGTGCCGACGCCGGTGCCGCACAGTTGATGGGGCGCAAGCAGCCTATGGTCAATGCCTTGGCCCGCTTGGGTGGCATGGTTCCCGGTGAGCTGCCCAAGAGCATGCAGGCCATGGGCATTACCGGCAACATCGGCAAGCTGTTCTCCAGCCACCCGCCCATTGAAGAGCGTATTGCCGCACTGCAAAGCGCGCAGCCATAAACGAAGCGGTGGCGATGTCGGCGTGCGCTGGCCTTGTCACAACTTGTACGCAGTCTTTACCCGTGCTTTACCACTTTAAGAAGAACCCCGGTCAACATTTGGCCGGGGTTTTCGTTTCAGAGGTATACCCCTGAAAGGAGTTGCCATGTCATCCACTGTTTCTTCTCGTCCACGCCACCTCAGCGTCCGGTTATGGGCTGCTGCCGCGGCCGTGGCAGGTACCGCTTTGCTAAGCGGCTGTGTGGTGGCTCCTTTGGAGGATGGCTATAACGACTATGGCTACACCAGCACTACGGTCTACACCACCTATGGCCACCCACCACCACCGCGTGTGGAGTACCGTTATGCGGCGCCATCCCCCTCGCACATCTGGATAGGGGGGGATTGGTTCTGGGCCGGCAGCCGTTATGACTGGCGACCTGGGTATTGGGCGCCTCCGGGCTACCGGCCTGTACCGCGTCCACCCCACTCGGGATATGCACCACCCCCGCCCGTGCGGCCGATGCCGCCCATGCCCAGCCGCCCATCGATACGCCCGGATGAGCAGCCGCGCCCACCGTATTGGCGTCCCGAAGGGGGGCAGCCGCCCCAGGTGCGCCCTGAGCGGCCCCGTCCTGGTGCAGATCGCCCGCAGATCTTGCCCTCGTACCCCTCGCAGCCAGGCATGGAGCGGCCAGAGCGCCCCCGTCCGCCGCACATCCGGCCCGATGACGCAGAGCGCCCACGGCCAGATATGCGGCCTGACCGCCCCCGCCCCGAGGCTAGGCCTGCATGGCGCTCGGATGCCGAAGAGTCGCGTCGACCCTTCCCACGCCGTGAGCGCGACCGTCGTGACGAATGAAGCTTTCGGCTGACAAAGCTGCTGCCCAAGCTGCAACCCGCTGGTGCCTTCCAGCGGGTTTTTTTATGCTTGCTTGTCTCCAACTCGATTGCACACTTGCTGCGCTTCGCAGGCAGCTATAGAGACAGCCACCGAGATTGCAGTTGAGGCTGTGTGGTGGGCGTGTGGTGGGCGTGAGGTGGGCTGTGGTGGCGTGGGTATGTCGTGCGGGTTTACAGCGCTGCAGTGTCTGCGCCGCGCGCCTTGGCCAGCAAAAAATCAATGCAGGTGCGCACCGCCCTTGTCTGGTGGCGGTTGGGTAAATACAGCAAATACATGTGCGTGCCAAAAATGCTCAGTCGGTAGTCGCTCAGGGTGGTCAACACCTCGCCGCTGGCAATCTTGTCTTGCAGCACATAGTCGGGCACCAGGCCCACGCCCAAGCCAGCCAGAATGCCTTCGCGCAAAAACGGAAAGTGCTCGGAGCTGAGAGTGGGCTCCAGGGTGACTTCCTGGCGCTCCATCCCTTGGTAGGCGGCCACACGCAACTGGCGGCCCATGACACCTGCCGTAATCAAAGGGCTGGCGCGCAGCTCCATCAGCGTTTGTGGCAGGCCGTGTTGTGCCGCGTAGTCTTGGGAGGCACAGGCGATGTAGCGCACATCCCCCAAGCTGCGCGCAATCACGGACAGCGGGGGCTCTTGCATCACGCGGATGGCAATGTCCACCTCATCGCGCAGGTTGTCGGCGCGGTTCTCGAACAGCACATCCAGCACGATGCCAGGGAACTGGCGCTTGAACTCAATCAGCCACGGGCTCATCACGATCTGCCCGTAGCCGCTGGGCACGCTGATACCCACGCGCCCGCGCAGCTCCTGGCCCAGGCTGGTGATGGTTTCGCGCGCGGCCAGCATTTCGTTGTGGATGTTGCGCCCGTGCTCGTACAGGCGCAGCCCGACCTCGGTGGGCTCTACCCGGCGCGTGGTGCGTTTGACCAGTTGCACGCCCGCTTGCTTTTCCAGTTGTGCCAAGTGGTAGCTGACATTGGCACGCGTCATCTTGAGCTTGCGCGCGGCCTGGCTGAGGTTGCCGCTATCAATGATTTCCACCAGCAGGGTGAGCGATTGCAAATCCACAGGGGGTACTCCTAGGGTTAACCCTTTGCATTGTCTAAACTTATTTGACAGTCTGTCAATTAATCAAGTGATTGTAAAGAAGCATTGTCGTAGTACAAACGGCTTTTCCCCTGAATACCGATAGCCGGAGACACGCGCATGAGTTTCGAAAACACTGCTTCTGTGGTTCAAACCCGCCTGGATGGCGAGGTACTGGTCGTTAGCATCAACAACCCGCCGGTCAATGCCCTGGGCCAGGCGGTGCGTGCTGGTTTGCTGGCTGCCGTAGAGCAAGCTGCGGCCGATGCGGCCGTGCAAGCCGTGCTGATCGTGGGTGAGGGCAAGGCCTTCATCGCCGGTGCGGACATCCGTGAATTTGGCAAGCCCGCCATGCCCCCTTCCTTGCCCGAAGTGTGCAACGCCATCGAAGCCAGCAACAAGCTGGTGGTGGCTGCGGTGCACGGTGCCGCACTGGGTGGTGGTCTGGAAATCGCGCTGTCGGCCCACTACCGCCTGGCGTTGCCCAAGGCGCTGCTGGGTCTGCCCGAAGTGAATCTGGGCCTGCTGCCCGGCGCCGGTGGCACCCAGCGTGCACCGCGTGTGATGGGGGTGAAGGCCGCGACCGAGCTGATGCTCAGCGGCAAGCACCTGAGCGCCAAGGCCGCCGCAGCGGCAGGCTTGGTCGACAAGCTGGTGGATGGCGACGATGTGGTCGCTGCAGGCCTGGCCTACACCCGCGAACTGCTGGCGGCTGGCACTGCCGTGCGCCGCACCCGTGACATTGAGATTGCCGACAAGGTGGGCGCACTGGCCGACCTGGAAGCGCTGGCCATTGACACCGCCAAGAAGGCGCGTGGCCTGTTCTCGCCGCTGAAGATCATCGAGTGCGCCAAGGCGGCCGTGAACCTGCCGTTCGAGCAGGGTCTGGCCCATGAGCGCGCCCTGTTCGTGCAGTGCCTGGAAAGCCCCCAGCGCCAGGGCCTGATCCACGCTTTCTTTGCCGAGCGTGAAGTGACCAAGATTCCCGAAGCCAAGGCCGCCGCACCGCGCGCCTTTGCCAAGCTGGCCATCATTGGCGGCGGCACCATGGGCGCTGGCATCACCGTGTCGGCCTTGGATGCCGGCTTTACCGTGACCATGATTGAGCGCGATGCCGAGTCCATCGCCCGTGGCCAGGCCAATGTGGAAAAGGTCTACAACGGCCTGATCGCCAAGGGCCGTATGACCGAAGAGGGCAAGGCCGCTGTGATGGCCCGATACACTCCTTCGATCAGCTACGACGACATCGCTGATGTGGATCTGGTGATCGAAGCCGTGTTTGAAGACCTCGAAGTCAAAAAGGCGGTGTTCAAGGAGCTGGACCGTGTGTGCAAGCCAGGTGCCGTGTTGGCCACCAATACCTCCTACCTAGACATTGACGCGATTGCCAACGCCACCAGCCGCCCGCAAGACGTGATTGGTCTGCACTTCTTCAGCCCCGCCAACATCATGAAGCTGCTGGAAATTGTGGTGCCCGCCAAGGTGAGCGCTGACGTGGTGGCCACCGCGTTTGAGCTGGCCAAGAAGATGAAGAAAGTGCCGGTGCGCGCAGGTGTGTGCGATGGCTTTATCGGCAACCGCATCTTGGCCGTGTACAAGCAAGCGGCCGACTACATCATGGAAGACGGCGCATCGCCTTACGAAATTGACGAAGCCGTGCGCGGTTTTGGCTACCCCATGGGCCCCTTCCAGGTCACCGACCTGGCCGGTGGCGACATTGGCTGGGCCACCCGCAAGCGCCGCGCTGCCACACGCAACCCCGCTGCACGCTACGTGGAAGTGGCCGACCGCATCTGCGAAAACGGCTGGTTCGGCCAGAAGACCGGCCGTGGTTTTTACCTGTACCCGCAAGGTGCCCGTGTGGGCCAGCCTGACCCCGAAGTGCTGGCGATTGTGGATGCCGAGCGCGCCAAGAAGGGCGTAACACCACGCAAGTTCACACCGGAAGAAATCCTGCGCCGCTACATGGCCGCCATGGTCAACGAAGGTGCCAAGGTGGTGGAGGAGGGCATTGCCCTGCGTCCTTTGGATGTAGACGTGACCTTTATCTCCGGCTACGGCTTCCCCCGCTACCGCGGTGGCCCCATGAAGTGGGCTGATATGCAGGGCTTGGACAAGGTGCTGGCAGACATCAAGGAATTCGAGCAGGAAGACCCGCTGTTCTGGAAGCCCGCAGCGTTGCTGGAAAAGCTGGTGGCCGAAGGCAAGAACTTCGACAGCCTGAATCAGGGCTAAGCCACTTCGCTGGCGCGAAACCCGCAGCGCACCCCGTGTGCGCTGCATCAAATAAAGAAGCTGTTAGCGCAGGAAATACAAGAACTTCAGGGTGAAAAGACTTTGAAGTACAGGAAACATCAGCGCTAACAGCTATCAAAAAACCAAACCGAGACAAACACCATGAGCATGCGCGAAGCCGTTATTGTTTCTACCGCCCGTACCCCGTTGGCCAAGTCGCACCGCGGCGAATTCAACGTGACCCCTGCTGCACAGCTGGCCGCTTTCTCGGTCAAGGCGGCGGTAGAGCGCTCGGGCGTGGACCCAGAAATGATCGAGGACTTGATCCTCGGCTGCGGCAACCCCGATGGTTTTCAGGGGCGCAACCTGGGCCGCCAGACCGTGATCCGTGCGCAGCTGCCGCTGAGCATTGCGGGCACCACCATCACCCGCTACTGCGCCTCCGGTCTGCAATCGATTGCGATTGCGGCGGGCCGCGTGGTGGCCGAGGGGGTGGATGCGATGCTGGCTGGCGGAGTGGAAACCATCTCGGGCATTCGCGCCGGCAACAACTTGTCCACCGACATGGACCCCTGGCTGGTGCAGCACAAGCCCGAGCTGTTCATGGCCATGATCGACACTGCCGATGTGGTGGCCAAGCGCTACAACATCTCGCGTGAAGACCAAGACGCGTTCTCGCTGCGCAGCCAGCAGCTGACCGCGGCTGCGCAGGCCAACGGTGTGTTCGACAACGAAATCATCGCTTGCGCCACCAAGATGGCCGAGAAGAACAAGGAAACCGGCGAAGTCACCTACCGTGATGTCGTCGCCACCAAAGACAACTGCAACCGCGCCAGCACCACGCTGGAAGGTCTGGCCAAGCTGGAGCCGGTGAAGGGCCCTGGCAACTTCATCACCGCAGGCAATGCTTCGCAGCTGTCTGACGGCTCCAGCGCCTGCGTGGTGGTGGAGGCCAAGGTGGCCGAGCGTCTGGGCCTCAAGCCCCTGGGCGCTTTCCGTGGCTTTGCGGTGGCCGGTTGCGAGCCCGATGAGATGGGCATTGGCCCGGTGTTTGCCGTGCCCAAACTGCTCAAGCGCCACGGCCTGACCGTGGACGACATCGACCTGTGGGAGCTGAACGAAGCCTTTGCTTCGCAAGCCCTGTACTGCCAGCGCCAGCTGGGCATTCCGCTGGAGCGCCTGAACGTCAACGGCGGTGCGATCTCGATTGGTCACCCCTTCGGCATGACCGGCGCACGTCTGGCCGGTCACATCCTGCTGGAAGGCCAGCGCCGCAAAGCACAGGGCCAGCGCGTGAAATACGGCGTGGTCTCCATGTGCATTGCCGGTGGCATGGGCGCAGCAGGCCTGTTTGAGATTTATTGATACCCCCTGAGTCGCTGCGCGCCTTCCCCCTGAAAGGGGGACGACAGCCTCGCGTCGGGGCTGCCCTAGCTCGCTGTCTCTGACCTCAGAGTCAGCGGTGCGAATGACCGAAGCGCGCAGTACAAGGAACAGGAATTACTGAGGAAAAAGCAATGGATTTGCAATTTACCCCCCAAGAACAAGCCTTCCGTGCGGAAGTGCAAGCCTTTCTGAAAGAAAAGCTCAGCCCCGCGTTGGCCAACAAGGTCCGTGGTGGCCAAATCCTGAGCAAGCAAGACTTGCAAGGCTGGCACGACGTGCTCAACGAGCGTGGCTGGCTGGCCAACCACTGGCCTGCCGAGCACGGCGGCCCAGGCTGGGGCGCAGTCGAGAAGTTCATTTTTGAGAACGAATGCGCGCTGGCTGGTGCCCCCCGTTTGGTGCCGTTTGGCGTGAACATGCTCGGCCCCGTGCTGATCAAGTACGGCAATGAGCAGCAAAAGAACTACTGGCTGCCCCGCATCCTGAACGGTGCGGACTGGTGGTGCCAGGGCTATTCCGAACCCGGCTCGGGCTCGGACTTGGCCTCCGTCAAGACCACTGCGGTGCGCGATGGCGACCACTACATCGTCAACGGTCAAAAGACCTGGACGACGCTGGGCCAGCACGCCAACATGATTTTCTGCTTGGTGCGCACCAACAAGGACGTGAAGGCACAAGCGGGTATCAGCTTCTTGCTGGTGGACATGAACACCCCTGGCGTGGAAGTGCGCCCCATCATCACGCTGGATGGCGAGCACGAAGTCAACGAAGTGTTCTTCACCGACGTGAAGGTGCCGGTCGAGAACCTGGTGGGCGAAGAAAACAAGGGCTGGACGTACGCCAAGTACCTGTTGACCTATGAGCGCACCAACATCGCTGGCGTGGGCTTCTCGGTGGCTTCGCTGGAAAAGCTCAAAGTGGCGGCCAGTCGCACCCTGTACAAGGGCAAGCCCCTGTCGCAAGACCCGCTGTTTGCTGCACGTTTGGCCAAGGTCGAGATCGATCTGGAAAACATGAAGACCACCAATATGCGCGTGATCGCTGCAGTGGCGGGTGGCGGTGTGCCCGGCGCGGAAAGCTCCATGCTCAAGATCAAGGGCACCGAGATCCGCCAGGAAATCCTGTCGCTGATTCGCCGCGCCATGGGCCCCTACGCTGCGCCGTTTGAAGAGGCTGCCATGCACGGCACCAACACCGAGCCTACCGTGGGCCCCGAAGAGGCGTACTCGGCCGCTGCCGCTTACTTCAACTATCGCAAGCTGTCGATCTTCGGCGGCTCCAACGAAATTCAGAAAAACATCATTTCCAAAATGATTTTGGGTTTGTAAGCAGAGCACAGAAGGAACAAGACCATGAACTTCGAACACACCGAAGACCGCCGCATGCTGGCGGACACCTTGAACCGCTTTGTGGCTGAGCAATACGGTATCGAGCACCGCAACAAGATCGCTTACGGCGAAGAAGGCCACAGCGCTGAGCTGTACGCCCAATTTGCCGAGCTGGGCGCCATTGGCGCGCTGTTCAAGGAAGAAGACGGCGGCTTTGGCGGCGCAGGCTTTGACATCAGCGTGGTGTTTGAGTCGCTGGGCCGTGGCCTGGTGGCCGAGCCCCTGCTGGGTGCGCTGGTGGTGGGCCAGGGCCTCATCGCTGCGGGCACTGAGTCGCAAAAAGCCAAGCTGGAAGACATCGTGGCCGGTGGCGTGATTGCTGCGCTGGCGCACGACGAACCTGGCAGCCACTATGAGCTGAACAACGTCCAGACCACCGCGGCCAAGTCGGCCAGCGGCTGGGTGCTGAGCGGCGCCAAGGGCGTGGTGGCATTCGGTGCCAAGGCTGATTTGCTGCTGGTATCGGCACGCACCTCGGGCAACCAGTACGACCAGGACGGCATCAGCCTGTTCCTGGTGGATGGCAACACGGCAGGCATCAGCAAGCGCAGCTTGCAGCGCTTTGAAGGTGGCCGCGTGGCAGAGCTGACATTCAACAACGTACAGCTGAGCACCGACGCATTGCTGGGCGCCGAAGGCAAGGGCTACGGCGTGCTGGAGCGCATCAGCGGCTACGCACTGCTGGCGCTGGCAGCCGAATCCGTGGGGGCCATGGATGTGGCCAAGCAGCACACGCTGGAATACCTGCAAACGCGCAAGCAGTTTGGCGTGGCGATTGGCACCTTCCAAGCCCTGCAACACCGCATGGCCGATGTGCTGCTGGAAATCGAGCAAGCGCGCTCTGCCGTGATCAACGCGGCAGACGCTATCGACAATGCCGAAGGTACAGCCCAGCAAAAGGCGCTGTCGGCCGCCAAGTACACCGTGGGCTATGTGGGCACCAAGGTGGCGCAAGAGAGCATTCAGCTGCACGGCGGTATTGGCATGACCTGGGAGCTGCCGCTGGCGCACTACGCCAAGCGTCTGGTCATGATCGATCACCAGTTTGGTGACGAAGACTTCCACTTGGCACGCTTTAGCGAGCTGGGTCAGGCAGCCTAAGCACCGGTGGTGGCGCGCGCAATTTTTTGCGCGCGGTCAAGCGATAAGAACCAAGGAGACACACTGTGAGCCAAGCACTGCTGGTACGACGCGAGGGGCATGTCCTCATTCTCTCCAACAACAATGTGGCGGCGCGCAACGCGCTGTCCCCCGAGTTCTATGCGGCCGTCACGACCGCGCTGGCGGACGCCGCAGCCGATGCCAGCATCGGGGCGGTCATCCTGACCGGCGAAGGCGGGCATTTCTGTGCCGGCGGCGATCTGCGCCAGCTGGCCAAGCGCCGTGAGCTGCCCGTGGCGCAGCGCCGTGAAAAGCTGGAAGGCCTGCACGATTTGATCCGCGCCGTGCGCGATTGCCCCAAGCCGGTGATTGCCGCGGTAGAAGGTGCAGCGGCGGGCGCAGGGCTGTCGCTGGCCTTGGCCTGCGACATGCTGGTAGCGGCCAAGAACAGTGTGTTCTCGGTGGCGTATGTGAAGGTGGGCTTGACGCCCGATGGCGGTGCCACAGCGTTCTTGTCGGAGTTTGTGTCGCGCCAGGTGCTGACCGAGCTGTGCCTGACGGGCGAGCGCATCAGCGGCGAGCGCATGCATGCATTGGGCCCTGTCAATCGTTTGGCAGAGCCCGGGCAAGCCGTGGAGCAGGCCATGGTGCTGGCTCAGCAAATTGCCCAAGGCCCTGAGTTGGCGAACGCCCGCATCAAAGACCTGTGCCGCCAGGCACCGCGCAGCACGCTGGAGCAGCAACTGGAGCAGGAAGCGCAATACATGGTGCAGTCGCAAGAGACCGAGGAATCGCGCGAAGGCATTGCGGCGTTTTTGGAAAAACGCGCAGCCAATTTCCGTCAGAGCGCCGCTGTGGCACTGACGAAATAAACACGTATCAGGGAGCAAAAAAGTAATGACCGCCAATCAAGCCGTGCCTGAAGGCATGGATTTTCCGCTGGAAGGCGTGCGCGTTCTGGACTTGTCGCGCGTGTTTGCCGGCCCTTTGTGTGGGCAGGTATTGGCTGACTTCGGTGCCGACGTGGTCAAGGTCGAGCACCCCGGACGCGGTGACGACACCCGCGACTGGGGCATGCGCATCGGCAAGACCGAGACCACCTACTACAACAGCATGAACCGCAACAAGCGTTCGGTCACGCTGGATCTGCAAAGCGCCGAAGGTGTGCAGATCATTTATGACTTGCTGCCGCAGTTTGATGTGGTGATCCACAACTTCAAGCACGGTGGTGCGGACAAGCTGGGCCTGGGCTACGAGAAGCTCAAGTCCATCAAGCCCGATCTGATTTACTGCAGCGTGGCGGGCTACAACAGCGACACGCCCGAGGCCAAGCGCCCCGGCTATGACCTGGTGATCCAGGCCGAAGCGGGCCTGATGGCCATCAACGGCGAAGAAGGCACGCCGCCCCTGAAGTTTGGTGTGGCCGTGGTGGACTTGATGACCGGCATGTACGCCGCACAAGCGGTGTTGGCGGCGCTGTACCGCAAGAGCCGCAATGGCCGAGGCCGTCAGATTGAGCTGGCGCTGTACGACTGCGGCCTGACCATCAACGGCTACTACGCGCTGGATTCGATGCTGCTGGGCCACGACACCCAGCGCTACGGCAATGCCCACCCCTCCATCGTGCCTTACGGCCTGTTCGACGCGGCCGATGGCCCGCTGATCATCGGCGTGGGCAACAACCGCCAGTACGAAGCGTTTTGCCGCAACGTGATTGAGCGCCCAGATTTGTTTGAAGACCCGCGCTACGCCACCAACGTGGAACGCGCCAGGAACCGCCTGGAAATCTTACCGCTGCTCAAGTCCATCATCGCCACGCATCCGCGCAAGCAGTTGCTCGAGCGCATGCAAGCGTGTGGCATTCCTTGCGGTGAGGTGGCAGGCTTGCACGAAGCGCTGACCAGCGAGCGCACCCAGCAAACCGGCATCTTCCAGCAAATGCCCCACCCTGTAGCAGGGCAGACCTGGGTGTTTGCGCCGCCGTACCGCCTGGACGGCCAGCGTCTGCCAATTCGCCACACCCCACCTACGCTGGGGGGGGCCACCCGCGAGGTGCTGCAAGAGCTGCTGTCTATGAGTGATGCGCAACTGCAGGCACTGAAAGACAAGGGTGTGCTCACCTTGCCAGAGGCACCAAGCAGCACTTGATTTTGACGGTCAGGCCCGTGACAGGACCGCTCCAGCAGAGGGCGGCTTGCAGGGTAGGAGGCCTGACCACTTTGCGTGAACCTACGCGTACCCAGGGAGACAATTACATGGACAAGCTTCACCCCAACCGCCGCCAGTGGATGGCCACCGCCGCTGCCGCAGCAGGCACCAGCCTGGTCGGTTTGCCCGCTTGGGCCAAGTCGGCCTATCCGAACAAGCCGATCCGTTTCATCGTGCCCTTTAACCCCGGCGGTGCAACCGACATCGTCGCTCGCGTGCTGGCCGAAGCCATGAGCAAGCGCCTGGGCCAGCCAATCGTGGTGGAAAACAAGGCGGGTGCGGCCGGCATGCTGGGCACAGACCAAGTCGCCAAGTCAGCACCGGATGGCTACAACGTCTTGCTATCGCTCAGCACGTCCATGCTGATCAACCAGTACCTCTACACCAAGATGGCCTACAACCCGCAAAAGGACTTGTTGCTGCTGTCGGAGCTGGCCTCGGCCCCCGTGACCTTGGTGGTACACCCTTCGGTGCCCGCCAACACCATGCCAGAGCTGCTGGCGTGGGTGAAGGCCAACAAGGGCAAGGTCTCGTATGGCAGCTGGGGTGTGGGCTCGTACGCACACCTGGGCGGCGCGTACATGAGCAAGACCATGAACGCCGACATGTCCCACGTGGCCTACCGGGGCGAGGCGCCCATGATCCAGGAGTTGATTGGTGGCCAGCTGCAGCTGTGCTTCTCCAGTGCCCAAAACACCAAGCCCTTCATTGACAACGGCCGCCTCAAAGCGATTGGCGTCACGGGCAAAGCGCGCATGTCGGTGCTGCCGAATGTGCCCACGATTTATGAGCAAGGCGTGACCGATGACGCCTATGCAATTGCGGGCTTTGTCGGCATGGCGCTGCCTGCAGGCACTCCCCAAGCCGTGGTAGATGCGCTGTCCGCAGCCATCCAGCACGCCGCCCAAGACCCCAAGGTCAAAGAGCGCATCGACGGTGCAGGCTTCCTGCCCGTTTTCAGCAGCCCCGACGCATTTAGCAAAACCTATGCGCAGGCGGCACCCGTATGGAAAGCATTGGTCGAATTGGCAGAGGCCAAGGTCGACTGAGCCCCTTAACCGTAAAAAGTAATAGCAACAAGAGACAACCGTTATGCAAACAACACGCACCATCACCCGCCGCCTGCTGCTGGCTACCGCCGCGACCGTGGTTGCAGGCAGCGCTTTGGCGCAGCAAGCCTGGCCCGCCAAGCCCATCACCCTGATCGTGCCCTTCCCAGCAGGTGGCCCGACAGATGTGGTCTCGCGCATTGTGGGCAAAGAGCTGGCAGACCGTTTGAAGCAGCCCGTGATCGTGGAAAACCGCGCTGGCGCTTCGGGCTCGATTGCCGCCATGCAGGTCAAGCGCGCAGCACCGGACGGCTACACGCTGATGACCTTGGCCACCCCCACGCTGTTTGCACCGCTGTTCTACAAGGGTGCAGGCTACGACGTGACCAAGGACTTCACGCCGATTTCCATGATTTATGACCTGCCGATTGTCATGGTGGTCAACCCCACCAAGCTGCCCGGTGTCAACACCCTGCCCAAGCTGATTGAAACCGCACGGGCGCAGAAAGACCCGCTCAACTACACCACCAGCGGCGCAGGCAGCTTTGGCCACATGAGCATGGAGTTGCTCAAAGAGCTGGGCAAGTTCGACATGCAGCACGTGGCCTACAAGGGGGGCGTGCCTGCCATTACCGACACCATTGGTGGTCAGGTGCCCATCATGTACGCCGACCTGGTCGCTGCGCTGCCGCACATCAAATCCGGCAAGCTGGTGGCTGTGGCTGTGGGTTCGCCCGAGCGTGTGAGCGTGGTGCCAGAAATCAAGACCATTGCCGAACAAGGCATTGATGGCTTTGCGGCGGTATCGTTGGGCGCTTTGCTTGGCCCCAAGGGCATGCCTGCCGATGTGGTGGCCCGCCTGAACAAGGAAGTCAAAGAAATCCTGGCCGACAAAGCCGTGCAAGAGCGCATTTTGGGCGCGGGCGCCATTGCCAACTTCATGCCTGCGCAGCAGTTGCAAGACAGCCTGGCCAAGGACTACGCCAAGTGGAGCAAAGTGGTCAAGGACAAGGGCATGGTGGCGGAATAATGCCGTGCTGTGCGTCCCCCGCAGGGGCGCACAGCATTGCGAATGAAGCCTGCATTAGCCATTGGTGAAGCCTCATTTCTGAAATACTGAATTCATAGCTGCTAGCGCTTGCTGTATAAGCGTTAGCAACCGTTTTAACCAACAACTTCCGAAAGAGAAAACCATGAAGGTATTGGTACCCGTCAAGCGCGTGGTGGACTACAACGTCAAGGTTCGCGTCAAATCCGATGGTACAGGCGTAGACATCGCCAACGTCAAGATGAGCATGAACCCGTTTGACGAAATCGCGGTGGAAGAAGCCGTGCGCCTCAAAGAAAAAGGCGTGGTCACTGAAGTGATCGCCGTCTCCTGCGGCGTGACCCAGTGCCAGGAAACCCTGCGCACGGCCATGGCCATTGGTGCCGACCGCGCCATCCTGGTGGAGACCGATGCCGAGCTGCAGCCCCTGGCCGTGGCCAAGCTGCTCAAGGCCCTGGTGGACAAGGAACAACCCGGCCTGGTGATTTTGGGCAAGCAGGCCATTGACGGCGACAACAACCAGACCGGCCAGATGCTGGCGGCGCTGGCCGACCTGCCCCAAGCCACCTTCGCCTCCAAGGTCGAAGTCGCTGGCGACAAAGTGAATGTGACCCGTGAAGTGGACGGCGGCCTGGAAACTCTGGCCCTGAGCACCCCCGCCATCATCACCACCGACTTGCGCCTGAACGAGCCCCGCTACGTCACCTTGCCCAACATCATGAAGGCCAAGAAAAAGCAGCTGGACACCGTCAAGCCTGAAGAGCTGGGTGTTGATGTGGCCCCCCGCATCAAGACCCTGAAGGTGGCCGAGCCCGCCA
>NZ_DLTI01000020.1:0-193272 GCF_002501455.1 Comamonas sp. UBA7840 | reverse complement strand
CAAAACCCGGGGCGGTTCACACGCCCAACATCTACAGCGCTAACGCGCTACAGTGCGGACTATTGTTTTCAACCTCGGCAGCTGCAGGCTGTCGCCCTGATACCGACATGGCCAAACGCCCTCTTCGCCGCCTCCCGCCCATCCATGACACTGCCAACATTGCCCAATCCCGCGAAGCGGGCATGCTGGCGGCGCGCGTGCTGGAAATGCTCACGCCCCATGTGCAGCCCGGTGTCTCTACCGAGCATCTGGACCAGCTGTGCCACGACTTCATCGTGCATGAGTTGAAGTGCATCGCTGCCAATATTGGCTACCACGGCTTTCCCAAGACTGTGTGCACCTCGGTGAACCACGTGGTCTGCCACGGCATTCCCACACCCAAAGAAATTCTCAAAGACGGCGACATCGTCAACGTGGATGTGGCTTTGATCAAAGACGGCTGGTTTGGTGATACCTCGCGCATGTACACCGTGGGCAACGTCGCGCCCAGGGCGCAGAAGCTGATCGACACCACGTACGAGGCCATGGTGGCCGGCATCCGCGCCGTCAAGCCCGGCGCGACGCTGGGCGACATTGGCCACGCCATCCAGACCGTGGCCCAGCGCGATGGCTTTTCCGTGGTGCGTGACTACTGCGGCCATGGCATCGGTCAGACCTACCACGACGAACCCCAGGTGCTGCACTACGGCTACCCCGGTCAAGGCATGAAGCTGCAGGAGGGCATGATTTTTACGATCGAGCCCATGCTCAACGCCGGCAAGCACGACACCAAGGAGCTGGATGACGGCTGGACCGTCATCACCAAGGACAAGTCGCTGTCCGCGCAATGGGAACACATGGTCGTGGTCACCGCCACCGGTTACGACGTGCTGACCGCCTGGCCCGAGGGCTCAGGCCGCTACCCCGCACCATGAGCGCAGAAGGCCTTCCCACCCTGGGCAGCGGCTACGGCTATCTGGGCATTGCCATCGTGGCTGAAGTGCTGGCCACGTCCTTCCTCAAGAGTGCCGAAGGCTTCACCCGGCTGTGGCCCAGCGTGATCGTGGCCGTGGGCTATGGCATTGCCTTTCTGTGCCTGTCACTCACCCTGCGCACCATCCCCACGGGGGTGGCCTACGCCATCTGGTCGGGCGCGGGGATTGTGCTGGTGTCGGCCATCGCCTGGATCTTTCTGGGCCAAAAACTGGATGCACCAGCCCTGATCGGCATGGGACTGATTCTGGCGGGCGTGCTGGTCATCCATCTGTTTTCCAAGACTGCAGGTCACTAAACACTAACGCCTGCCATCCACTCACCAAAAAGCGCTTCCTCGGAAGCGCTTTTTGCATGGTGCCATGCCGGCTTAAAAGCCCTTGAGCTGGCCCCATTCTTCAAACGCTGCACGCGTGGCACGCATGCGGTTGATGGGCGCGGCTTTGTCCTCATAACCCAGCGCAATGCCAAAGGTCACCAAATAGCCTTCAGGCACCGCAATATGCTGCTTCACCACCGCGTCGTAACGGCGCCAGAAACCTTGGGCGCAGGTGGCCAAGCCTTCTTCCGTCGCCCGCAGCATGAACGACTGCAGGTAAATGCCCAAGTCGATCCACTGCACCGGGCCCATGCGCTCTTCGGTGAACATGACGATGCCCACGGGGGCTCCAAAAAAGCTCGCGTTCTTGGCCAACTGCTTCAAGCGCCCGGCCTTGTCTTCGCGCGGCACGCCAATGCTGGCATACAGGTCTTCACCATTGGCAAAGCGGCGCGTGCGGTAGGGCTCCCACAGGTTGGGTGGATAGGACAGGTGCGCGGGGTTTTCTTCACCCGGGGCCTGGGCCACATCTGCCAGCATGGCCTGCAGCGCATCCCCTGTGATCGCTGCAACGCGCCAGGGCTGCATATTGCCCCCCGATGCGGCCAAAGCGGCATCTTGCATCAACTGCTGCACCAGATCCGCTGACGGTACCTGGGAAGTAAAAGCACGCACAGAACGGCGTTCACGCAGGGCTTGGGACACATCCATGGATTGATTCCTCTGTCTCAAAAAGGGGGGATAAAAAAGCAGGAAGGGTGTTCTTGAAGAGCCCCAAGCGTACAAGAGCATTTGCCCACCCTGCGCCACATTGGTGACGCACTTTGGGCAAACTTGGCTGGCATACGGGCAAGAAAAAGCCCCTGACAGTGGGCTTCACTGACGAGGGGCTGCACTTGCAGGTGGACGAATCCACCGCGTGAAGAATCTGCTGGGCTTACTTGCCCAGAATTTGGTCGATCTTGTCTTTTTCAAAATGACCACCGCGCTCGCTTTCGCAGGGCACGCAGTCGGCCTTGAGCTGGGCTGAGAGCTTTTCCACCGCCTGCCACAGCAGCTGCAGTTGCTGCTCATGCGTGGCGGCGCCCTCGGCCAGCCCCTTCATGGCCTGGCTGATGGGGTCGTCTTCGGTCACGCCATAAGCGGTGAAGCCCTTGGCTTGGTCGGCACAGGGCTGGGGCTGGCCTGCTGCAGCGGCCACAGCCGCCGCATTCGCGGCTTCCAGCGACGGCACCATGCCCGCAGCAGCGCTTGCGCTTGGCACCGTTTGGTCACGCAATTCCGTCACATCGGCACTCTCGCCCTTCTTGGACGGAATGATGCGCGCCGGAATGCCCACGGCAGTGGCGCCTGCAGGCACAGGCTTGATGACCACGGCGTTGGAGCCGATCTTGGCCCCATCGCCAACTTCAAAGCCACCCAGCACCTTGGCACCGGCGGACACCACCACGTTCTTGCCCAGCGTAGGGTGGCGCTTGGTGCCTTTGTAGAGCGAAGTACCGCCCAACGTAACGCCGTGGTAGATGGTGCAGCCATCACCCACCACCGCGGTTTCACCAATCACCACGCCCATGCCGTGGTCGATAAAAACGCGCTCGCCAATCGTGGCGCCCGGGTGAATTTCAATGCCCGTGAGCCAGCGACCAATGTGCGAGGTAAAGCGCCCCAGCCATTTGAGGTTGTGCGTCCAGCACCAGTGCGCAGGAATGTGCCACCAGATCGCATGCAGACCGGGGTAACAGGTGATGACCTCCCAGGTGCTGCGCGCCGCAGGGTCGCGGTCAAGAATGCACTGGATGTCAGAACGCAGTCGGGAAAGCATCAATGGGCCGTTACTTGTTACCAAAGGGCTGCACAGTTTAGTGCTTTGGTGGGGTACTTTGCAGCATGGCTTTGGCGACACCGCGCAGGATGTGGATTTCCTCCTGGGTCAGTTGCGCACGGTTAAACATCTGGTTCAGCCGCGGCATCAGTTTTTTGGGCGCTGCAGGGTCTAAGAAACCCAGGTGGGCCAAGGCTTGCTCCCAGTGGCTCAGCATGCCAGCGACTTGCTGCATGTCGGCACGCTCGGGGCGGGGCGCGTGTTCCACAACCGGAAAGCCTCCCAGTGCCTCGCGCCACTCATAAGCAATCACCTGAATGGCGGCGCCCAGGTTCAGCGAGCCAAACTGGGGGTTCGATGGAATGGTCAGCGCCACATTGCAGCGGTAGACGTCTTCATTGGCCATGCCAAAGCGCTCACAGCCAAACATCAGGCCCACGCCAGTCTCACCATGCACGCTCACAGGCATTTCAGAGTTAAGCGTCAAATCAGGATCTAACGCTTGTTCAGCTTGCGCCTTCAGCTCTCCTTTGATGAGTATTTCGAAATGCTGCCGGGGAGTGCGCGTGGGCGGGCCGAAGTCACGCGGCGTCATGGCAGTGGCGCACAGGTGCGACAAGCCTTGCACCGCCTCTTCCACGGTGTCCACAATGCGTGCGTTGTTGAGAACATCCAAAGCACCGCTGGCACGCTGGATGGTTTCTTCTTTGCGCAACACGTTGGCCCAGCGCGGACGCACCAGCACCAACTCGTCAAAGCCCATGGTTTTCATGGCGCGGGCAGCAGCACCCACGTTGCCAGCATGGCTGGTCTCGATCAGGATAAAACGGGTTTTCATTCGAAGATGGGCCCGCATTGCACATGCGAGCAGCAGAAATCGGTCAAGCCGGTTAGAATTTGCGCCCTATTGTCGCTGCCTGCATCGCCGGGCGTGTGCGAACCCGTTCATCATCCGCGTTCAGCGGTGCACCATCCCAGGTTGTGAGAGCTAGAGATTGAAGATTTGGGGGTGGTTCGCTGGTCGCCAACACCACAATTTATGTCGTCTTCCTCCCTGCACCCCATGCTCAACGTGGCCATCAAGGCTGCGCGCGCCGCCGGCGCCATCATCAACCGCGCTGCCTTGGACGTTGAATCGGTCCGCGTGGCCCAAAAGCAAGTCAATGACTTCGTCACCGAAGTAGACCAAGCTGCTGAGCGCATGATCATTGAGACCCTGCTGGGTGCCTACCCTGACCACGGTATCTTGGGCGAGGAAAGCGGCAACGAGTTCGGCAACAAGAACTCGGACTTCGTCTGGATCATCGACCCCCTGGACGGCACCACCAACTTCATCCACGGCTTCCCGGTTTACGCAGTGAGCATTGCCTTGTCCTTCAAGGGCAAGATTGAGCACGCTGTGGTGTATGACCCTTCGCGCAACGACCTGTTCACCGCCACCCGTGGCCGTGGCGCGTTCTTGAACGAGCGCCGCATCCGCGTGAGCAAGCGCACCCAGCTGAAAGACTGCCTGGTCTCCACCGGTTTCCCATTCCGCCCCGGCGACAACTTCCGCGCCTATATGCGCATGTTCAGCGAAATCACCCAGCGCACTGCAGGCGTACGCCGCCCCGGCGCTGCCGCGCTGGACTTGGCCTACGTGGCCGCAGGCTTTACCGATGGTTTCTTTGAAACCGGCCTGTCCATCTGGGACGTGGCAGCCGGCAGCCTGCTGGTGACCGAAGCCGGTGGCTTGGTGGGTAACTTCACGGGCGAAGCCGACTTCTTGGAACAAGCGGAATGCCTGGCCGGTAACCCACGCGCTTACGGCCAGTTGGTCGGCATCTTGGGCAAGTACAGCAAGTTTGCCGGTGTGCAAGACAAGCTGAGTGTCGACGCAGACATCGCTGCCGACAACAAGGACGAAGCATCGGAAGGCAACGACTAAGTCGCACCAACGCCCCTTCAAAAAACAAAACAGCCGCAAGTGCCTAGCGCCTTGCGGCTGTTTTGTTTGCGAGAACCAGCTTCGTCAACAAAATCCTACGGACAACCACTGCGTGCGCCTCTACGATGTCTGCAGACACAGGAGTGCCAGGTGGAATACAAAGACTACTACCAAACGCTCGGCGTCGCGAAAGACGCCAGTGCGGACGCCATCAAAAAAGCTTTTCGCAAGCTTGCGCGCAAATACCATCCGGACATCAGCAAAGAACCCGATGCAGCGGCGCGCATGGCTGAAGTGAACGAAGCCTATGCCGTACTCTCCGACCCGGAAAAGCGCACCGCCTATGACCAGTTGGGCGATGCCAGCCGCTACCAGCAAACCGGCGCGGAGGCGGCGCAAGGTGGATTTCAACCTCCGCCGGACTGGGACAGCCACAATTTTCACTTTCACCACAGCGGCGACGCAGACCACGGCAACTACAGCAGCTTTTTTGAAGAGCTGTTTGGCCGGGCGCAACAACACCGCCGCCGCGGCCCGCCCCCTGATATGCGCGGGCAAGATCAGCATTCCACGATTGAGCTGGAAGTTCCCGACAGCTACCACGGTGGCATGCGCGTGCTGCGCCTGCGTGGCGTGCGTTTGGACGCGCAAGGCCACGCCGTGGAAGAAGAGCGCGAGCTGCAAGTCACTATCCCCAAAGGGGTACATGAAGGGCAGATGATTCGTTTGGCTGGGCAAGGAGCCCCCGGCTACGGCCAAGGAGCGGCCGGAGATCTGCTGCTGGAAGTGCGCTTCAAAGACGACAAACGCTGGCACACGCAAGGCAAAGACGTCTACCAGCAGTTGCCCCTGGCACCGTGGGAAGCAGCACTGGGAGGCGCAGTGGAATTCACCACCTTGGCGGGCACACTGGAGATCAACATCCCGCCCGGCTCACAGGCGGGGCGCAAGCTGCGCGTCAAAGGCAAAGGCTTGCCCAGTCGCACACCGGGCGATTTGTACCTGGTCGTGCAAATCATCGTGCCACCGGTCTTTAACGATGCACAGCGCGCAGCCTACCAAGCGCTCTCCAAAGCCTTTGATGGCCGCAACCCACGCACAGGAGACACCGTATGACCCCCGTCTTCTATACCCCACCAGACGTACTGGATAACCAGGCGCTCAGCCTGGAACAACTGGCACAGGCCTGCCGCATGCAGCCCCAATGGGTGGTGGAGCGCGTCACCACAGGCGTGCTGCACTACGACGATGCCGACCATGCACCCGGGAGCCCGCCCCCCACTTGGCGCTTTAGCACCCACACAGTCATCCGAGCCCGGCGCATTGCAGATCTGGAGCGCACCTTCGACGCTGACCCTCAACTGGCCGCACTGACCGCTGACTTGATGGAGGAAGTGCGGCAGTTACGCCGTCGACTCAAAGGCTGATCGGCAAGCATTTGCCCCGGGCCACACGGCATCCCGGATAATTCCTGGCTGTTTTTGGGGGCCGCTGCATGCGGCCCAGCCACACCAAGGAATTTGATTTGTCTACTACCGACGTTTCCACGCAGAACCAGAACAACGACCGCGTGCAGACCCCCGCCTCGCCTTTTGATGCGCCATTGGAGTCCCACACTCCCATGATGGCAAGGCCTATACCTCAATGAAATTCTATTGACCTACAAAAAGGTTACGCCAAAACTTACGCCAACATTGCAACTTTTCAAAATAATTCAACTCAAAATGCATGACCATGCCTCTTACAAAGCAACACAACATCCAATTCCCTCGCTAAAATCGCTGGTTTTCCAAAGAAGATCATTAACGCCAAGTGCATCCCACTACAATGTGAGTTAGCGCTTAGCGTTTCTTCCTACACAAGGAGTCGGGATGCAAGGGCGAGAAGTTGCTGCGATTGAGGCTGAAGATAAGACTGCTTTAGATTTGCCTCAAGCAGTCGAAATAGCATGGAACGCTGTGTTCCAGACTGCCAACACGGTAATTACTGCACACTCTTCATTTGGATTTGCGCAACTTGAAGCGAAGATCAACCCGAATCTGAATCACCTTTTGATGGGACTAAAGGTTGTTGAATCTGTTCTAGATACCGTTTACGCTTCAGAACTGATTGAATATGACGAAAAACGCCTCATATTGAATGCAAAGCAACAAATTGGATTGATCCAACGTGTTGCCGAAGCTCTAAAAAATGACAACAATGCAGATTACGACTCTGCAATACAAGCGCTGACGAACCAAGCGCAATTTTGATGGTAAACAAAGGAGCCGCTATGCCCAAGACACACCACTTCGATATCTATGCAATGACTTCGCCTAAGACCAAAGAAGATATTCTGGCTTTGCTGAATGAGGCTGTGAACGAACTGGAATTGGTGCAGGCTACGTTTAACGCCCTTCATCAAATCAAAGATACGACAACAGCCTAATCAATTGATCTGTTGCAACAAAAAGCCCGCTATGCGGGCTTTTTTAATTTCGATTTTTATCTCTCAACCGCTTGCAGTTGCGCAACGCCGCAATCAGCTGGATCTCATAGCCTTCACGGCGCTCAATCTCTGCGGCCGCAGCTTGGACATACGCATCCACATCAGCGCCGTCGGGCAGCTGATCGGTGGGCATGACTGGCCGGTCTGGCTCAGGCTCTTGGCAGGCCACGGGGATGGCCACCTTCACCGTTTGAACCTTGGCCACCGGCGGCGCATTGCTGCAGCCAGTCATAACCAGCCCCGCCGCTAGCGCAGCGGAGATAAGGGGTAAGGAGCCCCAACGCATCAGCCACCACCTTTCTGGCCACGGGCGGCCAAAATGTTTTGCACACGTTTTTGCGCACTGGCACAGGCGTCACCAGGCACGGCTGCAGGTGTGCTCAAAATCTTGTCTGCCTTGCCAAAATGCACGCCAGCCTGCTGCTTGGCTGCATTGCGTGAGCCTTCCAGCTGGCTGGCCATGACGGCGGCCGACACGCTCAGTGCCTCGACCGATTCGCTGCACGCATTGGCTGCCAGGCTGGCGGCTTCGGTCGCTCCCTGCTGATGCCGCAGATCCGTGCGGGCCTCGACCAAGGCATCACGCTGCTGCAGGTAGGCGTAGCCACCGGCGATGTGGCCCACCACGCTGACTGCCAAGGCCAGGCCCAGCCCGGCTGCAAGTTTGTTGGTCATACTCATACGCGCTGCACCCCCAGCTGCGCGCCCTTGCCCACCACGATGGTGATGACGCGGTTTGACCGCTTCTCTGGGACTCTGGCAGACAAGTGCACCCAATGCGTGCTGCCACTGACTTCATAGATGATCTGGCCAATACCCAGCGCATCGATGTGCGGCGCAAGCGCCTTGGCCACGTCATACGGCGTGCCGAACTTGGGCGCGATTACATCAGCAGCCAAGCCCTGCAAGTGGTCAGAGCTGGTAGCCCCGCCCACGGCCTTATTCAGTACTGGGCCACGGTAGCCGCTGGTGATGATGATGGGTACGCCCAGGTGGGCACGCACACGCTCAAGGATCTCGGCTGTGCGCTTGAGGTTTTCCAGCGCCTTGCCCGTGGGCGTGTTGTCCAGGCGCAGCTGCGCTGCCTTGGCAGATCGGGTGAACTCTGCCAAAGCAAAATGTGGTGTCAATTGCATATCAACCCTCTTTAAAACGGGTGCGAACGATCAACGTGGTAAAGCCGCCAAACATGGCCAGCTCTCGCAAGGTGGGTGGTGCCTGACCAAAGAACGGCCCGACCAGCGCGCCAGCCCCGGCCCAGGCCAGCAGCAACCAGGCAATGGCCTTGAGCCAGGCCAGCAGGCGCTGGTGGGGCGTGATGCCATGGGCACACGGGCACGTGCGCTCCAACTTATTCAGGGCCTCAGCTAGGACGACGACCCCAAGGACAAATAGCAGTGCGGACATGGATCAGCCCTCCTGCGGTTCAGACCAATAACGGCGCAGCCAGGCCACCAGCACGCGCTGCGCGCCAGCACCGACCAGGAACGCCATGGAAAGCAGCCCCGGCTGGGGCACATTCGCCACCAGCAACGCCAAGGGTGTGAGGTAGCCAGCCGTGATCGAGCTGGCCCAGGCAACGGCCAGGCGGCGCACCGAGGTACGCACCAGCTGCTGCGTGGTATCTGTGCCACCAGGCACCGTGTTGAGCAAGATGATGGCGACCAGCGAGCCGAAAAAGCCCGCCAGCAGCACATCAGCATGCAGCCCCAGCGGCACGCCAAAGGCGGTAATTGCTGAAGCAGAAACGGCGGCCCCTCCCAAAGTAGCCGCCGCACTTGTTGTTGGCTCCATGCTCATCTTTCAGTAGACGTAAAAAAACCCGCCGAAGCGGGTTGTGGTTCTTGCGTTCTGCATCAGACAGGCGCTGATTGTTCCCAGCCCTGCAGGTGGTCATAGCCCAGCAGCGCTTCGCGCGCGTCTTCGCCCTCCTGCAGCAGCATCGCAATGCAGTCCTCATGCCACTGGCGCACGCCGGTGAGAAAGCCAGATACCGTGCGGTAGCCTTCGTCCTTGGCAACGATGCGCGCTGCCAGCTCCATGCGATCCAGCCCACGCTGGTGCGCGCACTGGTCGATCCACGGGGTCTTAACTTCCTCTGGAATAGGCACCACATCGGCACACGAAAGCAGCAGGTTTGCCTCTTGGAGCTGCACCGGCCAGCTTTCGCGCTCATGCAGCGGGTAGGCCTCGGCAATCGCGCCCATACGGCGGCTGTACTCCGCATTCACGGCGGCCATTGCGGCGGCTGCCAAGTCTTGCAGCGTTTTAACAGGGTTGACGTGGGCCTCGCGTTCACTCTCCGAAAGCTCGCGCCACCCCATGGCCTGCATCTGCTGCACCTCCGTATCGCTTAGTGGCTCGTTAATCCCGCCGTGGGAATCTTTAAAAAAACGGCGCATCAGGACACCTCGCTAAAAGTCACGGAAGTTGTGTTGGTGGATAGGAATTTGTACACCTCTCCGGGGAGAATGATTGCGCGCGCGGTTAGGTTTGTAACGGTTGTGTAATAGATGCTCACGCACACAGCTTCTTGGGTAAAGGTTGCCCCGCCGTCACGACTGACCATGACTACTACGTCTGCGTTTGCCGCTACAGATGCCGCAGAGATGCGTACTTCTTTTGATTGCTTCGCATCTACGGGGTACGCGTAGTTCGTATTGAGCGACCGCGTTACGGTTTTGCGTACCTGCCCATCCCCCAGCGCTTTGTGACGTCCCTCCAGCGTCGCCACGCGCGCATCCATCATGTCCATGCGCGCATTCAGCGCTGGCGCATCCAGCAGGCCGGTATTCGCTACACGCCCGTACATGCGGATCATCCAGATGCCGTACCAAGTACGGGGCTTCGTTTCTGTCGCCAACCCAGATTCAGCGCTGCCGTCGAAGGTAGTAACAAATTTGTCGTTGGAGACAGTGACAGCGCTGAAGGACGTGCCACCACCAGCACCTGTTAGTGTTACGGTCTTGGCATTTACCGGGTAGTTAGAGTCAGGGATGTTGGTCGTGAGGCCGACCGCGTGTTTGTGCGCCTTGATGCTATCTGCCACGGCTGTACCTAGCAGCGGGCCAGCAGGGTTAGAGCCCACACCGTAGAACGCACCCACGTTGCCCGGCTGCACGCCGTTCTTGTCTGGTGGGCGCATCCAGCTCACACCATCACCCAAGCTCCAGTGCGTTACGCGCTTGTAGGGGTCTGCTTGCCACTCTGCCTCGGTGCAGGTGAACTGCGTGGCCACCACGTCAGCGCGCATGTCCGGATACATCAAATCAAGTATCTGCTGCCCGCTCGATTGGGTGTCACCCTCTGGCATGGCATCGCCGCGACCGCCCCACACGTAAGGGGTGAAGCGGGGCATTCCCCCAGCTTCACTGATCATTTTCAAAATAGCGGCTGCCACCTGCCCACTGTCTAACTCGTCAGGCTCTATGTCTGCCTGTTGAAGCACATTCAGCAACTCTTTTGTAACCGCATTACCCCACGCCGCCGGAATCAACGACCCCTGACGACCAGTGCTGGCGTCTTCGTCTACAAACTCTCCGCCCACCAAGCCAACGCCTGGAACGCTTTTTGGGAAGTCCATACAAGAACCCTTTAATCAAAGTCCACAAACTCCAGCGTGTGCGCAGGCGCTGCACGCCGAATCACACACACCAGCGCGTTACTGGGGTTGCTGCCAAAGCGCTCACCCCAGACGCTCAAACCAAAGCGCGCACCACCAGCCAACCGCTCACCAGCGTGCAAGACCCACATAAACTGGGCGGCCCAAGAACCAAAGTGATCGTGCCCAAAGCGGCTGCGGCCAAATCGAGGGGCGCGCAGCTCTTGCACACTGGCGTTGCGATACCCCATGCGCGCTGCCAGTTGCACGTAGTACGCAGGGGTCTGCCCACCCTGCTCAACCAAGCGCATGCGCACCATGGCTTTGCGCTCTGCCACCGTGCCGGTGGGGCCAAGGCAGATGTCAGGCAGGTTGAGGGTTTGCTCCCAGTCGGTCAGTGCCTCATGGAAGGTGGCCAAGAAAGCCTCACGCATCAGCTGTGCGCTGCGCACATCGATGCGGCCAAACTCTTGGGCGATCGCCCCCAGCAAAGCATGCAGCTGGGGCTGCAGCTCAACCTCCCAAGCAGGGCCAGGGGGCAGCAAAGCAGTGAGCTGCTGCGCGTAGTCAGTGGCGGTGCGCGCTACATCCATGTCACCCCCCCATACACCAGCAGCTGGTGTGGCTGCGGCACTACGTCTGCGGCTGGGCTGACAATCTCATGGTCTTGCTCACCCCGTGAGCCGCTGATGGCTTCGCCAATATGGGTATGCAGCAAACGCCCTCCCAGCTCGCTATTGCGCGCATGCAAAGCCTGCAGCGATTGCTCTACCGCTGCACGTACTGCCGGGGTGTCTGGCGTTACACGCAACGTGTACGGCACAGGCACCAGCTCAGGCGTCAGCAGATGCAGCTCCGCAGTTACAGGGCGCTTGGGCTCCATGCCCGCCTTCACGTCAGCGAGCTGCACCGAGCTCAAAGTGATAGGTTCTGCCGCATCGTTGACCACAAACACCCCCACGGTGCCCGGCCCCACCCAGTTGCGCTTGACCCATGCACGCGTCACGCCTGCCTGTTCTTTGGCCCAGACCACGTAGTCATCAGCATTGCCGCCGTGAGGCACGCGCTCAAATGCCTCCACCACGCGTGCGCGCCATTCTTCGATTGGCTCCAGCTCCGTGCCACCGTGAAGGCCATCGGCATCAACCGTGGCCACACTCTCCACCCCCAGCACGGGACTGATGAATTGCAGCTTTGCACCAGCAGGTTGATTGCCTGAGATGCCCGCGTCTACCGCTTGCACGCCCACAGCGGCTGCACCTGAGGCCAGCACTGCGCCTTGCACCACGTCGTACAGCACACCAGCACGCTCCAGGCGGTCGCCCACATTCACCTCGGCACTGACGTTGCCCACCACAGCCACAAAGCCAGTGGCACGGTTGGCTTCTTTTCTGGGCACATTCCGGTCAGCAGCATGCTTGGCCAGGTGCTCCTCATCGCACGTGTCTGGCCGGTGCTGGGCAAACTGCCACGCCAGGTACTGGTACAGCCCATACACCGTGGCAGCGTGGGTGCGGGCCAGCACTGCGGCATCGCTGCGGCGCATGGCGTTGCTGCCTTCCAGGTCTGCACTGGTGCGGGCAATCAGCTCAGGCAAGCTAGGGGTTTCAAATGCCATGTTTCACCTGCAGCAAGTCGTCAATGTTTAGGGTTACCGGATCGCCGTCAGGGCGCTCCAGCACAATGTGTGCGGCCAAGTGGGTGGCCTGCGGGCGGGTGATGGTGACCGTCACTTGTGTCACATGCCCGTCATCCACCAACCACTGCAGCGCCTCTTGGCAAAACCGCTGCGCATCGCGCTGGGTTTGCGGCGTGATGGTGCGGCGGCGCAGCAGCCAAAGCTTGCTGCCAATGCGGTCACTCACCTCGCTGGGGTAGCTGTCGCCCCACCAGCCCTGCCGATCTGCACCGTCTACCTGATCGCCGGGGTCTGCCCGCCGCCAGGTAAACAGGCTGATGTGCACGGCACGCTCCAGCACACCGGCCGCATCAGCGCCAGTGAGGGGTAGTACTTGCATGGCTACATTCCTTGGTTGGGCTTGCCGGTCGTGCCACCGCTGTCGCCGGGGTGGTCGTGGTTGTCGTAGACCTGCCGCATGGCAGCCATGCTGCTGCCGCCGCTGTCAACCTTGTCGGTGATGTCGTGCGTGCACTCGATGGGGCATTCCACACGCAGCTTTGCTGCATCCGTCATCACAATGGGCTTGCCCGCTCCTTTGATCACAATGCCTGCACGCGTGAGGTGCACGCACTGGCCTTGGTCATCGTGGATGGCCATCTCACCAGTCTTTAGCCCCTGCAGGCGGTAGCGCCGGTCTGCCAGCACAACCACCACGCCATGGCTTCGATCGCCACCGGGGAACACCGCCACCCCCTCCGCTCCTGGCTTGGGGTGGCTGGTAAAGCCGTAGGGCTCCAGATGCTCCACAGCATCTTTCACCTCCCCGGCCAGCATGCGGATCTGCAAGGTCTGCAGCTTGCCAGCCGCGCTGGCCAAGGCCAAAGTGCAACGGCTGACTACGTTCTTTAAAGACATGGCTACAAATCCTTATCCCAGTCAGCAGGCACCAAATATTCAAAGTTGTCCGCCTTGCCGCCCTTTTTGAGCTTGCGCGCCTTGTGTGGGTCTTGCGGCTCGGGCAACACAGCTTCGGGCGGTGCCACACTCAAGGTGGCAATGGTGCCGTTCTCATCCAGCGAGTAGGTCACCTCAGTAATCAGCATGTCCCGCTCAAAACCAATGACCGGGTCTTTCACCGGCACGATCAGGTTGGGAACCCACAGCGCACCGTTGCTTTGTCGCCAGCCCTGCACTTTGTAGGTGGCGGCCAACGCCTTGCCCATGCGGCTGCCACGCTCCCAGTTCACCCGCTCACGTGCCAGTTGACTGGTGAGCTGGCCCTGCTGCTGAATGAGCAGCGGGCGGTAGCGCGTGGCACGCGGATCTGTGACGCTGGCGGCAACCTCATTGGTGGCCTCGGAAAAGCTTTCGTCCGTGCCGCTTTTTTGCCCCACCACGCGGTACTGGCTCATGACTTGCGAGAAGTCCAGCGACGCGCTGCCATCCAGCACGTTCTGGCCCACCGCCAGCGCATCCACCGCACGGCCTGCACTGCCGGGCTGCACAATCACCACGCGGCCATGACCATCGTCGGTAGACAGCAGGCGCGACAGGGTGAGCAGCCTGTCCACGCTTTCAAACGCGGTCTCGCCCGGCTCTATGCTGTGGTCAACCAGCGCAGCCGTTTCAGGCACCTGGCTGAGCACTTGCAAGCCAAACGGCTTTGCCAGCGCCTGCACCACCTTTTGCACACTTTGCTGCCGCCACTGGCCCGGCTGGTTGATTGCGCTGCAGTCCACCATGTCTGCCGTCAGGCTGCGGCCAGCCACAGAGCGTGTGATGGCATCTGGCGTGTGGCTGATGGGCGTGGCAAACACCCAGCCCGTTAGCACCAGATCGCGCCCAATGAACACCTGAGCGCGCTCCCCCTGCTGGATGGGCAGGGGCTGGTCTTGCCCCCACTGCCACGCTACGGACAGGCTGAAGTCACGCGACTGGCGCTCAATGCCAGCGGTGATGCTGACACTCTTCCAGCCCGAGTAATCCATACCTTGCACCCGAAGGCTCACTCTGTGATCGTCGGAGATGGGCATGAAAGTCCTTTATCTAACGTCGTGCAACCTGCAGCGGCTGCGGAGAAACAAAACCGGGGTGCGGCACTTGATTGCGCTGCACAATTTCTGCAGCCCGTGTGGCGTCACCCCACTGCCGGTAAGCCAGCACCAGTGCAGGCTGCACCGCAGGCGGGGTGACAGTAATCAGCGGCACGGCACTAGATGCCACTGCCGCCAAATGCCTGCGCGCTTTGGTGCGGGCATCTTGCAAAGCGTTCAGCATGGCCATGGGCGGGCGGCCGCCGCCACCTTGCAGGGCTTCCCACAAGGCGGCTTCCAGTGCGGCACGGGCGGCCAGCACATCGGCCTGGTACAGCACCTCGGTGCGTTGCACCGGCTGGCTGGCCTGCTGCCATATGGATGGCGTAGCGGGCATAAGGGGTACTTGCACATCCGGCGGCAGCTGCGCTGCAGCCTCCAGTGCAATCGAGAGCTGGGCATGGCGCACCAGTTCATTCACAGCTATGACAGTGGCCACCGTATCTTTGCCGCCCGCAGGGTTGACTGAGCCCATAGCACTGGTGCCACGTAACGCGCCGCGCAGGTTGCTCAGCGCAGCTTGCGGATCAATACCCTGCAAGCTGCTGCGCACACTGCCAACACCACCGCGCAGGGCCTGTACAAAGCTGGCTGGTGCGTTGAGCACCATGTTGACCAGGTCTGCCGCGCTGGCCACCGTACGAGTGACGGTGCCAATGGTGCCGGTTACCAGCCCATAGGCTGCCTGCACGCTACCGGTCGCCGTGGCGATGTTGACGCGGGCTGCATCTACAGCGGACATGGCATCTGCAAACCAGTGGCCGCCCTCATCAAGCACGCTACCAGCTGAATCGCTGAGCTGGGCATCAGTAGCGGGAGTGGCAACGGGGTAGCCCTTGTCACCACTTTCCACAAACTCCAGACTGACCCAAACCACACCACCGTCTTCACGGCTGTTGTCCACACTGCCCGGCATGGCCGTGGCCTGCATGGCACCCCAGGTGGGCAGCACCAGCTCACCCGTGGCACCTTCGTCGACAGCGGCCAAAAAAGCATCACGCTTGTCCAGGCAATCATCGCCCCCAAAAAAGGCGTTGACCGAGAAGCGCCGCGTAACCCGCCCTAAGTCTTCGCAAAAAGGCTTGTCACGCTGCACGAACTCATGCACTTGGATTCGGCGACCAAAGGTAGAGCTATCACTCAGCACCTCAAACGGCACGCCTTTAAAGCTGGCAGGCTGCAGCTGCTTGCGCCAATCAGACATTCACGCTCTCCTAATAAGGCAGGGACAAGCTGCGTGTACCCACGGGGGCGTTGATGTCCAAGCCTGGCTGGTTGGTGCGGGCAGACTGCACCCGCATGCCGGGTGGTGCGTTTTCAAAGCGAAACACCACCTCACCCTCCAGGTTTTGCTTTTGGGCAGCAGCGGCGGCAGACAAGGGAGAAGTGGCTGGCTTGATGGGGCTGGTGGCTGCAGTTGGTGATTGCCCCGCGTTGTAGCTATTGACAGCATCCACCGCATTGCCACGCACCCAATTAGCAGCCTCACCAATCCATCCAACATAAGGCTTGATGCGCTCCCACATCTTGGAGAACCAAGCAACGATCGGCTCCCAGTTCTTAACCACCAAAGCTAGTGGCGACCAAGAGAACACCTCTTTAAGAACAATCCAGCCCAACTCAAACATAGGCTGAACAAAATTCCAGAAACCCTCAAAGAATGGCCCGACCGAGCTCCAGTTGGCAATCAACAAGCCAGCACCCAGGGCAATGCCTCGCACAATCAGGCCGACGGGCGACATGGCTGTTACAGCGCTCAACAGCTTCATGCCAACAACCCCACCCATGACCGCCAAGCGTAAGGCTGTAAACCCTACAGCTGCACCCAACACACCCTTGACGACACCCGGATTCGCCGCTGCGAACTGCGACATTCCTTTGACGATTGGCCCAACCGCTGCCAAAAAACCATTGATTGGCGGCAAAAGAATTTCACCCACGCTAAGCCCAAGATCCACGATCTTGGCGTTAAACATTTTGAGTGCATTCTCCGTAGTAGCAAGCCGCGTCTCATACTCCTTTTGCATGGAGCCGGTGTACTTACTGGCGTCCCCCACCTTCTCAAAGTTATCTTTGAGCAAGTCCAACTTGGTCAACATCGGCGCAATCGCAGAGATACTTTCCTTGCCAAACAACTGCGTCAATACTGCTGTTTGTTGACTTTTGTCCACCTTGCTGATGGCCGTCATCACTTTCAAGATGGTGCCTTGCGCATCTTGCTGCATGCCCTTGGCCACTTGCTTTGAATCCAGACGCAGCGCCTTGAGCGTGTCACTTTGCGCCTTGGTGGCCGCGCTGCCGGCAGTCAACGCCAGCATGAAGTTTTTCATGCCAGTGGCAGCAACCTCCTCCTGCACACCAACGCCAGCCAGCGTCGCCCCCATTGCGGCAATCTGTCCTGTGTTCAAGCCAGCCACACCACCCAGCGCGCCAATTGCCGTGACGATGCCGGAGATTTGCTTGGTATTGGCTGGGCCTGTGTTGCCCAGGTGATTGATCTTGTCTGCCAGTTCAACAACGCCTTGCTGCCCCATGTCAAAGGCAGTGCGCCAGGTGGCCATCATGCCGCCAGCGATATCAGCGGTCTGGTCAAACGCCACACTCATTTTGATGGCGTCTTCTGCAAAGCCCTGCAGCTCTGCACGAGCGATACCGGACTGGCCACCTGCAGCAATGATCTGCGCAATGCCATCTGCCGCCATAGGCATGCGCGTGGACATTTCCCGAATATCCAAACCCATTTGCTTGAATTGCTCAGGCGTTTCAAAGTCCACCACCTTGCGCACATCAGCCATCTTGGATTCAAAGCTGATGGCAGCCTTAGCACCAGCAATGAACGGCATCGCAAAGGCACCGCCACCAGCGATATCACCCATGCTGATCTTGCCCAGCCCGCTGGATTCGAGCTGCTTGCGCAACTTGCCAGCGTTCTGACCCACGCCCTTCAGCATGGGGCTGAGTTTGTCCACCCCAGTGATCAGGGCCTTGAGCTGAAATTTATCTGCCATGGGGTCTACCCTCTCACTTCGGTGGCCAAATACGGTGGGCCTGCGCTAACAATTCAGAAAATTCATCCAGCGGATGCGCCATGACCTGTGGCGGTGGCATGCGCCACAGGTAAGCCATGTCATGGGCCAGATCGGTCAGTTGCTGGGTGCTGACGATTCCGGCTGTGCAAAAAAATTGCAGATCTGCCATGCCAACTTATTGAAATCGGAAAGCTCAATCTGATCCACCGAACTTGGAGGAATGCCAGCACAAACAACCAAGTACTGCGCTGTAATCTCCGTATCAGGGTCAAACATGAGGCCATCCGGACGCAAGCGATAAGGCAAACAACCAATCTTTCGCACCTCTGCCACCGTAGGACGGCGCAACTCAAGTGCCTTAACCTCTTGATCGTGCGCCTTGATTGGCTGAGACAAAGTGACTACCTTTGTACGGCCCATGATTTCTTGTGCTTCGTTCATTACGACCAGTCTCCTTCGTTGCCTTCAAAGCGAATGGAGGCCTTGCCCTCATCGCTGCCCAAATTGACTTCATCCACCACATACGCACCTGAGAGCGTGTAAACCGTGCCATTGGCAAACTCTGTGGTCACCGTCATGTTGGTGCCGTTCATGATCTTTTCGGTATTCATGCCCTTGGGGATTACGAACTCACCACTGGTAAAGGGCACAAGATCCTCTTCCTTGTAATAGCCCTTGGTGATGGTCTCGCGCTTTTTCTTGTTGAGCGGCGCTTCGATATTCCCAGCGATCACCAGTTGCTCACCGTCCACCTTGACGTAACTGGTGCCTGCAATCTTTTGGCCCATAAGACCTCCTTACAAAGCAAAGCCCGCCGTGGCTTGCACCAGGGCGGGCAGGGGTTGATGAATTGACGCGCGGGCCGCTTACTCTGCCAGCGTGCTGTATTGCAGGCGGAACTGGTTGAGCAGCGCAAACACACGCAACTGGTTGATGTAGTCCGGCGGAAACAGCACATCCAAGCGGTTGGGGTTGGTGGTGGAGCGCTCCACAATCAAGTTGGCCTTGAAGCTTTCCGCGTTCTCCACGATGCCCAGTTGCTCCAGCTCACGATAGGCAGCAATCAGATCGCCACGAATGACGACAGGCGTGACGATCGCTTGGCCAGGGCCGTAGCGTGTGCCGTCGTTGGCCAGCTTGTGGCGGGGGTATTTGCTGGTGATGCGCGCCTTGAGGGTGCGCAGCACATGGGCACTGGTGTGCAGGGTTTCGCTGTCCAGGTAGCTGTCATCCTCCGCACCAAAGGCGTTCTTTTGGTAGGTGGTAATGCCGCGCTCAATGCGGTACTCACCACCCTCCACACACGCCGTGGCCACCCCCGAGGTGAGCAGCGCTTGGCGCTCATCCAGCATGAAGCGTTGGCCTGCAGGGGCAGCATCAATGCCGGTGAGCACGCCGGTTTGCGTGGGGCGTGCAGGGTCTGCGCTGATGAACACCGCCGTGCGGGCACCGTAGGCTGCTGCCACCTCCCATGCGGGCTGGGGCACCAGTGGTTCAAAGCCGTGCACCGTGTGGTGCGGATCATTGCGCGCAGTACCAAAAGCCACCAGTTCACCCAGCTCACCGCGACGGGCAGCGTAGCAGTGGCCATACAGCTGCTTGACCCAGCTCCAGCGCCCAGCGGTGTCGTTCATCCAGTCACGCAGGGCATTCAGGCTGGCTGCATCGGTGAAGGGGTGGATGATGAATTCAAACGGCTCATCACCCACCGCAGCCAAGGCGGCGGCCAAGTCGGGCGCACCGGCACCGCCCGTGGGGGCCACCAGCGTGAGGGTCACACCAGCTGGCAATACCTCACCACCTGCAGTGCCCAAGCGGTTGATCTGCACGGTGATGTCATTGCCCAGCAAGCCCTTGAACTTTGCCGCAATGTTGACCTTGGATACGGTCTCCGCATCCACCGTCGCCGTCACCGGCAAAGTCGTATTGGCATTAATGGCCGCTGCAATCGCGGTGGCTAAGGCTGCCGCTGTATCGCCTGCTACAGCGGCCACTTGCACACGCTGGCCAGCCACATACAGGCTGATGACGCCGCTGCCCGTGGCGGCGGCTGCCACAGTGATGCTGCCTGCTGCTGCCGCACCAACGTCCAAAGCCAGGGGGAGCACCCACACCGTGCCAAAGCTGTCATTGCGCTTGTAGCTGCGGTGCATGGTGTGCAGCACAGAGCCTGCACCGCCCATTTCAGCAGCCTGCTCTGTGCGGCTGCACAGTGTGAGCTTGCCCACTGCTTCGTGCGCATGCCCTTCATTGACCTGGCCAATAATCAGCGTGCGCAGCGTGCTGGTGCCGCTGTTGGCTGCGCTGTTGTCCATCTCTGCGTAAAACAGAGGCACCCGCACACCTGCGGGGATGTTGTTAAAGCTGACGCTCATTTGATTGCTTTCCCTTTGGTGGTTGCGGGTTTCACTTCTTGCACGTCACCCACCGCAAGGCGGCGGGCCCAGTACACATTGCGCGGCACTTCGCCGCCTTCAGCGGGCATGAGTGCGTGGCCACGCTCAGGCATACGCACTTGGCGGCCTTCAGCGGGGCGGACGTGCACACGTGTGCACACATCAGGGTTATGGGGTTGGGGTGGGTTCAGGGTTGTCATGCGGTAGGTTCACTTTCAGGTGATGCTCAGTACGGCCATCTGGCCCCACACCGTCTGGCTTGAGGTTCTTGTCCACCATGGGGTCGATGGCATCTAGGCGCATATCCAACCCCTCCAGCTGGTGCAAGCCCATCAACTCGGCCTCGTGCCAAGTTTCTGCCTGCGCTGGATGGGTGGGCAGCTCTGTATTGCCCATTACCTCCAGTGAGCTGAAACTGAAGGCGTATGCCAGCTTGGCGCGGTCGGTATGCAAAAAACTGCGGCCTTCGTAGATCAGCCAGTCAGCGCTGCCAGGTGGTTTCCACCCCACCAACGCAAGGCACAGGGCACGGCGCATGGCAGTGACTTCGTCAGCCACTTCATAGCCAGGCTCATCCTTTTGGGGCCACACCACCACCACATCCATGCCCTCGGTGATCTCTTGCACCAGCACGTTGTCGTATTGCGGGGGGCTGGCCTTGTCATCGGTAGGCACCACAAAGGCGCGCAGGCCATCCCAACGAGAGGCTTTTTCAATGACATCCCAATTGATGCCAGCGCCTACGTTCCCTGCCAAGGCCGGGCAATGCGCGCGCAGATGGGCGACGATGTCTGAGGGTTTCATGGCGGCAATAAAAAAGCCGCCAGGGCATGCCGGGCGGCTTGTAAAAAGAATGAACTGCAGGCTAGATTTTTGCCAGCAGCTCTTGTTTTTTCTGAGCAAATTCGGCGTCAGTTAGGACACCAGCCTTGTGCAACTCAGACAGTTTCTGCAACTGCTGCAAAGGGTCTGCGCCTTCAGTTGCGCTCACGGCAGACGGTGAAGTTTTCGCAGCCATTACCGCATCACGAAAAGCCTCAAAAGCAGGCAGCTCACTTTTCGAGAAGTAAAGAACATTATCGTTTTCGCTCAACTCCGCAGCACCACCCTGTTGCTCCAGGCTACCAGAGTGAATGATTTCAATAAATGGCTTACTCATCAAGCTGCCACGCTCAACACGAATTGCCGTCACTGCACTGAGGTGGATATCCTTGTTTCCACGCCCCACACCAGAAAGCTGCCTCAAGGTGCCGAGCACTCCAGTTCTACGAATCTGCAGAGTATCTCCCGTAAAAATCAACTCCCCAGCCGTTCCCTTCACGGTGATTGGTAACGCACCCATCTCTGCTCCTACTTGTTTGAATGAGCAGGAATCCTAACCCAACGCTCTGGCAAAGGCCTCACTAAGCACTGAGCGCACCCGTGCGTTTTCGTCCTCCAAGGCGTCGGCAATATAGTTATCACGCGGGGTAATGCGCCAAGCACCAGCCCTGCGAGCGGCAAGTAGATCTTGCCGCTCGCCCCGGCGTCGCCGATTTGAGCGGCCACGCCCCTCACCAGGTGCGAGCTTCTTTATCCGCGCACCTTGTTTGACTCCGTAGTGCAGATAAGCGGGATAAAAGTGCTCCATGCCACTGGTCTTTTTAGGCATGATTTTCACAAGGAAACCAGTGCGACTAACCTTCATTTCAATAGAGTCGCGAAGTAATCCTGTTCTAACCCGAGGGTAGTTACTCCCATTCCCCGCCAAGGACAAATTCATCTTGGCACGGCCTGCGACAATTTGACCTGCGCGCCGCATTCCAGCCCGCACCTTGCGTTTGTCAAACGCATCGCGATGGAACTGGTCAAAGCCCTCAATATGCATGTGGGCGGCCAAGGTAGCACGCTTATTCATTGCAGTTGCTCCACTTCAATAATGGTGAAATCATTGCCGCCATCCAGATCTGCCAGGCGCTGCACACGGTACACGCTGCCACTGGTGATGTGCACAATTTCGTGCGCATCCGTCACGCCTTCAATCTTGCGCAGCCAAATGCGGTGGGTAATGGCCGTGTCGGTTTGTGCCGTCTCGGTATAAGTAGCAGTGCCCACCGGCTGAATACGCGCCCAGCGCTCCCGTGGCTCGTTGTATTGCACCTCCACCCCAGACGCTCCCACAGGCAAATCCTTGCGCAAGCGAATCAGCACACGCTTGTTCAGCTTTTGGCTGGGTGGATTGCGCAGGTTTTGGAAACTGGCTCTGGACATAGCTATACCCCCATGTTGCGGTGGCGGCGCAGCATATTGAATGCACGTGTCCGCTTGAGGTCTGCCCCCTCATCAGTGTTGCTGTGGACGATGGTGTCTATCAACAACAACTGAGCGGCAATGATGTCTGGCGTGCAAATGATGCCCTTGGCATCTGCTGCAGCCTCACGCGCCTCTGCGCTGGGGTAAAGGGTGCCGTCCAGAAAAGCTTCTGCCTCTGCCTTGGCTTGGGGAATGGCAGCTTCTACATCAGCGCTCAGATCATCATCAATGCGCAGCCGAAGCATTGCCGCTGCCAGCGTGGGGATTGTTGGGTCGGCCTCCGCCGGGGGCGGGGTCTCCAGGTCGGTAGGCTCAGTCATGGTTTAGACCTGGTCAGCGTTGGGTGCTGCTTGGGCAGACTGATCTACTGCACCAGCACCAGCTAATTGCTGCTGCCCATCTGCTGAGTTGCTGCCATCGCCAGGGTTTGCATCGCCTGAGGCAGGCGCATTTGCCTCAGCATCAGCTTTGGTTTCTGAGGGTTTTGGTTCTGCAGCAGGCTTGGCCACCTTGGGCGTTGCAGTCTTGCGGGCAGGAGCTGCAGGTTTGTTTTCTGAGGGCTTGGCCTCACGCACCATGCCGTGGCGTTGGTAGTGGGCCAAAGTGGTTTTATCCAAGTCCGGCGGCAAGGGATCGCCAGGGCGATAGCGCTTGCCGTCACGCTCAAAGGTTTTTGCAACTTCCATGAGGATTACTCCAAAAACAAAGCCACCCCGCTATGGGGTGGCTGGATGGGGGGATTACCGACTTATGGAGCCATCAGAGTGGCAAAGTCACCAGTGACGATGGCAGCAGGGCGCTCGACAGTGAATGCCAAGCGCTCATCACAGATCAGGGCCACCATATTTTTGATGGCAAAGTCTGCGTGCTGCTCAGCCACTCGCACGCTGACTTCCTCGCGGTCGTACAGCGTTGCCGCAAAGCCGGAGCCTGCCAGGAAGTCGCCCGCAGTCAGCGCATGCGACTCCACCACCTGCTTGCCCCAAACGCGGGGGGCGGCGCCATCGGTGGGCGTTCCGAAGATGTAGGCACCGTCGGTGGTCTTCATCATCTGGATGGTGGCCCAGTCTTCCAGGGACAGCGTTGCAAAGGTCGCGGGATAACCGGCACGGGCTACTTGCAGGAAAGCCCAGCGCAGGTAGTCCAGTTGGGTGTGGGCTACACCGCCTGCTGGTACTGCAGGCATGCCTACCTTACTGAAAGCGGTTGCCTGTGGCACCAGACCATGCAGCGTACCGTTGGTGCCATCACCAAACAGAATCTGTGCCTCTTCCTTGAGCTTGAGGCCATAGCGCAGTTTGCCGTCCACCAGCCCTTGCAGCATGCCCGCATCGGCCAGAACCTGGCGGCTGATCGGAATCCAATGGCCCAGGGTCTCTACAGGACTGGAGGCCTTTTCAAAAGTCAGGCCCGATTCACCGTAGGCCGTACCCTCTCCGTTTTGCGAACCAGCATTGTTGGTGAACAGCTTTTCACGTACCCATTCCACCGCGTTGGTGGCGATGCTGACTTGCTGGAAGAGGTCACGAATCGACAAGGGCAGCTCAGCGCCCATGACGATTTCTGCACGGTGCGGCTGAATCAGCGTGCCAGCGCTGGCTGCCGCGCTGGTGATGGCCGCCTTGCGGAACAAGCTGGCATTCATGGCGCCAAGTTCAGCCACGCCACCCTTGTAGGTTTTGCAAACTTCAGAGTCCGCCACGATTTGACCCAGCGACTTGAGCTGATCGCCGCCGCCTCCCAGCAGGTTGGCTGCTTTTTTGGCCAGCTCGGTCACTTCCAAGTTGAGCTTATCCAGGCTCTTTTCGTGCAGTGCCACTTTTTCTACCGCGTCCTGGTAGGCAGCCTTAGTGGTGGCATCGAGGCCCATGCCCTTCATTTCTTCGTGAATCTTGGTGACGCGGCCATCCAGATTGTTATGTGCGGCCTTCACCTCTTCCACCGTGGCTTTGGCAGCCTTGGCAGTGTCAGTCAGCTGCTCCAGCATCTTGCGCACATCGCCACCAGTCTCACCAGTCAGAGCCATGGGCATGGCACCAGCTGCGGCCAGCGCGACCCAAACGTCTGGTGGGATCAGTGGCGCGCCAGCCAGGGCGAAGACGGCCAAAACAAAAAGGCCACCTAAAAAGGTGGCCGTCAAAATCTTGCGTTGTGTGCTCATAGATTTATTTCCAATCAAATGCTTGCGTGAGGTTCTTGAGTTCGTCTGCCAGCGTCTCGCTGTCTGGGGCGCCATCTCGGTAACCCAGCGACTTGAAGCCGCCAGACGCCAAGGCTTTGGCCTCGCGCTGGCTGTATCCGAGGCCACGCAGCTGCGCCTCGAAATCTCGAATGGTTTTGACGTTTTCAATCAACGCCTCGGGGTTCATGCCAAAGGGCACCAGGGAGAATTCCCACAGCACCGCTTCCTTGATGATGCGCACGTAGTCACCATCACGGTCTTCGTAAGAGGCGCCGCCGTAGGGAATGTCAAAGCCTACGCTCAGGCCATCGAGCACGCCCGCCTTCATCAGCTCATACGCATCGCGCACATAGCTGACACCCAGGGTGAGCTGCCCCTCCACGCGCAGGCCGCGCTCATCCTGCTCAAACTTAGCCTTGCCCGCCAGCTGGTGCAGGTTGTGGTTCATGGCGATGCGCACCTGCCCGTCGCTGGTGGTCTTCACGTTCTTGAAGGCGCCGGGCAGGATGACGTCTCGCCCCAAGTCCACGTTGTTGAAGACTGCGGCGTAGCCAGTGAAGCTGCCATCTTCTTTGGTGGACTTGATTTCAATGGGTGCAATCAGGCGATCCATTTATTCACCGTCCTTTTTAAAGTAGTCACGCAGCATGTCGCTGGGTGCCATGTTGAGCGGCACGTGCAAGTCATCTGCTCCATCCACCAAAGGCATGTTTTCTCGCTGGCGGATCTCGTTTTGCGAAATGCCACCGGCTTGGCGCATCTTGAGGTAGTAGTCCGCACGCTGCGTGCTGTCGCCGCGCAGCAGGCTGTTGACGTCAAACTCAAAGTACATGCCCTGAGAACGCTCCGCAGGCTCTAGCAAACAGGTGTTGAGGCTGGCCTCAATCTTCGTGAGGTACGCTAACAGCGTGTAGTCCAAGAAGTGCTTGTTGGCCTGCTCAGTGTTGTTGTAGCTGGCCTTTTCCGTTTCCATCAGCATGTGCAATGGCACACGGTAGATGCGGGCAATCTCAGCGATCTGCAGCTTGCGGCTTTCAATAAACTGCGCTTCGTTGTTGGGTGTGCTGATCGGCTGATAGTCGGTTTCCCCATCCAGCACAGGCAGCTCGCCCTTGGCTCGGCTATCGCTCAGATACTTGGCAAAGCCAGCCCGGATCTGGTCACGGGTTTGCTCACCAAACTCTGCTTTGGTTTTCAAGATGCCTTGCGGGCGGCCACCGCTGCCAAAAAACTCGGCAGCGTACTTTTCCATAGCCACACTCAGTGCCAAGCTGTTGCTGTGGATCTGGTGGGGGGCAAAGCCTTCAAGCTCACCAGGCCCACCAAAACCACGCACAGGCATTACGTCACGGCGGGTGCACGCACGGCTTTGACCATTGCGATCGGTGAGCCACCAGATGATGGAGCCATCACGCTGCACCTCAGGCCTCACGCGGCTTTTGTGCACCGACTGGATGCTGATGATGCGCCCCGTGCTCTCCATGCGCGCAACCGGGTTGTAGGCCTGCCCCATAGTGGCCAGGCTGACCACCATGCTTTCTTTCCACTCAGGCGCCGTCATGTAGTCACATGGCTGGTAGCGCACCAGTTCGTAGCGCGGGTCATTCTTGGCCCGCTCACGGCCTCTGGTGGTGGTGCGGTACAGGTGCAAGGGCAAGGTGCCAACCGTCTCCGCGATCAAGCGCACGGCAGACCACGCGGTGGTGATCTGCAGTTGCGTGGTGTCGCGCACATTGATCTTGGCCCATGTTGGACCGACACCCAGTGTGTGCCACCCAGCGGGATCAGTCAGGCTAAGCCCTGCACCTTTGAGCGCCCATCCTGCAGTGTGCAGAAGAGCGCGGCGGATGATGTTCATTGCGTCGGTTCCTCTGCAAACGATGCCCAGAAGGTTTGTGACTTGGGCGGCGGCTCAGCCATTGCCATGGCCCGGCCCAACGCCATCAGCATAGCAATCGGGCCATCGATCTTGTTCTCTGGGCGCTCTTTGGTAGGGGCCCGCAGTTCATTGAACTTTGAGACCTTGACCACCAGGTTGCTGACCATCCAGCTCATGACGGGGTTGGCATCGTGTTTGAGCTTGTGCTCGTGCACAAGGTTTTCCACCTGGATCAGTGGCGGGGTAAAGAACAGGGCACGCTGGGTGATTTCCACCAGTGGCAAGCCCTCTTCAATCAGCTTGGTGGCGAAGTACATGGACAGCGCCGGGTCAAAGGCAATTTCTTGCACGTTGTGGTCACGGCAGATGGCGCGCAGGTCTTCGGCCACCACGTCAAAGTCAGTGATGTCACCGTCAGTGACCTGCACATAGTCTTGCCGCGCCCAGCCGCTCAAATGGGCGTTGCCGCTTTCCTGCACAGCCAGCTCATTCAAGTACAGACGTGTGCACACATGCCACACGCCATCCATCTGAAACACAGCCACTAGGGCAGCAAAGTCGCGCTTTTGCGCCAAGTCCAAGCCCATCCACACAGGGGTGTCGCGTGGCACATCGGCCAATGAGAGGCCAGGTTTGGCACAGCGCTCCCAAGCGCGCATGTCCATCCATGCACTTTCTCCGTTGACCCAGACGTTCAGGCGCTTGGTCAGAAAGTTGGCAAGCGCACTGGGCATGGCTTCCGCCTTGCGGGCAGCAGCCACCATGTCATCTTCCAGCACCGACTTGCCCCAGTTAGGGTTGGCCTTGGCCCAGCTCTCAGGCTTGAATGGGTCGTCAGCATCATCAATCGTGTAGATGATGCCGAAGATGGCGGGGTCTTCAATCACGCGCTCCAGCACCTTGGTGCTGTGGGTGCGGCGCTCATAGCAGATGCCGCTGCGGTCAGTACCTGCAGTGGTAATGTTCCACAGCAGTGACTGCTCACGTGCGCCGCGTGCGGTGTCAATCACGTCATACACGGCGCGGGTCTTGTGGGCGTGCAGCTCATCGATGACGGCAAAGTGCACGTTCAATCCATCCAGCGTGCTGCCTTCTGAGGCCAGCGGTGTGTACTTGCTGGACGTGGCCGCCACGGTGATGCTGTGCTGTAGCACTACCACCCCAAGGTGGGTGCGCAAGCCCGGCGTGCGATCGGCCATGGCCTTGCTGTCATCAAACACAATACGTGCCTGGTCACGCGTGGTGGCCGCGCTGTAGATTTCCGCGCCTTGCTCACCATCTGCGCTGAGCATGTACAGCGCCAAACCGCTGGACAGTGTGGACTTGGCGTTTTTACGCGGCACCTCCACATAGCCTTCTTTGAACCGGCGCAGCCGCGTGGCGTGATGCACCCAGCCAAAGACGGTGGTGATGATGAAGCACTGCCAGTCTTCCAGCTCAATCAGGCGGCCTTCACGCGCCCACTTGCCCTTGATGTGGGGCAGCAGCTCAATGAACCTGCAGGGGCGTTCGGCGCGTTCGGCGTCAAAGACGTACGGCCAATCTGCAGACAGAGGCCGCAGCAGGTCTTGCTGCTGGCGCTCAACTGCCAGCTTTGTCCACTTGCAGGCGGGTACAGCTCCGCTGGCCACGGCGTTCATATAACGCTGGGCGGCTTCAACGTAGCGATGAGTCATAGCAAATTACTGAAGAGGGTGCCCCGATAGACCGGGTGCAAACTGGGCAAACCCAGCTGCAGCCGCAGGCTTGGGCGGTTCAATTCCCGGCAGCGTGGGTTGCACAAAGTTGCTGGGCTGCACACGGCCACGCGCTGCAGGGCTGAGGCCAAAGTGCTGCAGGTAACGGTTCACCTGCTCGCGGTGGTTTTTAATCAGCTGCACCATCACCGACTGCTGCACATAGCCGCTGGGGGTGGTGCTTTGGCTGGCTTCGGATACAGCCGTGGGGTAATCGAACCCCTTGTCTGTCATCAGGCGCTTGACCTGGCCGTTGAAAGCTTCCTCCAACTCAGTCAGGCGGCCTACCGCTTGGCAGTACAGGGCCAGTGCCGTGCGATCAAGACCAGAGATCAGGCCCAGCTCTTCGAGCAGCGGCGTGATGCGCTTCCATTCCTTGGCAGCTTCCTTACTCAAATGCCTGGGTGCACTAGGAATTTCAATCACCGGATTGACGCCATCGCCCACGCTGGTGGTGCGTTTTCCGGGGTTGCCCTGCAGTGCTTTGAGCGCCGAAGGCTTTGGCATTGGGCCACGTGTTCCCATAACTTCATTCCTTTCGGGGTACCCCCCCCTCTAAAACCTGCGCGCACAAAAAAGACACTGGGCGCTCGGTTTCCGGCGGGTGGTTTCAAAAGTTTGGATACCCCCTACCCACCGTTGTTACGATCCTCAGCCTTGGAGACTGAAATGACAAAGCTCATGGCCGGGGACTTAATAGCAATAGCAGCGATTGCTTTTTTTATGATTTTTCTAGAGAGAGGATCTGACACAAGAAAGGATAAGGACAACAAGGTCTGGATCTACATATCAATCAGCCTGCTCATACTTGTAGCCATTTCTGTTGGTATCTACTTCGTAAAGTATCAAATATCAGCAAAGGCCGTCGAACGCCTTGTTGTCTACTTATGGTTCGTGGTTGGCATTTTCGCCAGCATCATCTACTCATATAGCTTTGTTCCATACCCTAGGTATTCGCGCTCTAATCCTGAAGACGCTTACATCATGAGCATTCGAATAGGTGTAGCAACCATCACCCTAGGGGTCGTCTGTTTCTTCTTACACACGGAGTTTCCTGAAGCTCTTTTCTTCGGAGCACTGGAACCAATTGCCGCATTAGCCACATCTATTGGCGGTTCACTCACTGCCGCTGCCGCTGCAGCAGATGCAAAACTAAACCCTAACAGAGGTATGTTTGATTCAACATTAAAGTTTTTCAAACCTAAGAAGTAAGCCCTTCAACCTCGATAGTTCGACCAGGCACGCTTCACACCACGTGCCCGCTCGGCCTTGCTCTTTTCGTCGTGACAATCAGCGCAGATGTTCTGCACGTTGTCCTCTGTATCCGTGCCACCCTCCTCCAGCGGCACGATGTGGTCACGCATCGTGCCCACCGTCACGCGCCCAGCCTTGTAGCAAGGCCGGCACAGTGGCTCACGCTCAAACAATTCCTTGCGCAGCTGCTGCAGCTTGCGCCCAGTGATGCGCTTGGCCGCCGTTGGTTTCTTCAACCACACCTTGGCCGGGTGCTTGGGACATCGCCCTGTGCCATCGCGCACCAGGACGCCGCAGCCCGGATGCGAGCAGGGGCGTGGAGCAGCAGATGGCACAGTCGTGTCCTTTCATTGAATTAGTGCCGGTTGCGACCCGGCTGGCCACATTGCATGGCCTCGCTATTTAGATGGTGGGCAGCATGCGCCGTACCAACCCACCAATGCAAAAGCCCCGTGCAGTGGTGGACTGACGGGGCTTTCTGGCTCACTGCGGGTGGTTGCGGACACCAACAGCAAGTTGCCTGAAATGTAGCGCAACCCTCCAAGGTGGAAAACTCCCACGCACACCCATGCACTGTTACGGACGCTGTGACAACCTGGCAGACACACGCTGCAGCTGCGCATCCTTGGCTTCCTGCTTGGCTTGCAACCACGCCTCAATCCAGCGGTCAACCTGCTCCAGCTGGGCATGCACAGTGCTGGGCTGGCGGCGCATCTGCCGGGCCGTGCCCGTCACACCCAAGTCCTTGATGTAGACGCACATCACCGTCACATGCAGATGGCCTGCACCCAGCTTCATGGCTTGCACCGCATCCTCAATCTCTTCCGCCTCCAGGTGCAGCACAGGAATGGTGGACTCCCGCCCATACCGGCTCACCTCCCCAGCACTTGCCATCCAGTTGGCCAGCATGTTGCGGGTGGCAAAGCCCAGCCCATGGCTATCACGGCGGGCACGCCACAGTGCCCAGTTATTCAAACGTTGCTTGATGTGTTCCAGCCGTGCCATGCCTTAGCCCTCCGCCTTGGCAGGCTCAGCAATGATGCACACGTGTGCACAACCAAACTGCACCAAGCCCTGTGCCACCACCGCCATCACCGGGTGCGTGCTGGCAAAGGGCGTGCCCACCACCCGGCCACCTTCCCACGCATAAAAGCAATTGGCCTGGCCGCGAATACCCAAGCGAACCAAGCGGTACACATCATTTCCAAACTGCCCAGCCTTACGTTGAATGGCTTGATAGGTCTGAGGCATGGCCGTCTTAATCATCAACAGCACATCGCCCTCATTCACTGCTGCCCCTTGCTGCTTTTGAAGTGTCCTACTGTCCATACTGTCCACCCTTTTTATATAGAGATCGCGGGAAGCCGCGCCCAAGGCTCGCGCACGCGCGCCTGTGCCTGCTATGTGCGCCTGCCTGCCCACGCCCGCACCGCAACCTACGTGGACAGGGGGTTACGTGTCGTTTGGGCAATGCAGCGGCTTCAACTCCACAAAATCAGGAATTGGCATTACCCACACACTCCCAGCAAAACGCCGGACAGGGTGGACACATGGACACTTGCCGCTACGTCATGGGCGCAGCCAGCCCCATCCCCGCCACTGCACCGCAAGCCGGGCGCACCATCGCCCTGGCCACCACACAGGCGCGAATCACGCCTCCCCCTGTGTGGGCAGTGCAGCGCGTTTCAGGCGCTGACATGGGTTGAAAGAACAAGCACAACGTCATGGCTTAAAAAGGCTCATCGTCGGCTTTGTTTCGAAGGAACTGAGCAGCAGGGCTCAGCGGCGCATCAGTCTCAGCTGGCGCTTGGCCAGAAGGTGCTGGGGGTGGTGCGCTGTCATCTATGGCCCCGCTATCGCGGTCAAGCTGATCCAGGCCCACCACCACGCCTTCAGGTGGCCACACCGCCGGGCGGCAGTACCCGCTTGACCGTTTGCCTGCCACCTGTTTCTTGCCATGCTCCCAGCCCTGCTGTTTCAGCCAGCCACGGATCTGGTTTTCCAACGCCGCCGAAGACTTGGCCACGTCCGAGCCCAACTCCACCACCAGCTGATCCATGCGTACAAACTGCGCATCCACATGCACCCCGGAAGCCACTGCCTGCGCACCATGTGCATCACGCGTCAGCAGCTCCAGCAACCGGCTTTCCACCGCCGTCTCAATCAAGCGGCTGTCCTGCATGGGCTTAAACAAGCGGTCTTCCTGCTCTTTGGTCGGCGTGTACGGCTCGCCTTGCTGGTACAGCACAAACGCCTCTGCCAGCAGCTGGGCGCGGTACTTTTGCACCCACTCCGTATTGATCTGGTGGCGCACCGGCACCGGCCAAAAGCGGCGATTGCCCGTGCGGTCGCGCAGGTACTGGTCATCGTTGGTCGTGCCCACCAGCACGCACTGGCGGGGGTAGCTCTCCACCGTCGTGCCGTAGGCCGGGCGGTACTTATCCACCTTGGAGCTGATAAACGCCTTCACCGCGTTCACGTCCGCCTTGCTCATGGCGCTCAGCTCTGCAATCTCATACAGCCAAATACCTTGCACTTGCTCTTGGGCTTCTTTGCCCCGGCTCATGTCAAACGGCGTATCGCTGAAGTAATCCTTGCCGCACAGCACCTCCACCAGGGTGGACTTGCGCAAACCGCCCACACCTTCCAGCACCGGGCAATAGTCAAACTTGCAACCAGGCTCCATCACCCGGTTCACCATGCCCAGCACCCAAAAGCGGCCCACCAGCTGCAGGTATTCACGCAGCGCAGGGTTTAACGACTCGGGCGTTTCGCCCAGCACATAAATCAGCCAGTTATCCAAACGGGGCTTTTCGTCCCACTTCAAATCCAGCAGCCACTCACGAATGGGGTGAAACCGCTCCGTGTAAGCGACCGTCTGCACGGCCTCTTCCAACGCGGCACGGCTCACGCTGGGCAGGTTGTAGTAATCCGTCAAATACTTGCCCAGCAGCAGCCCGTCGGCACCCTTGATCTCACCAGGGCGCGAATGTGGCCACGGCCAGGCCTTGCGGCACTGCACGCTGTTTGTCAGCTCATTGAAGGCCACTACACCGTACAACGCCTCATCGTTTTCCAAGGCGGCAATCACCGTCTTGCGGCTAATGTTCCAGCGCGCCTTCTGTTTGTCCCAATACGGCTTCAGCCACCAGGGCGTGCCTTTGGGCGGCGGCGTCTCATCCTTGCCAGCGGGTGCGTCGTCATCGTCGTCGCCGTCAGGCGCATCACCAGCGGCTTCACGCCCTTTTGTGCCAACGGGGGATCGCGAATTTTTTTTCGGGGCCGCAGTTTCTGCTGCAGATTCGTCCGCTTGCACCGCTAACAACGGCTGCGCCCGGCCAAACAAAGCAAGCACGTCATCAAACGTCCAGCCATCGTCAACAATCGCGTCCTTGCAGTCCCAGCCGCTGGGCTTTTCGCCCGGCTTTGGAATGGGCAGCAGGCTGACGGTGCAGCCATGCGTATCACGCAGCAGCGCGCCAATGCCCAGCTGCGCTTTCATGCCGGGCTGCTTGGCTTCGGGCAACAAAGGCTTCGTTGCCTGCAGCGCCTCTTTGGCGGCAGCATCAGCACCTACCTCAGCCAACTCAGCCTTGGTCAGCTTTTCGCGCATGGCATCGCAATCGGGCCACAGCAGCACCGTGCTGCCAGCCAGCCAGCTCCAATCGGCCTTTTGCCAGGCATTGCTGCCGCCGGGCCAGCTGCACACGCAATACACGCCGGGGCTGTGTGCATCCAGCAGCTGCTGCAGCACCTCAGCCTTGACTTCACCCTCCACCAAAATGACGGTCAGCCCATTGGGCAACGCAAAGTTTGGAAAGAACAAAGGCCGGGGCTCATCCCACTGCTTCCAGTGCCACTTGCTGGCACCGTCCTTGGCACTTTGGCAAAAGGTATAGGGCAGCGTGTCTTTGCCGCCGTCGCTGGTGCGAAAGCGCACCACATACCCATGCAAATCATCGCCCACACGGTACTCACCGGTGTGCATCAAATCTTGAGGCTGGCGGTAGTGGTGCACAAAAGTAGGCGGGGGAGCCCACTTCGGCACCGGGCGCATCGTGGCCCAGCCTTCTTTCTCAGGGGCTGGCTTGGGGGCTGGCATGGGCCGTGGGTTAGCTGCAGGCACCACGGTGGCACCTGCAGCGGTTTTCACCAGGCCAGCCACATCCTCCAGTTTTTCTTCACGGGCCACCTGCACCGCTGCCTTGGCCATGCTCAAACCATGAATGGCGGCATACAGGCTCAGCAGGTCACGGCCCTCTTCGCCCGTCGCAAAGTCTTTCCACGCGCCCTTATTGACATTAACGCTGCAGCTGCTGCCCGGCTCACCTGCCAGGCTGCCGCACACCCACTCGTGGCGCTCACGGCGGCCACCACGCAACCATTTGGGCAGCAACGTCTCAGCCATAGGCAGCAACGCTGCCGCCAAAGCTGTAAATTGAATCGGCGGCAGCTCTTCACGGCGCTGGGTCATACAGCACCTCCTGCACGCACTACAAAGACCAGATCCACGCCAGCGTCCGCAACACCGGCAGCGTGTTCATTCACCATCAACTATCCCCAAGCGCGCGCCAAAGCCGCAAAACCACCATCAGCCATTGCATCGTTCGCTGCAGCCTTGCCTGCAATGGGCAAGCACCACTCAGCCACCGGGCGCGTGCACCACGACACCGTGCGCTTGCGGGCAATGCACACACGGCCATAGCGCTTCATATCTTTCAGCGTCTGCAGTGCCACGGCTTCAGCCACCTGGGCATGGGCTGCCAGCTCTTTCAGAATGGGCGCACGCTCCGGCGTTGCCAGCTCTTGCACAGCCTGCAGCAGCGCCTTAGAAACTTCGCCTGCGGGTCTCATGGCTGCACCTCCAAGCCAGCAGCGCGGCGGGCATTGCGCACCGTGCGGTACAGCAGCTCAATCTCAGCCATGGCCTGCGCGGTGATCTCATCCGCCTCTGCAATTGAAATGCGCTGGTCATCCGTGGCACGCATCACCAACTGCGTCAGGTGCCCACCTTCCACGCCCAGCTGCAGCGCCTTTTCGCGCAGGGCTGCAGCCTCACAGGCCCAGCCACCAGCGGGCGGAGGCGGCAGCTCCAACGCCACCAGGCCAAAACGGTTGTTCAAAGCAGACAGCCACGACAAAGCATCGGGGTGCTTGCTGTCTTGCATCCACTCGCTCAGCAGCTCCAAAATCTCCAGATTCACCCACTCACCATCCACACCGCGCAGGCGGGCGCGCAAAGTCTCGGTGTGCATCGAGCGGCCCCGGCGCTGCGCCAAGAACGCAGCTGCAGCAGCCACACCACCCGGTGCATTGCGCACCGCGTTGTAAAGAACATCACGCCAATCCGTGGGCGACAGATAACAGGTCATTGGCAACCCCCTTGAATCTGGAAAATTTCAGGCTTTCGCCCCAAGCCGTGGCGGCAGACACTGCCCCCATGCAACAAGAAAAAGCCCATCACCACCTGCCACGCAAGCTGCACGCGATGGCTATGACGCGCAGCACCATGAAAGAGGTGGGAGACAGCAACCCCGGCGGCGTGACCGTTAGAGGGGTGGTGATGGGGGGAATCAAGAACCAGCGGCATTTGCCTCATCCACTGGTGACTGAACAGGATTCAGCATGGACTCCAGAGTTACTTCACCCTTCGTGAAGTCGCGCACTTTCAGCATGAAGTGCTTGGGCACGCCCTCTGCCGCAATCTGACTTACGCGTGCTTTGCCAACACCGAGGTGCGCAGCCAAAGCCACTGCACGCCCCCGCTCCTGCGCCAACCATGTCTTAAGTTCAGTCATATGGCGCGTAGTTTAGCTTTATCGAAACTAATAAGTCAAGCTAAAGCTAAACAGTGAAAGTTTATGATTACCTAAACAAGCCATGAACGACACGCACCGCAAAAACCGCCTTCGCCACCTCATAGCCACCGATTACGGTCGGCCAGCCGATTTCGTCTCTGCCACAGGCATTAGCAAAGGCCGGGTATCTCAAATCACAGGTAGCAAAGAACCGTTTGGCGAGGGTGCGGCACGTAAGCTGGCAGTTGAACTAGGTCTGCATGAAGACTGGTTCAACCACGAATGGCCAACACCAAAAGAAGAAGCCAGAGAACGGCGCACGGTACGCCCTGCCACTGAAAAAAAATCAGTGAACGAGGGCGCGGCCATCTATCACCTGCCAAGCCATGGCGTACTACCAGAAGTCAACGAAGAAAAAGAACCCGAGAACGGAGACTTGGTGATCCACCAATACGATGTGGGCGGTGGGATGGGCCGCGCAAAACTACTGCTTAGCGACCAGCCAGGCATCATCAAAAGCTGGCGCGTCAACCACGACTGGTTACGCCAAAACATCCCTACGCACTCTGGCGTTCAAAACCTCGCCATCGTGACCGGGTTTGGCCCCAGCATGATCGGCATGTACAACCCAGGCGATCCGCTTTTGGTGGACATGGGGTGCAAGACTGTTTCACATGACGCCCCCTACTTCTTTCGCATAGGCGAAGAGGGCTACATCAAGCTGCTGCAACGCGTGCCAGAGTTCGACGGCCCCGGCTTCGTCATCCGGGCCATCAGCAAAAACCCAGACTACCTGCCCTTCGACATCTCACCCCACAACCCACACTTTGAAGTGCTGGGCAAGGTGCTGACGGTGTGGAAGAGCGAACACTTCTAACCAATCGCCATGCTTGTCACTGCGCTTGCCGCCAACCCACCAGAGATTGATAGCAACTTTGACACCCGCATCAACGGCCCAGACTGCGGATTAATCAATTCATGGCTAGTTGGCATCCACAAGCGCACTACAGACCCTGAACTTGCCGCCAAAGCTGCTGCTGGCGAGCTACCACCCCTGCCCTTTAGGGGTGGCGTGCAAAAAGCCATCAAGGCGCAGAACAAAATTGGTGCGCTGGCTTACTTGGCAGCATGGCAGGGCCTTCGTGGCGAAGACCTGCGGCTAGACACCACGCAAGAAACCACACTGGTTTGCACCCGCACCGGCGTCCCCGTGACTTACACAGGAGACACGCAAAAGATTTGGGCAGCATCTGCCAACGACGGAGACTAACCATGTCCGAATTCGCCATTCGTGCATCACTCGATCAACGCGCTCTTGTGAAAGCCTCCCAAGTACTAACCGGCATCATCACCGGCATCGTGGCAGATGGGCACCTTCACAACGCAGAAGTACAAATGCTCAGCACATGGCTGAGCGCTAACGAAGCAGCCACCCGTACATGGCCCGGCAACGCCATCGCAAGACTGCTGCAAGAAGTTCTTGCCGATGGCCGCATTGATGAAGCCGAGCGCACCCACCTACTCACAGAGCTACAGGCTTTGGTGGGTAGCGATTTCGCAGAAACAGGCAGTGTTGATACCGGCGTCGCTAAACTTCCTTATGACACCACAGAGCTAAACTTTGAAGAAGGCTTTCGCATTTGCCTGACAGGTGATTTTCTGTACGGCACCCGCAACGCCTGCGAAAAACTAGCCATCAAAGCACGGCTAGAACCCTCCAAAGCTGTGTCCAAAAAGGTATATGCCGTCATTGTCGGCACGCATGCCTCACCAGACTGGGTAAATGCAGCCTACGGAACCAAAATCAGACGCGCTATGGAACTGCGCGAAGATGGTCACCACATCCGCATCGTGCGTGAAAGCGACTGGCTGACCGCGATACAAGCCCTATAAATTCACACACCACCGAAAGCCGCCAACCGTTTGGCGGTTTTTATTTGCCCAAATAGTTTAGCCTTGGCTTGACTTATTGGTTTCGCTTTAACTAAACTACATCAACGCGAAAAAGCGCCGGGCAAAACAGTTGCAAACCTGATGCCCTGAATTGATTGCCCAAATTGCCAGCTAACGCAGGCACAGCGGGCGCTAATAGCTCTAGCTTTAGGAGTGGTGGTTATGACGACAGCTTGGAGAGTTCCCCTCAGTGCACACGTGTGCACACCCGCAGATGCACCGGCAGCAGCCCGTGCAAGTGTCTATTTGGCAAGCGCCGCCGAAGAGCATGACAAAGCACAGCTACTGCTGGGCAAGCATCGCACCCTCAAAAACAGTGATTACCGCGATGCCCTGTGGTGTGGCTATTGGGAACTGAAGCGCTTGGCAGAAAGCCATATGCAGCAAGTCATGCAGTGCGGTGCATTGCTGCACTACTGCAGCCCCAAGGCAATAGCGCTTGCGGATGAGATCAGCGAGCTCAACCTGCAGCGAACACTCAAACACCTAAAGGTGGGCACATGCTGACCCCTTACACCGTCACCCAAGGCCCCAACAGCATTACCGTGCTGGCCACCAGCGTGTGCGATGCCATCTGCCGCGCCATGGAACACCTGCAGCATGACCTGGGCGGCATCAGCGCCCGCAAGGCAGGTGCAGCATGAAAAGCAAACGCATCACCACCTTTAGCGCTGCGCTGCGCACGCTGCTGACCTGGGTGCTGGCATTGATTGCCGCGGTGGTTTGGACAGCTGCTGAGGTGCCCCAATGAGCGCCGCCACCTTTGACGCCACCGGCTTTGGCGCGCTGCTTGAGATTGAAGGCACCGTGGCCGAGCGCCCCGTGGTGCGCACCAAGCCCGTGGGCGAGACGGGCGAGCCCATGCCCGTGCTTTGCCTGCGGGTGAACACCGTCAAGCCCACCAATGGCCGCAGCTTTACCTGCGAGCAAATCTTCCCCATCGGCCAGCACGCCGCTGCCCACGCCCGCGCCGCCACGCTCAAGACTGGCATGCGCATCAAGGTGCAGGTGGCCATGGAGCTGATGGAGTGCCACTTCCCCGTCACGGCGCATATCCACGCCGTGCCTGCAACCCCAATCCAAGAGGCTAAGCATGCCGCAGTTTGAACGCATCACCCTGATTATTGAAAGCCTGCCAGGCGCACGCGCTCAGGTGCAGGTCAACATTCCTACGCCCACGCCCGGCATGCGTCTGGAAACCCCGGCGCACGCGCTGGCTATCGACGCACTGGGCTGGCTGGGTAAGCAGCCTGCGGTGGCTGGGTTTGTGTATGGCGGTTTGCATACTGCATCAGCCATCACCGAGCACCCCACCCAGCAGGGGCTGGATGCGCGCCAGTGGCTGCAACAGCATGATTTTGAAGCACTGGAGCGTTTTGCAGAAACGTCCGAGGACGATGAAAGCTACGACATTGGCAAAGAAGCCATCCAGCGACTCACGCACTTTGGGTGCCTGAATTCGCACGGCTTTGGTCGATACAGCATCACTGCGTTCGGCAGCTATGTCCTGGATAACTGGAGCTTGGCGCGAGAACTGCCATTCAAGATGCAGTCAGAGCGAGACGCAGAGCACCGCGCCGCCCTTGCAGCCCAAGCCAAGCAGGGAGAGCAAGCAAATGGCTAAGAAACCGCTATCAGGTAAGCGCTGGTTTTATGCAGCAGGGGCGCGCGCCGCTTCACATGGAAAACCTATGTGGCTTGGCCAAGACCGCCAGCAATGGCCGCAGTGGGCCAAAGATGCTTACAGCGATGGATGGTGCGATCAGCAGCATGGTGACTGGCGCGCCACCCAAGCAGCCAAGCAGGGAGGTGTGTGATGTCAGTAATCAACGAACTGTACGCTGGCGTGCAAGCAACCCGTGAAGCATGGGCTGAGGCTATGAAGGAAATCATCCCGGTGGGCACTGTCGTGGAGGTCTTTATCGGCCGAGCGCCCGTGGAAATCGAAGTGGGTTCTTTCAGTACGAGGAGCTACCACGAAGGGCACGTTTACGGCACCAACACCAAGACTGGCAGTCGCCGCCAGTGTCACTACACGCAGATCATCGGCTACGAATTTTCGGAGTACGACCGCTTTGGCAGCCTGCATTCCTCACTGGCCGAGCAGAAACGCATCGCAGCCCAAGCCAAGCAGGGAGCTGCAGCATGACCGCCGCCGTCCGCCCCTACTACCACCCCACCAGCGAAGGCCTGCAGATGCAGCACTGGGAAGTCGTCATCAGCACGCCTGATCGTGACGTGATCGAAATCTACCCCACACCCAAAGCTGCGCAAAAGCGTGCAGCGTTGATTAATGAAGGAGGTGCAGCATGACCGACTCCAAAGACACCAGCACCCAAGCTCTGCCCACACCCGGTGCAGGCCCGCGCATGCTGCACGTGCCACTGACGGCGATTGCCCCAAGCCTGACCAACCCGCGCAAGCACTTTGACCAGGCCAAGCTGCAGGAGCTGGCAGACAGCATCAAGGCCAGCGGCGTGCACCAGCCCATCTTGCTGCGCCCTCTGCCCACCCACCGGCTGCAAGACACACTGCACACTGCCCGCGCCCAAAAGCAGGCTGCACCTGAGTACGAGCTGGTAGCCGGTGAACGCCGCTGGCGCGCCAGCCAGATGGCAGGGCTTACTGAGATTCCAGCGCTGATTCGCCCCATGACCGATGCGCAGGCATTGAAGGCCCAGATCATTGAAAACCTGCAGCGCGAAGACGTGACCGAGCTGGAAGAGGCAGAGAGCTACCGCGCCCTGATGGATAGCGAAGGCAGCTCTGCCGACGCAATTGCCGCAGAGGTGGGCCGCAGCCGCAGCTACATCTTCGCCCGCCTGAAGGTGCTGGACTTGTGCGAGCATGGCCGCCAGCTGCTGCGCGAAGGCAAGCTGGACTTTAGCTGCGCGCTGCCTATTGCCCGCATTCCCAATGAGCAACTGCAGCTCAAGGCGCTGGAGGAAGCCACCGACACCGATTTCCAGGGCGACCGTATGAGCGCCCGTGAGGTGCAGCGCATGGTGCGCAGTGAGTTCATGCTGGATCTGAAACACGCCAAGTTTGACCGTGAAGACGCCAACCTGTGCCCCAACGCGGGCAGCTGCAGCGCCTGCCCCAACCGCACCGGCGCAAACCCCGACCTGTTCACCGACGTGGACAGTGCAGACGTGTGCACCAACCCGCCCTGCTACCACGCCAAGGAAGACGCCCACGCCGCCCAGCTGCGCGAACGTGCCCAGGCCATGGGCGCGCACATCATCACCGGGCGCGAGGCCAAGGCACTGATCCCCACCGCCTACAGCGGCAGCATTGAAGGCTATGTGCGGCTGGACGTGGCCACTGACAGCCCAGTGAAGGGCAAGCCATTGCGTGCCGTGGTGGGTAGCGTGATGGAGCAAGCAGGCATCACCCCCACGCTGATTGAGAACCCCCACGCCAAGAATGAGCTGATTGCCGTGGTGCCCCAGGAGCAAGCCGCTGAGCTGCTGAAGATGGCAGGCAAGGCCGACGCTGAGGCCAAGCTGCGCGAAGACGCCAAGGCCGATGCGGAGGCCAAGGCCAAGCAAGATGCCAAGCTTGCCGCCGACCGATTTGAGCGCGAATGGCGCAAGGCCTTGGCCGTGTCCACCATCAAGGCCGTAACCGGTGAGCGCACCAGCAGCCACATTGACATGCTGGCAGAGCGCATGGTGGCCACCCACATCATCAGCACGCTCAACAAAGATGAAGCCACGCAGCTGGCACAGGCACTGGACTTGGGCAAGGTTGCCCCACTGGATGCACTGAAAGACTACGTAAAAGACCACGCGCAACCGGTGAACGCGGCTGCCGCCGTGCTGGTGCTGCGCGATTGCGCCTACACCCCTTGGCTGTATGAGCAATACCCCGACCGCAAGCACAACCCCACGCTGATGGATTTAGCGGAGGCATGCAACATCGGTGTGAACACTGTCAAAGCCAACGTGCAAGCCAATTTGCGGGCTGAGATGGGCAAGAAAGCCGCCGCATCCCCTGATAAATCTGAGGCTCCAAAAGCAAATACACCCCTTACCCCCGCTGCGCACACTCAAAAGGGTGTGGGTGGTGGCAAGGCCAAAGGCAAAAGCCAACAAGGCCCCGCTGCGCTGGCTGGCGGTGGTGGGAAAAAGCTAAGCGCTAATGCGGCTGCAGCCAGCATCGCTGCCGCGCTGCAGGCTTTGCCAGGGGAACCAGAACTAGGCGCGGCTGCGGCCGCGCAAGGCAACGTAGCAGAGCCAGTCGCAACTAACGTTGCGCAGGCTCTGCCGCCCTCTGCTGGAATCACGTTTGCCACCGAAAAAACGATTCGTGAGCAGACGCCTGCTGCCGCTGGCACAGGCGAATCAGTGGACCATGGCCAGGATGGTGCATCCGCAAAGACAGGGGCAGCAGTAAAGAAAGCCAAGGCCGTGCTGACTGCCGCTGAGCTGGTGGGCAAAGTGGTACGCATCAACGCGAATGCCACGCAAAAGAAACAAAAGCCCTGGGTTAACTACGAAGGCACCGCCACGGCGCATTGTGGGCCAGAGGCAGTGATTGTCAGCATCCCCCGCGCCAAGGGCTGCGCACCCATCATCCTGAGCTTTCACGTGAGCGAGTTGGATCTGGTGGCAGAGCAGGAGGCAGCGTAATGGCACGCCCACGCTTCACCCCACCCCAGCCACGGCGCAAGCCATACCGTGGGCCCAACCCCGTGACGGCTGCAGTGGCCATTGAACAGCAACGCCAGCTCAACCTGGACTTGGGCGTGCTGGTGGCACTGGCCGACGATGGACAGGAACACCGCGAGCTGCTGGCCAACCTGGCAGCCATCATCGGCATCGGCGCAGAGATAGCCGTGCACGTCAACAAAGGCCACCCCGTGGCCAGACGCCTGCACGGCACGCTACGCACCATCACGCAAATGGCTTTGGACGGCTGCCTCTGGAGGAAAGCCAACGCGCTCGTGATTGCCGAAGACTTGGAGGCAGCCCACCAGCTGGCACAGGACTATCCCCAAATCGGCCTGGCAGCCGCCCCGGCATGCCAAGCCCTGTGCCAGGACATTTTGAACGACCGCCTGAACCCTCATGCGATCGCAGGCGCTGAGATTTACCGAGAGACAGAAGGAGCCACGGCATGAGCTACGTCGTGATGCAATTCGCCCCCGCCGCGCTGGAGCGCGACCAGGCCGCAGCCTATGCGGGGCTGAGCCTCACCACATTTGAGAAAGAGGTACGCGAGCGCCGCGCCCCTCAACCCCGCCAAGTTGCAGGCCGCCGCGTGGCATGGCTGCGCGCTGAGCTGGATGCGTGGCTGTTTTCTTGCCCGATTAGCGATCAGTTGCCACCGGAGAACACGGGGGCTAAGAAGCCCCGCGAGGCAAAAAAAACATAATAGAGCCTTACACCTCCAACCGAAGACCAACGCTTCTTCAAAGAGACAACGTGGAATACTCCAAGCTTTTAAACTCACTTCAAGAAGACCTAGCAAAGATTCGCTCCAGCGGACAGAGCACAGTTGACATCGAGGCGCTACAAAAATACATTGAGACAGGGTTAAGCCCTGATCAACCAGACAGAGCCCTTGAACACACCAAGCTTGAACAACAACAATTCTTAGCTCACCTAGACGTGCGAACAAGGCACGAAATTGAGCTTTTCAAATCCGTTATTGAAGCAGGGCGCGAAGCACTCAATGCATTAATTTTGATTAACGGAGGGGCAGTCGTAGCACTACTGGGATTCCTTGGAGCGACCATATCCAAAGGACTACCCGCAGAACTCGGCTTACACCTAACTCCATCGATACTTTCTTTCGGTGCTGGCGTTCTTGCAGGGTCTCTAAGCTTAGCCGTCCGCTATGTGACGCAGTTTTGCTATGGGCACGGACGAATAAAAATCGGAAATGCCCTCAACCTAGCTTCAATCTCACTGGCGGGCAGCGGATATATTCTTTTCGCGTACGGCATATACACAGCCTACGAGGCATTCGTCACACAGTTCTCACCACTTTAAGTGCGCACCAACCCCTCCCAATGCTCCGCCAGCAGCGTGAGCCACAGCCTGCGTTCTTTGTCATACGTGTGCCGGTTATAAACACCAACAATCCCAGGCGGCATGTGGCCCAGCACCGCTTCAGAAACTTCCTCAGGGCAGCCCATGCTGGCCAGCGTTGTCTTTACCGTGCGGCGCAAGTCGTGAGGCGCCCAGGGCTTCAGGTGCAGCAGCTTCAGCCGGTCAGCAGGCAAGCGTGCGTTGCAGGTTTCAGGCCGCACCCAGTACGTGGCCACACCAATAATCTTTTGCTCTACGTGCGGCGATCGTGCGTTGGCGTTTTGCGATGGGAATAGATAGCCCTTCTGGTACAGAGCAAGCCGCCGCTGCACCACTGTCAGCGCCCGCCCTATCAGCGGCACGCGAAAATCCACCGCCAAGTCATGCCGCCCGGTCTTGAGCTTTTCACGCGGCACCGTCCACCACCATCCATCAGCCTCTTGGCCAACCTCACTGGCCTCCATCTGGACAATCTCCGCACCACGCGCACCAGTCCAGATGTACATGGTCAGCAGGTCATCGATGAGCTGGCTGAAGTTGGGCAAAAACTTAATCAGCGTGGCCATCTCTTGCGCATCCAGCACACGCCGCACGCGCCCCTGATGTTCGCCATTCACAATCAAGCCACGGCTACGCAACTTGCCCCGCAGGATCTGCCGCCACCAGTTGGGTGTTTCCTCCGGTATGCGCCCCGCATCCAGCGCGTACTCCCACGCGGCACCCAGCTCAGTGCGCAAGCTGTTGGCCAGCACCGGCGCACGTGCACCCAAGGTCTCCAGCAGCTCAAATGCGTGCACGCGTTTGACCGCAGCCGGTGGCAATCCACGAATGGGCGCTGTGTACAAGTGACTGAGCAGCCGCGCAGTCTCTGTGTACCCTTTGGGTTTGCGGTTGCGCTTGACGTGGCCCTCCAGGTACTCATCCAGCAGGTTGGCCACCAGGTACTGATCGGCCTGACGCGAGCGCGTGCTACGCACCTTGGCTGTGGCTAACTTTTTTTCTTTGGCCAAGTCCTGCCCAGCACCGCGCTGCTGGCGTAACTCATCCCACTTACCCAAAGCAGCGGCGTAAGACATGGCAGGCCAATGCCCCATGGCCACCTGCTTCATACGCCCCTCATCGTTCTTGTACCTGTACGTCCAGGTCATACGGGTGTTGCTGGCAACCAAGCGCAGCCCCGGAGCCTCATCGACAATAATGTGTTCGCCAGCCTTTAAGGCTTTGGCCTTGCGTGCATCAAATACCACCACCACCTCCAGCGTAAGGTGGCGTAGGTTTTCTGATAGACCAGATGCAACACGGCGTAGGTTCGCAAAACCTAACGCCAAAAACCTACGCCAAACCACCAAGTGTAGGCGAGTGTATCCGAGTGCAGGCGAGGGCAAACCAATCAAGCATTAACAGCCCAAGCTGTTGATCTAAAAAGTAATGTCAGAAAAACTCGAACAATATCAAAGCCCTTTTGAAGCACCCATCGAGCAACATACGCCGATGATGGCGCAGTACATTCGTATCAAAAAAGACTATCCCGACACCCTGGTGCTCTACCGCATGGGCGACTTCTACGAAGTCTTTTGGGACGATGCCGAAAAAGCCGCACGCCTGCTGGACATCACCCTGACCGCACGCGGTCAATCTGCGGGGTTTCCGATTCCCATGGCCGGCGTCCCCTTTCACGCCTTGGAAGGCTATCTGGCACGCCTGATCAAGATGGGCGAGTCGGTAGCGATCTGTGAGCAGGTTGGAGAAGTGGGCGCCAGCAAAGGCCCGGTGGAGCGCAAAGTGGTGCGCGTCGTCACCCCCGGCACGCTGACCGATGCCGAGCTGCTCAACGACAAGGCCGAAGCCATGTTGGTGTCGCTGCACACCGCAGGTCGCCAGCGCTGCGGTCTGGCGTGGATGAGCGTGACCCAAGGCCGCATCCACCTGGCTGAATGCGCGCAAGATGAATTGGGCGAATGGCTGGCGCGCATTGGCCCCAGCGAAGTGATTTACAGCGCCGGCGTGACTGAGCGCTTTGAACAAAGCCTGTTTGCCCTCAAGCACAGCGGCACGGTGGCTTGTCCGCTCTCCCCCCGCCCCGACTGGCAGTTTGATACGGGGCTGGGTGAGCGCAAGCTGCTGGAGCTGCTAGGCGCTGCCAGCCTCAAGGCGTGGGAGGCCGAAGAGCTGCCGCTGGCCCACGCCGCCAGCGCCGCGCTGCTGAGCTATGCCGAGCACACACAGGGCCGCAACCTCACGCACATCCACAGCATCCGCGTGCAGCGCGATGACCAGCTCATCAACCTGCCGCCCACCACGCGCCGCAATCTGGAGCTGGTGAAAACGCTGCGCGGCGAAGACAGCCCCACACTGTTCTCGCTGCTGGACACCTGCATGACCGGCATGGGCAGTCGCCTGCTCAAAAGCTGGCTGCTAGAGCCCAAGCGCGACCCTGCAGACGCCATGGCGCGCCTGCAAGCCACCGAAGTGCTGCGCGGCAACGATGCACTGGGTGGCACCATGCCTTGGCAGGCGCTGCGCGCTGAACTCAAGGGCGTGAGCGATGTGGAGCGCATCACCGCGCGCACCGCGCTGCGCCAGGTGCGCCCGCGCGAGTTGGTCGCTTTGGGCAAAACACTACAAAAAGCGCAGCTACTCGCGCACACTCCGCAAGCACCAGCGGCCTATTTGAACCAAATCTTCAAAGACCTGTTACCACCCGCAGGCTGCGCCGACCTGCTGGCCGCCGCGATCATGGAAGAGCCCGCAGCCCTGGTGCGCGACGGTGGCGTGATTGCGCGTGGCTTTGATGCCGAACTGGATGAGCTGCGCGGCATTCAGGAAAACTGCGACGAGTTCCTGCTAGAGCTGGAAGCCAAAGAAAAGCTGTTCACCAACATCCCGAACCTGCGCGTGCAGTTCAACAAGGTGCACGGTTTCTACATTGAGATCACCAACAGCTACAAAGACATGGTGCCCGCGCACTACCAGCGCCGCCAAACGTTGAAGAACGCCGAGCGCTACATCACGCCCGAGCTCAAAGCCTTTGAAGACAAGGCACTCTCAGCCAACGAGCGCGCCCTGCAACGCGAAAAGCTGCTGTACGAGCAAATTCTGGATCAGCTGCAACCCCATGTGCCGGGCCTCACGCGCGTAGCGCAGGCAATTGCGGCGCTGGACGTGCTGTGCACGCTGGCCGAGCGCTCGCTCACGCTGAACTGGAGCAAGCCGGAGTTCAGCTCCGTGCCCTGTATTGAGATTGAGGGCGGCCGCCACCCCGTAGTGGAAGCGCGCATGGCCGAAACCTCCAGCGGCAGCTTCATCGCCAACCACACGCGCATGAACGTGAACACGCGCATGCAGATCATCACCGGCCCCAACATGGGCGGTAAATCGACCTATATGCGCCAGGTCGCCTTGATTGTGCTGCTGGCCAGCATGGGCAGCTATGTGCCCGCCAGCGCCTGCCGCATTGGCCCGATTGATGCCATCCACACCCGCATTGGCGCAGCGGACGATTTGGCCAACGCACAGTCCACCTTCATGATGGAGATGACCGAAGCCGCGCAAATCCTGCACGCCGCCACGCCCCACAGTCTGGTGCTGATGGACGAAATCGGCCGTGGCACCAGCACCTTTGACGGCCTGGCGCTGGCCTCCGGCATTGCCACACAATTGCATGACCGCACCAAGGCGTTCACGCTGTTTGCCACCCATTACTTTGAGCTGACCGAGCTGCCTGCCAAGGCCAAAGCCGCCGTGAACGTGCACGTGGGCGCGGCCGAATCTGGCAGCGATATTGTGTTTTTGCACGAGATCCAGCCCGGCCCGGCCAGCCGCAGCTACGGCGTGCAAGTAGCCAAGCTGGCCGGCATGCCGGCGGCAGTGCTCAACCACGCCCGCCACACACTCGAAGCGCTGGAAGCGCGCGAATCCACTGGCGTGGACCAAGTGGATTTGTTTACCGCCCCACCCATGCCCGCCTCGGCCTTGCAAGCCACACCCGTTGAGGATGCGCTGGCCAACATCAACCCCGATGCGCTCAGCCCCCGCGAAGCGCTGGAGGCGCTGTACCAGCTGAAAAAACTGGCGCAACGCGCGTGAACGCTGCGTGCGTGCTTTCTGACATGCTGCCACCGCCAGCGGGCACTACACTTGCTTGCCACCGCGGCTTTCTGCCTGAAATTTCATGACTTATTGCATCGCTATCAAGCTCGACGCGGGCCTTGTTTTCTTGTCGGACTCTCGCACCAATGCAGGGCTCGATCAAATCAACTCTTTTCGCAAGATGATGATTTACGAGAAAACGGGCGACCGCTTTATGGCACTGCTGTCGGCGGGCAATTTGTCCATCTCGCAGTCCGTGCGCGAGCTGCTGCAAACCATGACGGTGCGCGACGACGCCACAGGCGAGGTGCTCACCATCTGGAACGCCAAGAGCATGTTTGATGCCGCCCGCGTGCTGGGCGCTGCCGTGCGCCATGTGTATGACCGTGATGGCGTGGCCCTCAAGCGTGCCGGGGTGGATTTCAATGTCTCCATGCTGTTTGGCGGCCAAATTCAGGGCGAAGGCATGCGCCTATTTCAGGTGTACTCGGCAGGCAATTTCATTGAAGCCACGGCAGAAACCCCGTACTTTCAAATTGGTGAGGCCAAGTACGGCAAACCCGTGCTGGACCGCGTGCTCACCGCAGACTTGCCGCTGGAGGAAGCCACCAAGTGCGCGCTGGTGTCCATGGACAGCACGCTCAAATCCAATCTTTCCGTCGGCTTGCCCCTGGATCTGGCGGTGTACGAGGTAGACCGCTTCAGCTGCAACAAGCTGGTGTGCATTGACGAACACAACCCCTACTTTCAAATGCTGCGCAGCAACTGGGGCGAGCGCCTGCGCGCGGCCTTCGACAGCATTGAGGACCCGCAGTGGTTCGGTGGCAACAGCACCGTCCCGCTGGTGATGGACAAACCCAGCCCCATCAAGAAAATCACCACTCCCGAAGAAAAGCTGGTGTAGGGCAGGCAGGCCTGCGTGCACCACCACCCCGCGCATGCAACCCTTGATCTTCTCGCACGCCAACAGCTTTCCTGCTGGCACCTACCGCCTGCTGTTTGCCCTGCTGCGTGAACGTGGTTTTGACGTCCATGCGATTGACCGCTTTGGTCACGATGCGCGCTACCCCGTCACCAGCAACTGGCCACACCTGGCGCAGCAACTGGCCGACTTCGCCGCGCCCTTGGTGCAGCGCTGGGGACAACCGGCGTATTTGGTCGGGCACTCGCTGGGCGGTTTCCTGAGCGCCATGACCGCCGCCCAGCATCCCCATCTGGCATCTGGTGTGCTGCTGCTGGACTCCCCCCTGATCAGCGGCTGGCGTGCCACGTCACTGGAAATGGCCAAGCGCACCCAGCTGGTGGGCAATGTCTCCCCTGGCAAAATCAGCCGCAAACGCCGCAATCTCTGGAACAGCCGGGAAGAAGCACTGGCTCTGTTCCAAAGCAAAAAATCGTTCGCGCAATGGCACCCCCAAGTGCTGCAAGACTATGTAGCGCACGGTCTTGTCGCCACCAACGACGGGCGCTTCACCTTGCACTTCACGCGCGAAGAAGAAACCGCCATCTACAACACCCTGCCCCACAACCTGAACGCCATGCTGCGCCGCCACCCGCTGCGCTGCCCTGCTGCGTTTATTGGCGGCCTTTATTCCCAAGAAATGAAGCAAGTTGGCATGGACATGACGCTGCGCATCACCCATCGGCGCACCATGCTGGTGGACGGCAGCCACCTCTTCCCCATGGAACAACCTCACATGACCGCAGCCGCGATCGAAGCGAGCCTGTTGAACCTGCAAGTGGCCGCAGCCAAACACAGCAAGTCCTAAAAAAGAAGCTGCTTGCGCTCATAAAACCTTGTTTTCAAGGCGTTTTGTATTTGAAACTCAATATAAACAGGCGCTACTAGCTATTCTTTTAGCTAATTAGCGAAAGAACCTCATGGCCTTGGATTACCTGGATTTTGAATACAGCGAAGACGAAGACGGCAACGGCACCTGGGATGCCATGGCCAGCGTAGCGGACAACCGCTGGCACGCCCTGCTCGCTGAAGTGCGCCAAGTCCTGCTGTGGGCGCACCAAGACTTTTATGGCCGCCGCGCACCACTGGAGGAAGGCGGTGACTGGGACTATGACTTGAGCGCCCAAGACGATGACCATGGCCACGCCATCGCTATTCGCTGGAATACGCAATCGGGCCAGCCAGACGCCGCAGTGCCACAGCCGGGCAGCCACACCACGCTCACCCTCACGTTGACGGGCAATGCGGCTTTTGGCGAGGCCTTGGGCCAGAAGTTTGGGTTGGAATAAGAGAGATCAATGCCGCGAGCGGGCTTGAGATGGAGCGGGTGATGGGAATCGAACCCACGCTATTTGCTTGGGAAGCAAAAGTTCTACCATTGAACTACACCCGCATTTGCTCTGCCCTTGTTTTCAAGAAAGAAAACGCTATAAATTATGCATCTACAGCGGGCAAATATTTAGCAACCGCGCTATCTTAACACCGCCCCACTTGATCCCAAAAAACTGTTGTACAGCACACTGGGCTGTCCCTAGCCAGGTAGACAAACCCGGTCTAGCTTTGGGTACCAACTGTGATGTGGACGTTGTGCCCATCAGTCCAGCTCTTGCACTCCGCCACCTGAAACCGTCAGGATTTGCCCACTGATCCACGCAGCAGCGGGGCTACACAGGAAAAGTGCAGCATTTGCCATATCCTGCGGCTCTCCCAAGCGGTGAATCGGTGTGTGGCTCAGCATCCTTGCTTCAATTTCTGGGCTCAAAACCGACTCCAATGCCGCAGTGCGCGTTGCGCCAGGCGCAATTCCATTGACTCGGATCCCCTTATCTCCCAAGTCAAATGCGATATTGCGTACCAAATGACTGGTGGCAGCCTTGGACGATGCGTAGGCAGCCATGCGTTTGTTTTTGTTTTCTGCGGACATGGAAGTGATTGCCAAAATGGCACCGCCGCCCGCTTTTTCCATCTCGGGTGCTGCCAGTTGCGCCAGCCGAAAAAGCGAGAAGACGTTGAGATCAAACGCGCGCCGAAAGTCAGTCATCGGCATATCAAATGGTTTTGGCCCGCCGCCGCCCGCATTGCTCACCAAAATTGTGAGCTTGCCAAGGTGCTTCACGGTCTCTTGCACCAAGGTTTCGAGGTTGTGCTCTTGGGTCACATCACACGGAATATTCACTGCACGCCCGCCTTTGCGCGCAATAGCTTGAACCACTGCTTCAGCCGTGGACTGCTGCAAATCACTGACAACCACTGCAGCCCCTGCTGCTGCAAAAGTTTCTGCGATAGCGCGCCCAATACCGGCGCCGGCGCCGGTCACAACTGCCACCTGTCCTTCTAGCGTGAAATCTGCTGGGTTGTACATAGCGCACCTCCTGTTAGATAAATGCTTGGCAGGCCATCTTCAGCTGAAACCACGTTTGCTCCACAGCTACACAGCATTAGAGAGATTGCCCACCAGCGTTTTTCATCCTAGTGCAAGCTATTTCCAAAACCTGTTTTTTTACATTTGCACGCAAAATCTCACCTAAGCTGCTGGCTCGCACAAGATTGCTTCTGCCTCAAGGCTGGCAGCTCCTGATTTCCAATCATCGCACCGCAGGTATGGTTTGATACGTTGCACCATCTTATTGAAATTTCCCTCGCGCTCCATCCATGACTCTCATTCCGCCCCCTGCCTCTTTCTCCGTGCTCGTGGTGTGCATGGGCAATATTTGCCGTAGCCCCAGCGCCCATGGCGTCATGCGCAGCATGGTGCACGCCCGTGGCTGGAGCAGCTGGTTCAGTGTCGACTCCTGCGGCACACATACGCACCATGTCGGAGAGGCTCCCGACCGCCGCAGCCAAAAACACGCTTTGCTACGCGGCTACGACCTGAGTGATTTGCGCGCACGCCAGCTCACGCGTGAAGATTTCGAAGGCCACAACCTGGTGCTGGTAATGGACCATGAAAACATGGCCCGAGCACAAACGCTGTGCCCACCTGGGCAGCGCCACAAGCTGCACCGCCTGACGGAGTTCTGCCGCGACATGCGCAGCCCTGTCGTGCCCGACCCGTATTACGACGGCGACCAAGGTTTTGAACATGTGCTCGACCTGATTGAAGATGCTTGCCAAGGCGTTTTGCAGCATGTTGAAAAAGAGCACTTGGCGCTTTAAGCCAACCACTTTTTCTGCGTCTGCTGCATGGTGATGTAGCGGCTATGGCGGGCTATGGACACCTCCTGCCGCCCGCTTCTTCCCATCCAGATCGCCCTTTGTGCGTGGTTACACCGAGGCTGCAAACATCGAATTACATGGTGGACATAAGGCTTCTCCTGACGTGGAACGCGCTTGCCGCTATGGTGGCAGCCCCTTCTTCGAGTTTTCAGCAGCCTTTCCTCCGTGCAACGCATCCAACTTCACTACACGCTGCAAGAAGCACCATCAAGCAGTGTCATTCACCACCCCTTGCTGGCATTGCTGGAATCCATCGCACAGGAAGGCTCTATTTCTGGCGCAGCACGCGCATTACAGCTTTCCTACCGCCATGTGTGGGGCTCCCTGAAAAAGTGGGAGGACCAACTGGGCCGCGAAGTCATTCTGTGGGGCAAGGGTCATACCGCCCAGCTCAGCCCTTTTGGCCAGCGCCTGCTGCTCACTGAGCGCCAAGCCCAAGCACGCTTGGCACCGCATATCGAAGCCATTCAAGCGGAGCTGGAGCGCAGTTTTGCACTGAGTTATGACGAGCGCACCCCCGTCCTTTCGCTGCATGCCAGCTATGACAGTGCCTATAGCGTGCTGCGTCAATTTGCCAGCATGCAAGGCCCTCTGGCCGTGCATCTCGACCTGACTCCTTGTGTGAGTGTTGATGCCTTGCGCGCCCTGAATGAAGGCCGGGCAGCACTGGCAGGTTTTCATGTGCTGGAGGCGGCTGGCAAACACTCGATGTCTGCCCACATCTATCAACCCCTGCTGGATGTGGTACAGCACCGCTGCATCAGTTTGGGGCGCCGCGCGCAAGGCCTGATCGTTGCTGCGGGCAACCCTTTACAGCTACGCAGCTTGCAAGACGTGGCCCAGCGCAAGGCACAGTTTGTCAATCGCCCTTTAGGCACGGGCACCCGCGTTGTATTGGCCGACTTGATGGCGCAATCGCATCTGCACCCGGAGGACATCGTAGGTTTTGATGACGAAGAACCCAGCCACAACGCTGTCGCCCAAGCGGTCGCACAAGGGCAAGCAGATGTGGGACTCGGCATTGCCTCCGCAGCCTTGGCCAAGGGCTTGGATTTTGTGGCGCTATGCCAAGAGCATGATCTGCTGGTCTGTCACGCCAACTTGCTACAGCACCCTGCGATGCAGGCGCTGTGCAGCATGCTGCGCTCTGTGGCTTGGCGCCAGAGCATGCAGGCCCTGGGCGGCCATGACTGTACGGGCAGCGGCGACGTCGGCTTGCTGCATGAGCGTCTGCCTTGGTGGTCAAAAAACTGTTCGCACCATGCGCAAGATCAACCCCACAGCATCGACATCACCTAGTAAAAACCCTTTATTGACACCCAAAAACACATCAAAAGTGCTGAATTTTTACACCTCCGTCACAAAGCCGTCAGCAAGTACTTAGGGCGCTCCGTAGAATCGCGCGACTGTGCATTCTTACAAGCCTGCAGGGCCGTGTGGCCACACGCCATACGCTGTACCTGCGGCAGATATCGCGCTTTTTGGAGACACCATGCAAGCACTTCTACGACTCTCACGGGGTATCGACCAGCTCAACGCCTGGGTCGGTAAATACGTCATCTGGCTCATTCTTGCGGCCACCGTCATCAGCGGCGTGAACGCCGTGGTGCGCAAGGTGCTACACACCAGCTCGAACGCTTTTCTGGAAGTGCAGTGGTACTTGTTTGCCGCCTCCTTTCTGCTGGCCGCCGGCTACACGCTGCTGGAAAAAGAACACGTCAAAGTGGACGTGATCAACGCCAAACTCAGCCTGCGCACCCGCGTCTGGATTGATGTAGTGGGCTTCGCCCTGTTCCTCACGCCCATGTGCTTGATCGTGCTGTATCACGGCGTGCCCTTCTTCCTGCAGGCCTGGAACACCAGCGAAATGTCCAGCAATGCTGGTGGCCTGATCCGCTGGCCCGTGTACCTGATGATGCCCCTGGGCTTTGGTCTGCTGATGCTGCAAGGCCTGTCCGAGCTCATCAAACGCATTGCATTCCTGATGGGCTTGATCGACGACCCAACCGTCAAGATTCTGGAAAAAACACCGGAAGAAGAGTTGGCCGAAGTCATCCGCAAGGCCGAAGAAGAAGCCGCGCGCAACGCCGCTAAAAGCGCCTGAGTGCACAGGGAGACATAGCTATGGAATTCATTGCAAACAATATGGCCCCGATCATGTTCGCGGGTCTGATCTGCTTCTTGCTGCTGGGCTTCCCGGTGGCATTCAGCCTCGGTGCCTGCGGCCTGTTCTTCGCCGTCGTGGGGATTGAGCTGGGCGTGCTGCCCGAAGCCCTGATGCAGGCCTTACCGCTGCGCATCTACGGCATCATGCAAAACGAAACCCTGCTCGCCATTCCGTTTTTCACGCTCATGGGGTTGATCCTGGAGCGCAGCGGTATGGCGGAAGACCTGCTGGACACCGTGGGCCAGTTGTTTGGCCCCATCCGTGGTGGCGTGGCCATCGCGGTGATTTTGGTGGGTGCCATGCTGGCGGCCACCACCGGTGTGGTGGCGGCTTCCGTGATCTCGATGGGTTTGATTTCGCTGCCCATCATGCTGCGCTACGGCTATGACCGCCGCATCGCCTCGGGCGTGATTGCCGCCTCCGGCACGCTGGCGCAGATCATTCCGCCATCGCTGGTGCTGATCATCTTGGCCGACCAGTTGGGCCGCAGCGTGGGCGACCTGTACAAGGGTGCTTTCCTGCCAGGCTTCATGCTGGTGGGCTTTTACATGCTGATGGTTTTCGCCATCGCCATCTTCAAGCCAGCCATGGTGCCGGCCCTACCGCCTGAAGCGCGCAGCCTGAAGGAAAAGGACGGCTCCAGCGGACTGATGTCGCTGCTGGTGCTGACCATCCTGTGCGTGGGCGTATCGGTGTTTGCTGCCCACAACATGACGACCATCCACAGCTGGCTGACCGGTGAAGTGGTGGAAAAAGTGGCAAAGGACGAGACCATCGTCTTCGCGATGTGCTTTGGCGTGGCGCTGGCCTTCGTGGCCGCGTCGATCAACCGCATCACGGGCATGGGCCTGCTGTCGCACGTGGCGGAAAAAGTCACCTTTGTGCTGATTCCCCCGCTGCTACTGATCTTCTTGGTGCTGGGCACCATCTTCCTGGGCATTGCCACGCCAACCGAAGGCGGCGCCATGGGTGCCCTGGGTGCCATGATCCTGGCCGTCAGCCGCAAGCGCCTGAGCTATCAGTTGCTGCGCCAGGCCCTGGTCGGCACCACCAAGCTGTCGTGCTTTGTGCTGTTCATCCTGATTGGCGCCACCGTGTTCGGCCTGACCTTCCAGGGCGTAGACGGCCCACTGTGGGTGGAGCACTTGCTGTCGGACCTGCCGGGCGGCCAGCTGGGCTTCCTGATCCTGGTGAACATCATGGTGTTCTTCCTGGCGTTCTTCCTGGACTTCTTTGAGCTGTCCTTCATCGTCGTGCCGCTGCTGGCCCCCGTGGCCGACAAGCTGGGCATTGACCTGATCTGGTTTGGCGTGTTGCTGGCAGTGAACATGCAGACCTCCTTCATGCACCCACCGTTCGGCTTTGCGCTGTTCTTCCTGCGCTCGGTCGCCCCGGACAAGGAATACACCGACAAGCTCACCAAAAAGCGCATTGCCCCGGTGACCACCAACCAGATCTACATGGGCGCCATTCCGTTCCTGTGCATTCAGTTGCTGATGGTGGGCCTGATCATTGCCTTCCCCGGCATCGTGTCCAGCGGCCTGGATGAAAAGGTCGTGTACGACTTGGATGCCATTCGCGAGCAAATGGAAGCCGAAATGCCTGCGCCGGTGGATTTTGACAATCCGTTCATGGAACAGCAGCAACAACAAAACGCTCCCAGCGCTGACACGGCCGACGAAGATCCCATGAAGGCTTTGCAAGACTCCATGGCCAAATAAGCCTGTCCAACAGCCCCCTCCCAGCCCCTGAGTGCCGAAAGCCTCAGGGGCTTTTTTTTGTGCTGATGCACTTTAAAAAATGAGCACCTAGCGCTCAATAAACATGGCTTTAATACTCTTTTCAATCTCAAACCCATGCAAATAAAGCGCTAACCGCTCTTATTTTTAAATATCCTTGTGCCTCTTCCGATTTAGCACGCAGGAGATCAGCCGTGTTTCGGTACACTTGGTGCCGGGTGCCCACCACATGCAGTGGTGATGGCAGGTGTTTCGTGCAGGTCGGGCCGCCTGCACACAATCGTGCCGTACGCACCCGTTTTGCCATACCACCCACGCCTGCTTTCAGCCCGCGCTGACACAGGCGCTCCCGTGCTTGCTTGAGCCTGGGCGTATGCTTGCCAAAGCGATCGCTGCGGCACTTTCCCAACCAAGAGAAAGCGCATACGTGGATTCACCCAAGCAATTTCCCCTTCACCCGCAGTTTCCAGCCCCCAGCAACCACATTCCTGCGCTGCAAACTGCGGCCGAGCGTGCCAGCGCTGGCTTTAGCCGGATGCTGCATATCGAGTCCATGAGTGGCATCGTGCTGCTCATCGCCGCAGCCGTGGCCCTGCTCTGGGCCAACTCTCCGTGGGCACAAAGCTACTTCGACACATGGCATGCCCCGCTGTCCCTCACCCTGGGCCCATGGACGGTCAATACCGATCTGCACTTTGTCGTCAACGATGTGCTGATGACCATCTTCTTTCTGGTCGTGGGCATGGAGATTCGCCGCGAGATGCACAACGGCGCGCTCTCCAGCCTCAGCCAGGCAAGCCTGCCCGTGGTTGCCGCCGTGGGCGGCGTGGTGGTGCCCGCTTTGATTTATGTGGCGATTGCGGCGGGCGATACCGAACTGCTCAACGGCTGGGCCATCCCTACGGCCACCGACATTGCATTTGCCGTGGGCGTGCTGGCACTGCTGGGCAAATCCATTCCCGGCCCCTTGCGCATCTTCTTGCTGGCCTTGGCCATCATCGATGACATTGTGGCGGTGCTCATCATCGCCTTCTTTTACTCCGGCGGCCTGGACTACAGCGGCTTTGGGATTGCCTTTGTCGGTCTGCTGCTGGTGCTGCTGTTCAACCGCATGGGCGTGGCCTCAGCATGGCTGTACGTCTTCCCCGGTGCCGTGCTGTGGTTCGGCCTGCTGCAAACGGGGGCCCACCCCACGCTCGCGGGCGTGGTGCTGGGGCTGATGACTCCTGTCGCCATGCGCCCCGCACCCCGCCACCATTTGGAAGCCGCACAACAAGCCCTCTCGCGCGTGCAAGTGCATGCCCGTAGCGGCAGTTTTGATGCGCATGTGCTGTATGAAGAACTGCATATTGCCACCCGTGCCCAGCGTGATCTGCTCCCCCCTGTCTTTCGCTTGCCAATGATGCTGCACCCTTGGGTGGCTTTTGCCGTCATGCCGGTCTTTGCGTTGGCCAATGCCGGCGTGCAGTTTGGTGGCGTGGACTTGAGTGCCGTGGGCCCCGCGACGGTGGCCTCGGGCATCATGCTGGCACTGCTGCTGGGCAAGCCTGTGGGCGTGTTCCTTGCCACGTTTTTGGCGGTCAAAACCGGCCTGTGCCAACTGCCCCAAGGGGTGACTTGGCCAGGCGTACTGCTGGTGGGCTTGCTGGCTGGCATCGGTTTCACCATGGCCATTTTTGTCGGCGGACTGGCCTTTACCGATCCGCAATTGCTGGCCGCTGCCAAGATGGGCATTCTGGGCGCCTCTGCTGCGGCAGCCATCGCAGGCTTGTCCTATGGCTTTGTAATGCGCAAGCGCTTGGGTGCTGCGGCCTAAACCCCAGCCACTCGCCCATCAAAAAGCCGGAGTCGCTGGTGCGCTCCGGCTTTTTTTCAGTTGCGGCAACCTTGTGCTTACTCGTGGCGCAGCGCCTCAATGGGATCCAGCTGCGCCGCCCGGCGCGCTGGAAAATAGCCAAACACCACACCAATCGCAGCCGAGAACACAAAGGACAGCACATTCACCGTGGGATTGAATATGAAAGGCACCTGCATCACCTGCGCCAAGCCCACCGATGCAGCCGCCGCAATTGCAATCCCAATCAAACCACCCAGCGCTGCCAGTACCACCGCTTCAATCAAAAACTGAAGCAGCACTTCGCGCTCCAGCGCCCCAATCGCCAGGCGCAAGCCAATTTCGCGCGTGCGCTCCGTGACACTCACCAGCATGATGTTCATGATGCCGATGCCGCCCACCAGCAAACTCACGGCAGCCACCGCGCCCAGCAAGGTGGTCATCACCTTGGTGGTACCTGCCATGGTGTCAGCCAGCTGTTTGGTGTCGAGCACGTTGAAGTTGTCCTCGTCCATCGGCGCCAGCTTGCGCAGCTCGCGCAGCAGGTCTCGCAAGCTGCTTTTCACACGCTCTGGGTCGCTATCGTCTGCCATCGAAACCAGCAAGGTATTCACCCGCGTATTGCCCGTCACGCGGCGCTGCAAAGTTTTCAGCGGGATCAGCACCATATCGTCCTGGTCGTTACCAAACGCACCTTGGCCTTTGGATTCCAGCACACCAATGATGGTGCAGGAAAATGCCTTCACCCGCAGCTGCTGCCCCAGAACATCGGCGCTGTTTTGGTACAACTCACGCAGCAAGGTTGAGCCAATCACACACACCGGCGCACCAGCACGCAGCTCTTCGTCCGAGAATGCACGGCCTTGCGCCAGCGTCCAGTTGCCGGTTTGCAACCAAGCATTGGTGCTGCCAATCACGCTGGAAGACCAGTTGCGGCCATCAGCCACCAGCGTCACGCTGGAGCGCGCCTCGGGTGCCACGGCGGCAATGCCTCCGATTTGCTGCTCAATGACATTCGCATCCGTATCCTTGAACGCTGGTGCCGGTGCAGCGCCCGGCCCCATGCGTTGCCCCGCACGGATTTGCAGCAAGTTGGTGCCCAGCCCTTGAATTTGCGACTGCACGGCCATGGTGGCGCCATTGCCCAAAGTGACCATGGTGATCACGGCGCTCACGCCAATCACAATGCCCAAAATGGTCAGGAATGAACGCAGCAAATTGCGGCGAATGGAGCGCAGTGCCAAAAGAATGGTGTTCAAAAACATCAATGCCCCTCCTGCGGCTGCACTGGCGCACTGCGGGCGGCTCGGCGCAGCATAAAGGGTTCGTTGCGCGTATCACTGTCGAGCAAACCATCCTTGAAACGCACAATGCGCCGTGCATAGGCAGCCATCTCCGGCTCATGGGTCACCATCAGCACCGTAATGCCTTGCTCGCTGTTGAGCTTCCAGAGTAACTCCATGATTTCTTCGCTGCGCTGGGTATCCAAATTGCCCGTGGGCTCATCCGCCAGCAGCACCACCGGATTGCTGACAATCGCCCGTGCAATCGCCACGCGCTGCTGCTGCCCCCCCGATAGCTCTGCGGGCGTGTGGTGCTCCCAGCCTTTCAAGCCCACGGCCTCCAAAGCCTTGGCAGCCGCTTCGCGACGCGCTGCGTTGGTCTCTCCACGGTACAGCAGCGGCAGCTCCACGTTTTCCTGTGCTGTGGTGCGTGGCAGCAGGTGAAACCCCTGGAACACAAACCCGAAATAGCGACGGCGCAAACGCGCGCGCTCATCACGGGCCAGGTCTTCGACGTGCACGCCTTTGAACAAATACTCGCCAGACGTGGGGCGATCGAGGCACCCCAAGGTATTCATGGCCGTGGACTTGCCCGAGCCGCTGGGGCCCATGATGGCCACAAAGTCCCCTTGCTCGATATCAAGATCAAAGCCTTTGAGCGCCTTGAATGCCAGCCCACCCTCGCCATATACCTTGACGATGTTGCGCAGCCTAATCAGGGGCACAGGGCTGCTGGCTTGTGGGGCGGCATCGCTCATCGCACGGCTCCACTGCGCTGGTCGGTAATGATTTGCGCGCCTTCCTTGAGCTTTTCGCTCTCCACCTCAGTCATGCGGCCATCGCTCAGGCCCGTCTTGACTTGCACCGCCACGGGCGTGCCCGCTTCCAGCACCCATACATAACGGGTTTGACCCGCACCCAGCGCTTGGCTGCCGCCGGCACCACCACGGCTCATGCGAGGGCGTTGTGGCAAGAGTTGCCCCATGATGCCGCTATTGCCTGCGCTGCCAGCACCTTGGGGGCGCGTGCCCCGCTCGCCCGCAGCACCTGAAGGACGCCCATCGGGTGCTGCTGCATCTGCTGCAACGGGGGCTGTCATTCCCACCGGGGTAAAGCGCAACGCCGCATTCGGGATCAGCAGCACATCTGTGCGCTCATTGGAGCGAATGGTCGAAGAGGCCGTCATGCCGGGGCGCAGTGATAAGTCTTCATTGCGCACTTCCAGGCGCGCCAAATAAGTCACCACGTTATCGGTCTTGGTAGAGCCGTAGTCCACACGCGTCACTTTGGCAGGATAGATGCGTGAGGGATGGGCACTGACCGTAAAGCTGGCGCGCTGGCCCTCTTTGACCTGGCCAATATCAGCCTCATCCACCGAGACTTCCAGTCGCAATTGCTTCAGGTCTTCGGCAACGGTGAACAAGGTCACGGCTTGCAATGAAGCTGCCACCGCATTGCCCGGGTCTACGCTGCGCGTGAGGATCACGCCATCAATGGGCGATTTGATCGAGGCCTTGGACAAGTTGGTTTCGTCGTTCTTTAGCGCAGCCCGGGCATCATCTACCGCAGCACGAGACGCGGCCTCATCTGCAATTGCTCGGTCAACCACGGCACGCCCCGTATCCATTTCTGCTGCAGAAGGTACTTTCCCCCCCGAAATTCGGTGCACTTCTTCCAGCCGGGCCAAATTGGAACGCGCCTCTTTCAGCGTCGCTTGGGATTGCTGCAAGCGTGCTTGCGCGGAAGCAACCGATGCTTTGGAGCGGTTGAGCTGTGCGTTGAGCTTGTCGGTATCCAGCTCCACGAGCACCTGGCCTTTTTTCACCGTGTCGTTCACGTCAACCAGCACATTGCGCACGGTACCGGACAATTCAGACCCCACATTCACCGTACGCGTAGGCTGCAAGGTACCGTTAGCCGCCACCGTGATTGATAGATTGCCGCGCTTGACCTCTTGGGAAACATACACGGGCTTGGCATTCGCAGCCTGATGGTTTTGCCACATGAAATAGCCACCAATGGCACCTGCTACCGCCACAGCGCCAATCCAAATGGTGGGGTTCTGCCACCACTTGCGGGCAAGGCCATCACCTAAAAGTTCGTGCACGTCTTGGGCGGTACTGGCGGATGTTTTTTTACGCATTGTTTGTTTTCCGTTGAATCTTTAAGGCTGTGCCGCAGCAGTGTCGATGACCTGGCCCTCGGCATTCAGGGGTTGCCAGCCGCCCCCCAACGCTTTGTACAGGCGCACGTAATCCGTGCTGATAGAGGCTTGTGCCGTGGCCACACTGTCTTGGGATGACAGCAAAGTGCGCTGGGTATCCAGCACAGTCTGAAAATCCACCAGGCCGCTGCTGTAGCGCTGGTTGGCAAGCAGTTGGGCATAACGTGCGGCCTCTTCGGCAATCTTCAGTTGCACCAAGCGGTCTTTATCGCCTTGCAACTGCACCAAGGCATCTTCGACCTCTTGCAAGGCAGTCAGCACCGTCGAGCGGTAGCTGATCCGCGCCTGTTCCACCAACGCTTGTTGCACACGAATCTGAGCACGATTCGCCCCGGCATCAAACAAAGGCGCAGCCAGTCCTGCGGCAATGTTTTGGGCCACTGTGGCTCCGCTCAGAGCCCCCAATGTCAAAGCATTCAGCCCCAGCGAACCCGACAGGCGCAGCGTCGGGAAATTGGCACGCTCTTGCGATGACAGATTAGCCACAGCTGCTATCACTTTTTGCTCCTGTGCGCGAACGTCCGGGCGCTGACGCAGGGTGTCTGCAGGCAGCGTCATGGCCAGACTGTCAGGCGCCACTGGCAAGGGTTGCGCTGCCAGCAGCTGCGCATCCAAGGCCGAAGGTGGTTGGCCCGTCAAAATGGCCAAGGCATGGCGTGTTTGGGCCAGCGAAGATTCCAGCGCCGGAATTTGTGCAGCCGTTTGCGCCGTCAAAGAGCGCGCCTGCTCCGCGTCCAGCGAAGTGGCCAACCCTGCCTGCACACGCCATTCGGTGATTTGCTGGTTCTCCCGCTGAATGCCCACGTTGTCCTGGGCAATCCTTAGCCGGTTTTGCAGGCTACGCAATTGAATGTAGTTGAGCGCGACTTCTGCCGCCAGTGACACATGCGCGCCTTCCAGCGCCGCCACGGCTGCTTGGACATTGGCCTCCCCAGCCTGCACCGCATTCGCCTGGCGTCCCCACAAATCAGCCTCCCAGCTGGCGCTGACACGTGCTGCATAGCTATTGCTGCCATTGTCTCCACCTTCCCAGCTACGCCCTCGGTCAAAGCCAGCACTTGCGCTGGGGATGCGAGAGGCTGCTTGTACATCCAGCTGCGCCCGCGCTTGGCGCAATGATGATTGGGCCGATTGCACACTGGGGTTGGCATGCAGTGACTGCTCAATCAACGCTGTCATCTGTGCATCACCAAACCGCTGCCACCAGCGACTGAGGTCTTCCGGCGTGCGCTGCTGAGGCTGGGCCGCCGTACTGCTCCACTGCGTTGGCACAGCCACAGTCGTGCTTTGCCCATCAAAACGAGAGGTGTGCGTACAACCTGCAATAAATACGCTACATGCCACAGCAATGGGCATCGCCCAAAAACGCGGCAAAGGTCGCAAAAAAATGGTGCTGGAGTTCTGGTACATGCTGGGGACGAAAAATCGCAATAGCCTGTTTCTACCCCCAGATTGTGCAGACCCCATGTAGGGCCACAGCAAAAGCCACGTGAAGCTTTGGTAAAGCCCGATGGCCGGACTGCTAGGAAATCCATCAAAAAAGCCCTCTTTCGAGGGCTTGGTCAGTCCGTGCGCAGCATGCTCAGACGATGGTTTCCACAATCGCATCCAGCGGCCAGCGCGGCTTCACGTCAAATGCATAGGTCTTATGGGGCATCTGCTGCCCGGCCTGGATACGCATGGCCGCTGCCATGGCAATCATGGCCCCGTTGTCGGTGCACAAATGCAATTCCGGGTAATGCACGCGAATTTTGCGTTTGGCGCATTCTTTGTTCAACTGGTCGCGCAGCAGTCGGTTAGCCCCCACGCCGCCCGCAACCACGACACGGTGCATGCCCGTTTGCTTTAGGGCATTGATGGTTTTTTTCACCAGCACATCGACGATGGCCGCCTGGGTACTTGCTGCCAAGTCTGCCTTGCGCATCTCCATCTCACCGCCGAGCTTTTTGGCCTGCGTCAGCACGGCTGTTTTCAGGCCTGCAAACGAAAAATCCAAGTCTCCGCTGTGCAGCAAAGGGCGAGGCAGCTTGAACGCTTCAGGATCTCCACTCTCCGCCAGCTTCGACAGGATAGGCCCCCCCGGATAGGGCAAGCCCATCACCTTGGCAGACTTATCAAAAGCTTCGCCAGCAGCATCATCAATCGTTTCGCCCAGGATTTCGTAGCGGCCCACACCATCGACCCGCATCAGCTGTGTATGCCCCCCTGAAACCAGCAAGGCGATGAACGGAAACTCAGGCGGGTCTTCACTCAGAAAGGGAGAAAGCAAATGCCCTTCCAGGTGGTGCACGCCCAGTACCGGTTTGTCCAGCGCCGCACCCAGCGCACATGCCACACCTGCGCCAACCAGCAACGCGCCCGCCAAGCCTGGCCCGCGTGTAAATGCCACCACATCCACATCTTGCAAAGTTTTGCCCGCATCTTGCATAACCTGTTTCGTCAAAGGCAACACGCGGCGAATATGGTCACGACTGGCCAGCTCAGGCACCACACCGCCATACGCACGGTGCATATCAATTTGGCTGTGCAAGGCATGTGACAGCAGCACAGGCACGCGGCCATCTGCGGGCACTTGCACCAAAGCAACGCCCGTTTCATCACACGACGATTCAATACCCAAAATCAGCTGACTCATAGCCTGCAAGTGTAGGTCTGTGGTAGCACCAGCAACGTCAGGCGTCCAAAAAGCCTTGCATGCGAGGCAAGAAAAAAGCACCAGCCGGTGCTTTTCCGTGGGTGTTGCTCGCGGCTTAGCGGCGGCCACTCCACAAGCTGCTGCCCAGCTTGAATAGGTCGCCCACATCCAGCTTGCCATCGCCGTTTTGGTCCAGCAGGCTTCCCAGTAAATCACCACCAAGCCCGCCTTGCTGCTGCGCTTGGGCGCGCTCTTGCTCCAGCGTCTGGCTCAGACTGCCTGCATCCCAGTGCGCAGATTTCGCGCGATTGGCTAAAAAAGCCATCACGATGGGCGCCAGCATAGACAGCAGTTGCGCAGCGCCTTGGCCGCCCAAACCCGTGGCCTGCCCCAGGCTGGCCTCTGCTTTTTGCTGGCTGCCACCCAAGATATGGCCCAAGATGGCTGCACCATTGCCCAGCGGGTTTTGCGCGCTATCGGCTGTGCTGCCACCAAGGATGGAGCCCAGCAGGCCCCCCAGCCCACCCAAGCCTTGGGGCAGGGCTTGGCTGTGGTCACGCTGCAGCGCACCCAATAAATCTGCGGCGCCTTGGGGCTGAGCGGCATTTTTCCCCAGTGCGCCCAACAACAGTGGCAAAGCCGCACTGACCGCTGTTTGGATTTGCTCGCTGTTTGCCCCCAATTGCTGCGCCATGTGCTGCATAGGTGCTCCCTGCAGTTGCGCCTGCAGTTCATTCACGATCGATGGCGAAGTATTCATTGCCCATTCTCCTCAACCAAAATTTGCCCCAAACGGCAGTCCAGCGCCTACTTTGCACGCTGGCAAAGCCTCCGGGTAAAAAACCACCCTGCCTCGAAAGTAGACCACGGCGGCTGTTGCACATCAAGGCGCCACCTTGAAGGTTTTTTTGTGCACGCCAGAGCCATCGCCCTCTCTTTCACAGACTGAGGCAGTGTTTTTTGCACGATTTGCCAGCGAAAGCCCATCACCGCTTTAGACCTGCATTTCAATATATCGAATTTATATATAAGACCTGTGAAAATAACAATAAATTCACATATCAGTCATGCATATCCAGCAATACCTCAAAGAAATTGGTCGCGGCAAAGATGGTGCCCGTGCGCTCTCGCGTGCCCAGGCCTGTGAGCTGCTGGGATGGATACTCGATGGGCAAGCCCTACCCTTGCAAGTGGGCGCCTTTTGTTTGGCCATGCGCATCAAAGGCGAAACAGCGCAAGAGATGGCGGGTTTCATGGATGCGGTGCATGCACGCTTGCCAGTCACCGCCAGCGCGGCAACTCCGGCCATCATCTTGCCCAGCTACAACGGCGCACGCCGCCTGCCGGTGCTCACCCCTTTGCTGGCTTTGCTGCTGGTACGCCAAGGTTTACCGGTACTGCTGCATGGCTGCACCACGGAAAGCACACGGATCACTGCCGCACAAGTGCTGGAACACATGGGCTACCCCACTGCGCTTGCCTTGCAGACCCCGCAGCCCGGGCAATTGCTGCACCTGCACGCCCGCACTTTGCAGCCTGGCCTGGCTGATTTGCTCGACGCCCGCGCTGCCATTGGGCTGCGCAACCCAGCGCACAGCCTGGTCAAACACCTGAACCCACTGGCTGCCAGTGGCACACAGAGTTTGGTGGTTGGCTGCTACACCCACCCGGAATACCGTCTCAGCATGGAGCAAACCCATGCCGAAGCAGGCAGCCATGCCCTGCTGCTGCGCGGTATGGAAGGTGAGCCCGTAGCAGACCCGCGCCGCCAACCTGCGCTGCGCGGCATCATCCAAGGGCGCAAGGTACTGGATTTGCAGGCAGAAACTGGGGCTGTGCCCGTCATGCCCGAACTACCCAATGGGCTGGATGTGACTGCCACTGCCACATGGACGTGCGAGGTGCTGCAAGGGCAGCGCCCAGTGCCCGCACCGATCACCACGCAGGTGCAAGCCATTTGCGATTTACACCGTCAACTGGCCGCTTTACCGGCCCCACAAGGAGCGCAAGCATGAACGCCAGCGCCACGCACACCGCCGGCACATGCACCTTGGTCGGTGCAGGCCCGGGCGACCCGGAATTGCTCACCCTCAAAGCACTCAAGGCCATCCAGAACGCCAGCGTGCTGCTGGTGGATGACCTGGTCTCGCCAGAAATCGTCAACTTTGCCTCGCCCACCGCGCGCATTGTCTATGTGGGCAAGCGCGGCGGCTGCAAAAGCACGCCCCAGGCGTTCATCGAAAAGCTGATGGAAGCCGAGGTGCGTCAGGGCGAGCGGGTGGTACGGCTCAAAGGCGGGGACCCCTTCATCTTTGGCCGGGGCGGTGAAGAGGTGGAGCACCTGCGCCGCGCCGGTATAGCGGTGCAAGTTATCAATGGCATCACCGCAGGCTTGGCCGGGTTAAGCAGCTTGGGCGCTCCTCTGACCCACCGAGAGCACGCTCATGGGGTGGTGTTTATTACGGGCCATGCCAAGCCCGGAGACAGCGGCACTGACTGGCGCGCTCTGGCCAGCACGGCACATGCGGCCAAACTCACCCTCGTGATCTACATGGGCGTCAGCGCGGCCGATCACATCAGCGCAGAGCTGCAAGCCGGCGGCCTGCCTGCCCTCACCCCGGCGGCCATCATTCAACACGCCAGCTTGCCGCAGCAGCGCCATGCCATTACCAATTTGCAAAATTTGGCTGATACGCTGCATGCACAAAACCTGGCCAGCCCCAGCGTGCTGGTGATTGGCAATGTGGTGCAGGGCGTTACGGCATGGGCCTTGCAAGCAAGTACCACTCCGCCCTTGCAAGCAGCCTGCTAACGCCATCCATCATGGAAAATCACAACAATTGATAGCTTCTAGCGCTTGCCACGTAAGCGCCAGAGGCCAATTTCATGCATAAACCCCATGAAAAACAAAGGCTGCAACGTCCACCACCGTTGCAGCCTTTGCCATCTGCACAGCGCCTAAGCCCTGTGCACATGTCCCAACCGTTATGTCTTAGGAACCGATCACACCGCCGTCATCCTTGGTGATCACCACAGTGGCCGAGCGAGGAATGCTGGTGCCACCATCGGGCCAGTGGCTGTCACCCTCTTCACCGGGGTGCTGGATGTTGATAAACATGGTTTTGTGGTCTGGCGTGAAGGTAATGCCGGTCACCTCGCACTCCTTGGGGCCTACCAAAAAGCGACGAATCTCTTTGGTCACAGGGTCGGCACACAGCATCTGGTTGTTGCCCTGGGCCGCGTAGTCGCCCTTGTTGCTGTACTTGCCATCCGTCTGGATCCACAAGCGGCCCTCGGCATCAAATGCCAGACCATCGGGGCTGTTGAAGGTGTTGTCTGCCGTGATATTGGCCGAGCCTGACATCAAGTTCTTGCGGTCGGTATGCACGGTGGGGTTGCCCGCCAGTACAAAAACATCCCACTCAAACTGGGTGGCGGCGGCGTCGCCACCGGCTTCGCGCCAGCGCACGATCTGGCCATACACATTCTTGGGGCGCGGGTTGGCCGCATCCGCCACCGTGCGGCTGGTGTTGTTGGTCAGCGTGACATACACCTCACCCGTGCGAGGGTGCACCGCCACCCACTCGGGGCGATCCATCTTGGTGGCGCCCACCACATCACCGGCCATGCGCGCATGCACCAGCACGGCCGCCTGGTTGGCAAACTGCGCATCGGCCTGGAGCTTGCCGTTGCGCTGTTTGTCCAGCAGCAGCCATTGGCCCGTGCCCGCAAAGTCGCCCGAGGCCTTGCCTGCGTCAAAGCGGGCAACGTACAGATCACCTTCATCCAGCAGGTGGCTGGTTTTCCCGCCGGGCACATAAGGGTGCTTGGAGACAAATTTGTAGATGTAGTCGTTGGCTTGGTCATCGCCCATGTAGACCACAGGACGGCCGTCTTTGGTCAACGCAAACGCCGCGTTCTCATGCTTGAAGCGCCCCAGCGCTGTGCGCTTTTGGGGAATGCTGCCGGGATTGAAGGGGTCAATTTCCACAATCCAGCCAAAGCGATTGGCTTCATTGGGCTCTTGCACATAGTCAAAGCGTGCTTCGTGCCTTTCCCACTGGAACAGACTGGCCTTGGCCGAGATGCCATAACGCTTTTGCGCTGCGTTGCGGCGGTCTTCCCCAGCGCCGGTGCCAAAGTAGTTGTTGAAGTTTTCTTCACAGGCCAGGTAAGTGCCCCAAGGGGTAAAGCCGTTACCACAGTTGTTGAATGTGCCCTGCGCACGGCGGCCTGAAGGATCGCCCTTGGTTTGCAGCAGCACATCACCCGCTGCCGGCCCTGTCATTTCCATGGCAGAAAAAGCGGTGATCCGGCGGTTGTACACACTGCCCTTGACGATGTCCCACTGCCCCTTGGCATTTTTTTGAATGTGGATGACCGACACCCCATGTGCATTCATGGATTTGTGCACATGGTCTTTGCTCCACTTTTTCTGGGCATCGGCACCCTTGCGGCCAAACAGCCACGTGTAGGCACCGGTTTTTTCGTTCACGGTGCAGTACTCGTGGTTCATCACCAGCAAGCCTTCGTGGCTCTTGCCATCCAGCGCGAAAAAGTGAATACCGTCGTGGTTATCTCCCACCTGCAAGGCTTGCGCCGCAGCATCTTCGCTGCCATCGCCCTTGAAGTTCGCTGCACCATCCACCAAAGGTGTGCCCCACGGTGCCAGCACCTTGGCGCTGTAGCCAGGAGCCACTTGCACCGTATCTGCCGTAGAAATCGCAATTGGTTTGAACCCCAACAAAGGCTGGCTGGTATGGCCACCTGAGGTGGCACACCCGGCCAGCCCCCCGCCCAGGCCCAAAAACATGGCGGCTGTCAGGCCAGTGCCACTGCGTAAAAAACCACGGCGCGACACAGCGCTGTCCACCACGGTCTGAAACTCCGGGTTGTCACTCAGATTGGTGGGCAGGTCTTCACTGTCCAAAACGGCGGTCTGGCTATTCATCATGGCTTGGCTTTCTTCCCATAAAGATCAATGCCTGCGCAGTGTCGACAAGCTTTGTGACAGGCGCATGAAGCTATCAAGTCATTCGTATGACGACGCACATGAAGCCTTGTGCGCACCCCTCCAGCATTCCCTGATTTTTTTGGTGTCGCTGAAAATGCCACCGCATTGGAAAGAATGAAAATATCTGTGCGGCTGGCACACCCCAGCAAGCCTGCACACACATACACCAGGATGCAATTTCATGCGCATTACAAATCTCAAAATTGGCACCAAACTAGGCCTGGCTTTTGCCTTGCTCTTGGTTCTCACCCTCGGCCTTGGCGGCATTGCCTTGGCCCAACTCGAGCGCATGCACCTTGCCATGCAAACCATGGGCAACAGTGCCCTGCCCAGCGTGGCAGAAGCGGGCAACATCCGCTCGCAGTGGAACCGTTTTCGGCGGCTAGAAAGCCATTTGCTGCCAGCACAAGCCAGCAGCAACGCACAAGCACTGCTGCAGCAAGCGCAAGGGGTACTGACTTCCATCACGCAGTCTGAAAAAAATTACGAAACCTTGCCCCATTCCGAGCAAGAGTTGCAGCTCATGCGCGCTTACCAGCAGCACCGCGACACGTACCTGGGCGCGCACCGCAAGTTCGTGCAGGCCGCCCTGGACGTGCACCAAAGCGGCAGCAGCGATGAAACCCGCTTGCAGTTGCTGCAGCGCATGTACAGCGAAGAAGCCGAGCCCAGCTTTGCTGCCTTGGCAGAAACCGTGGGCAAACTCGCGGCCATGACCCAAAGCGATGCGCGCACACTGAGCCAGCAAGGCGATGCCGTACGCAGCTCTGCCCAATGGTGGGTCATCATGGGCATGGGCGTGAGCGCGCTGCTGTCCGTACTGTTTGCCGTGCTGGTCACCCGCTCTGTGGCACGCCCGGCGCAGCAAGCTGTGCAGGCCGCCAGCCAAATTGCCAGTGGTGACCTCACCCAGGCCATCCCCCCTGCTGGCAACGATGAAATGGGGCAGCTGATGGCGGCACTGGAGCAAATGCGCAGCAAGCTCGACAGCGTGGTGCAGCATGTGCGCCACAACGCTGAATCGGTGGCCATGGCCAGTGAAGAGATCGCCAGCGGCACCACCGATTTGTCTTCGCGCACCGAAGAGCAAGCCAGTGCGCTGCAGCAAACTGCAGCGTCGATGGAGCAGCTCTCCTCCACCGTGCGCCAAAACGCCGACAGCGCTTTGCAAGCCAATCAACTGGCACTGGGTGCATCCCAGGTCGCAGCGCAAGGCGGGGACGTGGTCGGCGAGGTGGTGACCAATATGCGTGGCATCACGGAAAGCAGCCGCAAGATTGCCGACATCATTGGGGTGATTGATTCCATCGCCTTTCAGACCAACATCTTGGCGCTGAACGCCGCAGTGGAAGCGGCCCGCGCGGGCGAGCAAGGCCGTGGTTTTGCCGTGGTCGCCGGTGAAGTGCGCACCCTGGCCCAGCGCAGTGCAGAGGCGGCCAAAGAAATCAAGCTGCTCATCAAAAACAGCGTAGACAGCATCACCGCCGGCACCGCCTTGGTGGATCGCGCGGGCCACACCATGACAGAAGTGGTCAGCTCCATCCGCCGCGTGACGGACTTGGTGGGAGAGATCAGCGCTGCCAGCTCCGAGCAAAGCCAGGGGGTCAGCCAAGTGGGTGAAGCCATTACCCAGATGGACAGCACCACCCAGCAAAATGCGGCCTTGGTCGAAGAAAGCGCCGCAGCGGCAGAAAGCCTCAAACGCCAGGCGCAAGAGCTGGTGCAAGCGGTCTCGCACTTCAAAACCACCAGCGCCATCGCTGCGTCCGCCGCCCAGCTACCGCGCAGCGCGCCTGCCCGCACGGCCAGCGCATTGCGCTCCGAACCTGCCGCGAAAGCGAAGCCTCAGACTGTGGCAACACCTGCCAAGGTGGCGCCAGCCCAACCAGTGGCGCCCGCGCGCTTGGCCAGCCCTTCTGCCCGGGCGGCCACACCACCGGCCACCGCTGGGGGCGCAGAAGACGATTGGGAAACTTTCTAACCGCCGATACCACCCACCGCCCAGCAAATCGCAGATGTGCGCTGGAGACGCGCAGCACGGAGCCGCAGGCCGCACAAGCGCACGACAAGGCGCAGCAACGATGTATGCAAGGTGGTGTTCGCGGGTCTGCGCCCCCGCCCAATCCGGCGGCCCCAGCAGCCAGACCATCAAAAAAGCCGTGCGCTCCTGCACGGCTTTTTGTTGCGTCGGCCAAAAAATGCGGCGATTACTGCTTTGCAGCGGGGGTGCGTGTCAGGGCAAAACGCTGCGCGACTTCTTTGCGCATGTCCTTGCGGACCAAAGCCGCATTCCAGCGGCGCTTTTCTTCCTCGGTAGAGGGCTGCAGCGCAGGCACGGACACCGGCTTGCGATCGGCATCCACCGCCACCATGGTGAAAAAGCAGCTGTTGACGTGGCGCACCACCTTGTCCTGGATTTGCTCGGCCACCACCTTGATGCCAATTTCCATGGAAGAGTGGCCGGTGTAGTTCACGCTGGCCAGAAAAGTCACCAGCTCGCCCACATGGATGGGCTGCAAAAACATCACCTGGTCCACGCTCAAGGTCACGCAGTAGCGCCCCGCATAGCGGCTGGCACAGGCATACGCCACTTCATCAAGCTTTTTCAAAATGGCACCCCCGTGGACATTGCCCGAGAAGTTGGCCATGTCAGGGGTCATCAGCACGGTCATGCTGAGTTGGTGTTCAGGCAAATTCATGGGCCGCAATTGTAAGAACCGCACTTTGATCGAGCGCAAAGCTTTGCATGCAACCTACGGCCATGGCGGGGCTTCCACCCTTGGCTACACTGCCGGCTCTGTTTTTGCTGCGCGCTGCCAGCCCCCTGTTTTTTGACATTCCCAACCTTCCGCCATGCCTGTACCCACTGCCACTGACTCTCCCACAGCGTTTGACGCCATCATCATCGGCGCGGGCGCTGCGGGCCTGTTTTGTGCGGCGCAAGCAGGCCAGTTGGGGCTAAACGTGCTGCTGATCGACCATGCCGAGAAAGTGGCCGAGAAGATCCGCATCTCCGGCGGCGGGCGCTGCAATTTCACCAACCGCGATCTGGATGTGCGCGCGCCGCACAAGCACTACGTGGGCCAGAACCCGCAGTTTTGCCGCTCAGCCCTGTCGCGCTACACCCCGGCCGACTTCATCGCGTTGATGGACAAGCACGGCATTCCCTACGAAGAAAAGCACAAAGGCCAGCTGTTTGCCACCACCAGTGCGGAAGACATCATCCGCATGCTGCTGGCCGAATGCGCAGACGGCGGCGTCACACGCTGGCAGCCCTGCACCGTGAAAAAAGTAGTGTTTTTGCCATCTAGCGCAGACACATCAAGCGCAGGCAGCTATGAAGTTCATACTGACCGTGGCGTTGTACACGCTCCGCGCCTGGTGCTGGCCACGGGGGGCCTGTCCATCCCAAAGATTGGCGCCACAGATTTTGGCTATCGACTGGCCCAGCAATTCAAGCTGCCCCTGGTGGAGCGCCGCGCCGGTTTGGTGCCGCTGACGTTTGATGGCGCTGCGTGGCAGCCTTATGCTCAGCTGGCAGGCCTGGCCCTGCCAGTGGAAATCAGCACCGGCAGCAAAAAAGAACGCATGACGTTCCATGAAGACCTGCTGTTCACTCACCGTGGCCTGTCAGGCCCGGCCGTGCTGCAAATCTCCAGCTACTGGAAAGACGGCGCGCCGCTGCACATCAACCTGCTGCCCGGCACCGACATGGCGGCGCTGCTGCAAACGGCCAAAACCCACTCGCGCAAACTGGTGGCCAACGAGCTGGCCGCGCACCTGCCGACCCGCTTGGCCGATGCCTGGGCCAGCCAGCAACCCGAGTTGCAGCGCCCCATCAACGAAGCCAGCGACAAAGCGCTGACCAAGCTGGCCGAGCAGCTCCAGCGCTGGGAGATCACCCCCACGGGCTCCGAAGGCTACAAAAAAGCCGAAGTGACCCTGGGCGGCATTGACACCAAGGCGCTGTCACAGCAAACCATGGAATGCAAAGCCCAACCCGGCCTGTACGCGATTGGCGAGGTGGTGGACATCACCGGCTGGCTGGGCGGCTACAACTTTCAGTGGGCCTGGGCCAGCGCCTTTGCCTGCGCACAGGCCATGGCCCAGCAGCACGCAGCCACTGCCGCATAGCGCCACTATCGGGGTTGGGAATACGCCAACTTCAGACACGCGCTGAAAACTCGCTATAATGCTCGACTTTGCTGGCAAATCCCCGTCGGCCATACTAGTTAATAGAGACGGGGAACAACCGCTGTACATGGCTCTTAGGCCCGATCTTCCCGAGAACCCGCTGTCAGCACAGATATATCTGGAAATTGAATGACTACTATCCGCGTCAAAGAAAACGAACCCTATGAAGTTGCCCTGCGCCGCTTCAAGCGCACGATCGAAAAACTGGGCCTGCTGACAGACCTGCGTGCTCGTGAGTTCTACGAAAAGCCTACAGCCGAGCGCAAGCGCAAGAAGGCTGCTGCCGTGAAGCGTCACTACAAGCGCGTTCGCAGCATGCAACTGCCTAAGAAGCTGTACTAATCGTTGATTAGGACTAGCCGGCCTTAAAAAAGCCGCAACCCGCGCTCGGGACGCCAGGCGCGGGTTTTTTGTTTTCTGGCCACTGCACTGCTGCAGTGACCTCCACAGCCACGGCGCCATAGAGCGGACACGCGGCCCGCGCACAGGCAGTAAGGTACTGACCAGCGCGCGATGGGCCAAGCCCGCATCCATACCGCCACGGTATTCCCTCAGGAGAGAGCTATGAGCTTGAAAGCCCAGATCACCGAAGATATGAAAACCGCCATGCGTGCCAAGGACAGCGTACGCCTGGGCACCATCCGCCTGCTGCAGGCAGCGATGAAGCAAAAGGAAGTGGACGAGCGCGTAGAGCTGGATGATGCCGCCATCATCGCCATCGTCGACAAGCTGATCAAGCAGCGCAAAGACTCGATCGCCGCCTACGAAACCGCCAACCGCCAGGATCTGGCCGACGTGGAAAAGGCCGAAATCGAAGTGCTCAAGGTGTACCTGCCCGAGCGCATGTCAGAAGCTGAAATCACCGCCGCCGTGCAAGCCATCGTGGCCGAAGTGGGTGCCACCGGCCCCGGCGACATGGGCAAAGTGATGGGCAAAGTCAAGAGCACCTTGGCTGGCAAGGCCGATATGGGCTTGGTGTCCGCCGCCGTGAAGGCCGCCTTGAGCCAGTAAGCACGGGGTGATGCAGCCTCTCATGGCTGCCAGTCCTAATAAAAAAGAAGCTGCCAGCGCTGGTTGAGCAAGCGTTTCAGATACAAAACCATCTGAAATGCCCATTCCATAAGCGCTAGCAGCTTCTTTTTTTAATATCCACACACTGCGGCCACCTCTCTAGCCTGCGGCGGACAGTTTCTTCACAATGTGCGCTCCACATTCAGGAGAAGACATGCACCTCACCCGTCGTGATTGTTTTCGCTGGGGCAGCGCTGCCCTTGCCACCGCAGGTTTGAGCGCCTGCGCCACCCACACCACCACGGCCAGTAGCGCCCGTACGGCAGATGCCGCCGGCACAGGCTTTCAGCGCAAGCGCCTGGGCCCAGCCACCATCACCGCTGTTAGCGATGGCGTGTCGCGCCGCCCGCTTGATGCCAGCTTTGTGCGCAACGCACCGCTGGCGCAAGTGCAAGCCACATTGGCTGCGCAAAAGCTGCCCACCACCCACATCGACGTGCCCTACACCTGCTACGTCATCGAAACCCAAGGCAAGCGCTATTTGCTGGACACCGGTTTTGCCGACAACGGCGGCGCAGGCACCGGCCTGCTGCACACGCACCTGCGGGCGGCCGGAATCCCCCCTGAATCGATTGACACCATCATCTTGAGCCATCTGCATGGCGACCACATCAACGGCCTGCGCCGTAAGAGCGGCGAGCTGGTCTACCCCCAGGCCACCGTGTACGTGGCACAGCCCGAGATGGCGTTCTGGGGGGATGATGCACGCATGCAAGCTGCGCCAGAGGCTGCACGCGGCGGTTTTCAGAATGTACGCCGCGTCTTCAACGGCTATCCTCAAGACAAACTCAAGCTGTTTACGCCCGGCACCCGCATTGATGGCGTGATCGACACCCTGCCCGCTGTAGGCCACACGCCCGGGCATACCGCGATTGCGATTGGTAGCGGCAAAGATCGCTTTACCTTCATTGCCGACACCACCAACTACCCCTACCTGTTTGTGCGCCACCCCAGCTGGCATGTCATGTTCGACATGAACCCAGAGCAAGCCGCTGCTACCCGCCAGGCCCTGCTGGCACAGCTGGCCAAAGAAGGCGGCTGGGTGGGCGGTTTTCACTTCCCGCTGCCGGGCTTTGGCCACATCCATACGCGCAGCGACGGCTTTGACTGGGTGACATAAACCTGCGCCTTGGGCTTCGACTTCTTGCCCTTGGCTTTGTGGCCTGTGGCCTTATTTAGTCCTTGTGGCGCAGCGCGGCGGCATTCGCCGCCAGCGGCTGCGCTTGCAGGAAGGTCTGCAAAAACTCCACGCACACCCGCACCTTGGCAGAGCGTTCTAGCCGAGTGGGGTAGACCGCCCAAATATTGGCTTCCTGGCGCCACTCCGGCAGCACCTGCACCAAACGGCCATCGGCCAGCTGCGCGGCCACATCCCAGTGCGAACGCAGCACCACCCCATGCCCATCGACCGCCCATTGCACGGCCATTTCCCCGTGGTTGGTCGACAGCGGGCCCGTCACCTTCACGCTGCGCTCCAGCCCGCCTGCACGTAGCTTCCAGACGCCAAACGGGTGATCGCGCTCCTTGATGACCAGACAGTCGTGCGCCGCCAATTCTTCCAGGCTGCGGGGCACACCGCGGCGCTGCAGGTAATGGGGCGCAGCGCACAGCAGGCGGTGGTTGTCTGCCAGCTTGCGTGCAATCAGCTGCGGAGCAATCTCATCGCCCACGCGCACATCCAGGTCAAACCCTTCGGCCACCACGTCCACCAGCCGATCCAGCACCTCCAGCCGCACCTGCAGCGCCGGATGGCGTGCCACCAGCTGCGAAAACGCAGGTGCCACCACGTTGCGCCCAAAGCCAAAGCTGCTGCACACGCGCAGCAGGCCGCGCGGCTCTTTGCGCGTCACCCCCACTTCTTGCAGCAGGTGCTCCATATCGTCCAGGATGCGCTGCGCCCAGTGAAAAATGCGCTCCCCCTCCTCGGTCACCACCACGCGGCGGGTGGTGCGGTGCAGCAGCTTCACGCCCAACTCCTGCTCCAGCAACCGAAGGCGCTTGCTGACATAAGCTGGCGATGCATCCAGCGCCTGCGCGGCAGCCGCAAAACTGGATTTACGCACCACGGTGATGAAGACGCGCAAGTCGTCCGGAGAGGGCATTTTGTTCACGCTGTGTGAATAATCAAACTACAAAGCGTTGATTGTATGCAGAGCGTTCTTGCGCACAATCGCCACACCACGCCCACTTCTGTTCATTTCTGTACTGGATTGCACCATGTCTCACCCTAAAAAAATTGCAGTGATCGCCGGTGACGGCATTGGCAAAGAAGTCATGCCCGAAGGCCTGCGCGCTTTAGAGGCAGCGGCGGCAAAGTTCAACCTGCCGCTGGAGTTCCACCACTTTGACTGGGCGCACTGCGACTACTATGCCGAACACGGCCAGATGATGCCCGACGACTGGAAGGCCCAGCTCGCGGGCATGGACGCCATCTTTTTCGGTGCGGTGGGCTGGCCCGCCACCGTTCCCGACCACATCTCACTGTGGGGCTCGCTGCTGAAATTTCGCCGTGAGTTTGACCAGTACATCAACCTGCGCCCCGTGCGCCTGTTTGAAGGCGTGCCCTGCCCCCTGGCGGGCCGCAAGCCCGGCGATATCGACTACTACGTGGTGCGCGAGAACACCGAGGGCGAATACACCGCGCTGGGCGGCATCATGTTTGAAGGCACAGACCGCGAAATCTGCATCCAGGAATCGGTCTACAGCAAGCACGGCGCCCAGCGCCTGCTGAAATACGCGTTCGACCTGGCGCAAAGCCGCAGCAAAAAGCATGTGACGCTGGCCACCAAGAGCAACGGGATTGCCATCAGCATGCCGTGGTGGGACAAGCAGGCCGACGCCATGCACCAGCACTACCCCGAAGTCACGCTGGACAAGCAGCACATTGACATCCTGACCGCGCGCTTTGTGCTGCAACCCGGCCGCTTCGATGTGGTGGCTGCCACCAATTTGTTTGGCGACATCCTCTCCGACCTGGGCCCTGCCACCACCGGAACCATCGGCCTGGCACCTTCTGCCAATCTGAACCCCGAACGCACCTTCCCATCGCTGTTTGAGCCGGTGCACGGCTCGGCCCCCGACATCTACGGCAAGAACATTGCCAACCCCATCGCCATGGTCTGGTCGGGTGCGCTGATGCTGGACTTTCTGGGCCACAGCCAAGGCCAGTGGCGCGCCGCGCACGATGCCATCGTGGCGGCCATTGAGCAGGTGATCAAAACCGGGCCCAAAACACCGGACCTGGGCGGCAGCGCCACCACCCCCGAAGTCGGCAAAGCGATTGCGGCACAGCTGCTTTAAGCCGCGCACCGCATACTGCACGCCAGACAGCGCAACCAATAATTTTTATAGCTATGGGCGCACACTCAGTATGCGCCCATAGCTATTTTTATGCTGCATCTTTTTCAGCCGTTTGCGGGGCAATATGGGACTGGGTTTGCAGCCACTGTGCCAGATCTTGCGGCGCCATCGGCTGGGCAAACAAGTAGCCCTGTGCCACGGGGTAGCCCTGGTCGCGCAGCATGACATGCTGCACCTGGGTTTCCACGCCTTCGGCCACCACTGTCAGGTCCAGGCTCTGGCCAATACCCAAAATCGCACGACTGAGCGCTTGCGCGGCTTCGTCATGCTCCAGATCAGAGACAAAGCTGCGATCGAGCTTGAGCTCACTCACCGGCAGGCGGCGCAGATAACTCAAGCTGGAATAACCGGTACCAAAGTCGTCCATGGACAGGCGCACACCGCTGGCATGCACCGCATGAATCGTCTGCATGGTGCTGGGATTGGTGTCCAGCAAGATGCTTTCCGTCAGCTCCAGCGTCAGGTCCTGGGGCTGCAGGGCGTTGCTGTCCAGGGTGGCAGAAATCATGCGCGGCAGATCCAGATTGTGAAAGCTGGAGGGCGACAGGTTCACCGCCACAGCAGGCACATCCAGCCCCTGCGCTCGCCACTGTGCCAATTGGCTGCATGCCTCTTTGAGGGCCCAGCGGCCCAAATCAGAAATCAGGCCGCATTCTTCCGCCAGCGGGATAAAGCGCGCGGGAGCAATCATGCCCAGTGTGGGATGCGTCCAGCGCGCCAAGGCTTCCACGCCATACAAGCTGCCCGTCTTCAAATCCACCTGGGGCTGGTAGTGCAAATGCAGGCATCCGCGCTCGCTGTGCAAGGCTTCGCGCAGGGCTTTTTCCAGCGCCAAGCGTTCTTGGGCCAAGCGGTTCATCTCGCTGCTGAAAAAGCTCACACGCCCGCGCCCGGCGCTCTTGGCCTGGTACATGGCCATGTCAGCGCGGTGCAGCAAGGTTTCCATATCGCGCCCGTCGTCGGGGAACATGGCCACCCCGATGCTGGCGGAAATCACCATCGACGTGTCGCCCAGCGTCAGCGGTGCCGACAACTGCTCTTGCAAGCGCTCAATCACTTGGCCGACCTGCTCCGCCTCGCCCTCGGACAGCACGAGGACAAATTCATCCCCGGACAAGCGCCCTGCGGTATCGGCATGGCGCAGCACCAGCTTGATGCGCTCAGCCACCGCACACAGCAACTCGTCACCCACAGGATGACCCATAGAATCATTGACCTGCTTGAAACGATCCAAATCCACAAACAGCACCGCCACCCGCTCTTGGTTCGTGGTCGCGCTGGCCAGCACCTGCTCGGCCCGCGCCAGCAGCAAACTGCGGTTGGGCAGGCCTGTCAAGCCATCGTAGAACGCCAACTGGCGAATGCGCGAGCGCGCTTTTTCACGCTCCAAGGCCAAAGCACACAAATCAATGCAGGTATCCACCAAACGCTGGTGGTAAGCAGAGGCGACTACGGTACTTGGGTCTCGGTAATAGAACGCGAAAGTGCCAATCGGCTTGCCTTCGGCCCCCGCAATCGGGGTCGACCAGCACGCGGTGTAGCCCAGCGGCAAAATCAGGTGCTTGAAATCCTGCCACAAAGGGTCGCTGGCAATGTCATGCACCACCACAGGCTCGTTGCGCCATGCGGCGGTGCCGCAAGACCCGACACAAGGGCCTATTGGCACCCCGTCCAGCTGCATGGAATAGGACGCGGGCAGACAGGGGCTGGCCAAGGGGTGCAACTTACCGTCCGCATCCACCTCCAGCACGGAGGCCGTGACCTCGGGCGCCATGCGCTCCACCTCTTCGCACACCATCTCCAGCACTTCCACCAGCGGGCAATCGCGGGCCATGGCTTCCAGCACACGGCGTTGCAGCACCTCATGCATCTTGCTGGTGGTGATATCGGTCAATGTGGTGACGGTGTATTGCCACGCGCCATCACCGTCTGGTACGGGGTTGCTCAGCACCTTGCTCCAATAGCGCTGGCCATTTTTGCCCACCACGATCTCTTCGCGCACTACGGGCTCTCCGGCGCGCAATGCCGCTTGGTAATGCTCCGCAAAACCCACGGAGAGATGGGGGGCCAGCAAATCGATCGGTGCGCGGCCTTGCACCTCGGCAAGGCTCCAGCCAAACATGCGGCTAAAGCCACGGTTCACAAACAGGATGCGTGACATGGCATCGCTGATGATGATGGCCGTATCACTGACATCTGCCACCAAGGCCAAACGCTCTACATAATCCTGATGCGCCAGGGACTGGGTGTGCCGCTCGGTTACATCGGAGGCGACCTTGACCACATGGGTCACGCGCCCATGATCGTCCAGCGAGGGCGAATAGGTGGCCTCTAACCAGCATCTGCTGCCATCGCTGCGCACGCGTTCCACCTCGCCTGCAAACGCCTGCCCGTTGCGCAAGCGCTCCCACATTGCGGGGTAAGCGGCACTGGCCAACAAAGCGGGCGGGCAAAAATCCCGATGCGCTACGGCCAAGCTCGCAGTCTGGTCCAGCTGGAGCAACTGGCGATAGTTGGGGTTGGCATAGAGCAAGCGCCCATCCAAATCAAACTCCGCCAGCGCCATCACCCGATCCAAAGCCTTGAACCGAGTGACTTGCGTGTGCACGTCTTCGCTCTCTCCCATAGCCTCACCTTATGTTCATGTTGTTATGTGCTGCGGCACCACGGGCAACATGGTGCCCGCCCACGATCAGCGGCCAGTCTGCAGATCAGAACGCGACGACCGAGCGGTGGATACCTGCACGGATGATACGCACCCAGGTCGCATTCAAAACCTACCGATTAAGGAGGACACTTCTTGCGCCCTAGGCCCGGTGCCAGCGCCCACCAAACTGGTTGACCACCATGCCCAGCAATACCCCTGCAGTGCCCAGCCACTGCAGCAACGTGGGGAACTCCCCCAGCAACAGCATCGCCGAGAGCAAACCCACCACCGGCACCAGCAACGACAAAGGCGCCACCGTGCTGGTGGGATAGCGCTGCAGCAGTTTGGTCCACAGACCGTAGCCCAGCAAGGTAGAGAGCAGCGCCAAATAGGCCACCGCCCCCAGCCCTTGCACTGTGATGGCCTGCAACTGCTGCAGCGTCACCGCCCAGCCACCCTCCAGCCACACCGACAGCAGCAGCAAAGGCAGCACAGGAAAGAGGCTGCTCCACACCAAAAACGGCACGGGTTCATACGGGCCATTTTTGGCTGCATGGCGTGTAATCAGGTTGGAAGCGGCCCACATGGCGGCCGAAGCCACGGTGCACACAAAGCCAATCAGGGTCATGTGCGTGGCGCCATCGCCATGGGCAGAGCCAATCACGATCAGCCCCCCGACGGCAATACACAACCCAGCCCACTGCCAAGGCTGCGGGCGCTCACCCAGCAACGCAGCGGCCATCAACAAGGTAATGAAGGCCTGTGTTTGCAGCACCACCGATGCCATTCCTGCCGGCATGCCCAGTTGCATGCCCACAAACAGCAGGCCGAACTGGCCTACCCCTTGCACCAGCCCATAGGCTGCGAGCAGCCCCCACGTCAGGCTTGCGGGGCGGCGCACAAACAACATAAATGGCAGCGATGCCGCCATAAAGCGCAACGCGCACAGCAGCAGGGGAGAGACCTCTTCCAGGCCCCACTTCATCACCACAAAGTTCACCCCCCACACCACAATGACGACCAGGGCCAAGATCCAATCGGCACCGCTCAAACCCTTGCTGTTGTTATGCATGTTTTTAGCCTCTAGCGCTTATACATCTTGCGTAAGCAGCTATCAATTCAGATTTTCTCAAAGCCATAAAAAAAGGCATGCTGAATGCAGCATGCCTTGGGCTCACATTGGGCACATGGTGCGCACAGAGCGGGTTAGCTCCCGGCCACCTTCATGCGGTTGATCAGTATCGACCCCACCGTTTTGGCTCCGTAGTTATACGTGTCGGCGCCCACGGCCTCAATGCCCTGATACATGTCTTTGAGGTTGCCTGCAATCGTGATTTCTTGCACGGGGAAAGCGATTTCGCCGTTTTCCACCCAGAAACCCGAGGCTCCACGCGAGTAGTCGCCCGTCACGTAGTTCACGCCCTGGCCCATCAACTCCACCACAAACAGGCCGGTACCCAGCTTCTTGAGCATTGCCTGCAGGTCATCGCCACGGCGGGTCAGCCGGGAAGTCAACGTCAGGTTGTGCGAACCACCCGCGTTACCCGTGGTCTTCATGCCCAGCTTGCGCGCCGAGTAGCTCGACAAGAAGTAGCCTTCCACACGGCCACTGTCCACTACCATGCGGCGCTGCACACGCACACCTTCGTCGTCGAACGGCGAGCTGCCCTTGCCACGCAGGACAAACGGGTCTTCTTCAATGCTGATGTGCGAAGGGAAAACTTGCGTGCCCAGCGAATCCAGCAAGAAGCTGCTCTTGCGATACAGCGTGCCACCGCTGACGGCCTGCACAAAACCGCCCAGCAAACCAGCCGCCAGCGGGGATTCAAACAACACCGCGCACTCGGTGGTGGGTATCTTGCGGCTACCCAGACGGCTCAAAGCACGCTGGGCGGCATAGCGGCCAATTTCTTGCGGCGATGCCAGCTCTACGGCATCCCGCATGGAGCTGTACCAGAAGTCACGCTGCATCTCGCCGTTCTTGCCGGGCAACGAGGCAATCGGCGCCACCGATACGCTGTGGCGTGAGCTGGCATACCCCCCGCGAAAACCGCGGGTGTGCGCACTGAAAAAGTGGCTCTGCTGGGCAGAGACGCTGGCACCCTCGCTGTTGGTGATGCGCTTGTGCGTCTTCATCGCAGCCGCTTCACACTCAATCGCAATGTGCGCCGCCTCTTCGCTGCTTACGCTCCAAGAGTGGAACAGGTCCAAATCCTTGTGGGTTTCGACAGGGGCAATATCCTGCGCATCGGGCAAACCGGCGGTCGGGTCTTCGGCCGTAAAGCGGGCAATGTCATAAGCCGCTTGAACGGTTTGCTGGATGGCCGCTTCAGAAAAATCCGACGTGCTGGCATTACCGCGGCGCTGGCCGATGTAGACCGTCACCCCCAGTGACTTGTCGCGGTTGCGCTCTACGGTCTCCAACTCCCCTTTGCGCACACTCACACTCAGGCCGCAGCCTTCGGAAGCATCGGCACCGGCATCGGTGGCACCCAGCTTTTTGGCATGGGCCAAAGCCTGGTCCACCAGACCTTCAAAAAAGGGACGGCTGTAGCTAAAGCCGGAATCAGCCTGTGCTGCGGTGGTGCTTGTGGAGCGTGTACGGGGTTTATTCATAGCGGCGGATATGATACCCAGCACTGCAGCCCCTATGTGCTGCCACCCTATTTCCATCGAAAAAACATGTCACGCAAACCCAAAAAAGGCTACTACGTGAAGGGCGTGTTCGTTGCAGAAGGCAGCGAGCGCGACCTGGAGTTGAAAGCCGAACTCAAAGGCACTTGGGACTCCACCCGCACCGACCGCAAGATTGAAAGCGATGCCCTGCAAGACTTGGGCGAGGAACTGCTGGGCCTGCGCCCCAAGCTGCTGCAACGCTTGAACCTGCCCGAAAAACTGCTCGAAGCGCTGGCCGAGCACAAGCGCCTGACCAACTTTGAAGCCAAGCGCCGCCAGATGCAGTTCATCGGCAAACTGATGCGCAAGCTGGAAGAAAACGAAGTCGAAGCCGTCAAGGCCGCGCTGCAAGAGCAGCGCACGGGCGTGAGCCTGGAGCAAACCAATATTTTGGTGGCCGAGCAGTGGCGTGACCGCTTGATTGACAGCGATGACCACCTGGGCATCTGGCTGGATCAGTTCCCTGCCACCGATGTGCAGCAGCTGCGCACCCTGATGCGCCAGGTGCGCAAGGACGACGCCACGGCCATTGCCAAGGCCAAAGAAGCCGAGGCCAAGGGGCAAATCCTGCCGCCTGCCAAAAAAGGCAAGGCTTACCGCGAGCTGTTCCAGACCCTGCTCTCGCACATCAATGGCACAGCGGCCGCCACGGTGCAAGACGAGGCAGCACCCGCCTTGGATGATGAAGACGAAGGCGACGACGCATGAGTGCACCCGACGCTGTCAAGATTGGCATTGTCTCCATCAGCGACCGCGCCAGTGCGGGCGTGTATGCAGACCAAGGCCTGCCTGCGCTCCAAGATTGGCTAAGCCGCGCCTTGCTGAACCCCATCCACTTTGAGCCCCGCCTGATCGCCGATGAGCAAAGCACCATCAGCCAGACACTGGTGGAACTGGTGGATGCCGGTTGCAGCCTGGTGCTGACCACCGGCGGCACCGGCCCGGCCCTGCGCGATGTGACGCCCGAGGCCACCTTGGCCGTGGCCGACAAAGAAATGCCCGGTTTTGGCGAACAAATGCGCCAAATCAGCCTGAAGTTTGTGCCCACGGCCATCTTGTCGCGCCAAGTGGCCGTCATTCGCGGCAGCAGCCTGATCATCAATCTGCCGGGGCAGCCCAAGGCGATTGCCGAGACCCTGGAAGGCCTTAAAGACGCAGACGGCAATCAGTTGGTCAACGGTATTTTTGCGGCTGTTCCCTATTGCGTCGACTTGATAGGCGGCCCTTATCTAGAAACCGACAGCCCAGTGTGCCAGGCATTCCGCCCCAAATCGGCCATGCGCACACCGCAGGCTTAAGCCCGCACCGGCTGACGCAGGCACATGCACGCCATGTGCCTTTTTTTTATGCAGCGCCTTGCGCTGCAACGCCACACAGGCATTCATGAAAAGCAATGTATCGCTCACCTTGGTGCTGGCCCTGTGCACCATGCTGGGGGCCCTGGGTATTGATACCTATCTACCCTCCTTTCACGCCATCGCCCAAGAGTTTGGCGTAGGCCCCGCAGCCGTGCAGCAAACACTGAGCGTGTACGTGCTGGCCACGGCCGTCACCATGCTGTTTTACGGCACGCTCAGCGACACCTTTGGCCGCCGCCGTGTGCTCATGGTGGCCAGCGTGGGCTACGCGCTCACCTCCGTTGCCGCCGCTGTGGTCACCAGCATTGAGGCCTTGGTAGCCGTGCGCTTTGCCCAGGGTGCCATGGCCGGTGCCGGCATGGTGATTGCCCGTGCCGTGGTGCAAGACCGCTTTCAAGGCGCTGACGCCCAGCGCATGCTGAGCATGGTGATGTTCTGCTTTGGGCTGGCCCCAGCAATTGCCCCGGTATTTGGCGGCTGGTTGCAAACCCATGGTGGCTGGCGCGCCGCCTTCTTTTTCTTGGCGGCCTTTGGCGCACTGCTGGCACTGCTGTGCTGGCGCGTGCTGCCCGAAACCCTGCCCGCCGAAAAGCGCGTGCCGCTCAAGCTGGGCGTCATCACCCACAACTACCTGACAGCGCTGCGCAACCCGCAATTTCGCCTCATGGTGCTGGGCCTGGCCTTGATGGCGGGGGCCAATGCCATCTACATCAGCGCGGCGGCAGAGTTCGTGATGGGTATTTTGAAGCTGGATGAAACCTCATTTGGCTGGTTGTTCATTCCGCTAATTGGTGGCTCCATGCTCGGCTCTGCCATCTCGGGCGTGCTGGCCCAGCGCATTCCACCGCGCATCCAAAAGTTCATTGGCTACGGCTGCTTGCTGCTGGGCAGTGGCAGCAATGTGCTCTACCACACCTTCACCAGCGCCCCTGTGGTGCCTTGGGCGGTACTGCCCATCACCTGCTACACGCTGGGCATTGCACTGCTGATGCCGATTTTGTCGCTGCAAGTCATGGGCGTGTTCCCGCACATGCGGGGCTTGTCATCCTCGCTGCAAGGCTTCACCCAGATGAGTGTGTTTGCCATCGTGGCGGGGGTGGTTGTGCCGCAGCTGTTTCACAGCGGCTTGGGGCTGGCCGCAGGCCAGCTCGTTTGCGTCGTGATGGGCATGCTAGTGTGGTGGTTCGCCACCCGCACTCCGCGTGCCGAACCCCATCACGCCACTAAAAAATCATAGCTTTTAGCGTTTGATTTCATTGGTTTTCAGATACTTTCTTATCGAAAAACGAGTACAGACCAGCGCTATCAGCTCCTATTTTTTCAATCACACAGAAAAAAGCGGATAAAAAAAGGCAGCCCGTGGGCTGCCTTTGAGAGTGCCGTCAATCCACACATCACAGCTTCTGGCTGGACATGAAGTTGTCGAAGCGGCCTTCTGCGAAACGGAACCACAGCACCTGATCGCGCTGGAAATTGCGGTAGTCGGCGTACACCTTCTTCCAGTCGGGGTTGCTGGTATCCAGGCTCTGGTACAGCTCCATGGTGGCCTTGAACGAGGCGTCCATCACTGACTGGGGGAAAGGCAGCACCTTGGCCTTGGCAGCCACCAGCTGCTTGAGGGCAGCAGGGTTGCGCGCGTCATAACGGGCTTGGCACGTCACGTGGGCCTCCATGGCGGCGGCACGCACGATGGCCTTGTACTCGTTGTTCAAGCTGTTGAACGCCTTGTCATTGATGTACAGCGACAAGTTCAGCGAACCCTCCCACCAGCCGGGATAGTAGTAGAACGGAGCCACCTTGTTCAGGCCCAGCTTCAGATCGTCGTAAGGGCCAATCCACTCGGCAGCATCAATCGTGCCTTTTTCCAGGGATTGGTAGATTTCGCCCGCCGGAATGTTCTGGGGCACAGCGCCCAGTTTCTCCAGCACCTTGCCGGCAAAGCCACCCACGCGGAACTTCAGACCCTTGATGTCTTCCGGCGTCTTGATTTCCTTGCGGAACCAGCCACCCATTTGCGCACCGGTGTTGCCGCAGCTAAAGGGCACGATGTTGTACTTGGCGTAAAACTCGGCCATCAGCTTGGCACCGTTGCCATCGACCATCCAAGAAGTCAGCTGGCGCGAGTTCATTCCGAACGGAATCGCGCCCCCGATGGCGAATACTTCGTTCTTGCCAAAGAAGTAATAAGGTGCCGTGTGGGCCACTTCCACGGAGCCGTTTTGCACGCCATCCACCACATTGAACGCCGGCATCAACTCACCGGCTTGGTGCACTGTGATCTCAAACTTGCCACCGGTTTGCGCCTTGACGGATTGCGCAAAGACGTCTGCGGCACCATAAATGGTGTCCAGTGACTTGGGAAAGCTGGACGCAATGCGCCAGCGCAGTGCAGGTTGTGCATGCACCGCTGGGGCTGCTGCCGCAGCCAGAACACCAGCGATACCGGCGTTTTTGAGCATTGAACGACGATCCATGGGAGGTCTCCTTAGTGGTTATCAACAATTAGCCTTACCTTCCTGCTTCACTTCTACGGCGAATTGCAGGCACAAAAAACCGGTGCGTTGAGCCTCAATGCACCGGTTTTTATGGGTTGCTGCGCTGGCATAAGAAAAGCTGCAAGCGCAATCTTCAAATTACAGCTTGACCGAAGTCATGTACTGGTTGTAGCGCAGCTCCGAGAAGCGCTCCCACAACAGCTGGTCACGCTGGAACGCGCGCATGTCTTCGTGGATTTTCTTGAACTCGGGCGACTTGGCCTCATGCTCTGCAAAAACTTCCATCGAAGCCTTAAAGCCCGCATCCATCACATCCTTGGGGAATGCCTTCAACTGGGTCTTGTCGCCCACCAGCTTCTTCAAAGCAATGGGGTTCAGCGCGTCGTACTTGGAAGTCATGTCGCGCGCAGCCACATTCGTGGCCACCTTCACGATTTCTTTGTACTCCGTGGGCAGCGCGTTCAGCGCCTTCAGGTTCACAAAGAAGCCCAGCTCTGCACCCCCTTCCCACCAGCCGGGGTAGTAGTAGTAAGGCGCCACCTTGTTAAAGCCCAGCTTCTGATCGTCGTAAGGACCCACAAACTCCACGGAGTCCAGCGTACCTTTTTCCAGCGCTTGGTACACATCACCCGCAGGCATGTTTTGCGACACCACGCCCAGCTTGGCCATGGCCTCGCCAAACAGGCCACCGCCCAAACGCATCTTCAGCCCCTTCAAGTCAGCAGCAGACTTGATTTCCTTGCGGTACCAGCCGCCCATCTGGGTGCCAGTATTGCCTGCGCTAAAGCTCTTGATGTTGTAGTTGGCGCAGAACGCATCAAACAGCTTGCGGCCGTTGCCATGCTCCATCCACGCATCCATCTGGCGCGCCGTCAAGCCAAACGGTACTGCACAGCCAAAGGCAAAGATAGAGCTTTTACCGGTGAAGTAATAAGGGGCTGTCAGCGCCATTTCAATGGTGCTGTTTTCCAAGGCATCTACCACGCCAAACGCGGGCATCAACTCACCGGCAGCATGCACCGACACCTCAAACTTGCCGCCCGACAGCGCCTTGACGACTTGGGCAAACTTTTCACCACTGCCAAAAATGGTGTCCAGAGACTTGGGAAAGCTTGCAGCCATGCGCCAGCGCAATGTCGGCTGCGCATGCACGGCTGGTGCTGCAGCAGCAGCCAATACGCCTGCAATGCCGGCATTTTTAATGAGGGAACGACGGTCCATTTTTTCTCCTTGAATTTGCACGTGCAGTCGCTGTAGAGAGCGGCAGCACCACCTCGCGAGGTGTGCAAAATTCTAGGAATGAAAAATGTAAAAAATGTTGGGGGTAAACCCCCGAAAATTCACCGTCTTCAGCCATTTGTCAGACAGGCCTGCGCCATATGACAAATGACGCCCTCAGGCAGGCTGATTCAAAAAACGCTGGCGAATCGAACGCTCAATGCCTGGAGCGTCCAAGCCTTGCAAGGCCATCAGTTTGGCGGGGTCCCCGTGCTCAATGAATTGATCCGGCAGGCCCAGGTGCAACACAGGCAAGCTGATGCCGGCAGCCGCCAAGGCTTCAGACACCGCAGCACCCGCGCCCCCTGCAATGCAACCATCTTCCACCGTCACGATGGCGTCGTGGCTAGAGGCCAACTCGCGCACCAGCGCTTCATCCAAAGGCTTGGCCCAGCGCATATTCGCCACAGTGGCATCCACCGCCTCGGCCACCTGCAGCGCAGGGTATAGCAAGGTACCAAATGCCAAAATAGCGATACGTGACTGGGTATTGCCATTTTCGCCAGCCCGCGGCGCAGTGCTCTGGCGACGAATTTCCCCCTTGCCAAATGGCAAGGATGACAAATCAGGCAGCGGCTCCACACCCACGCCTGCGCCACGCGGGTAGCGCACGCAGACGGGGTGATCTTGCTCATAGGCCGTTGTCAGCAACTGACGGCATTCACGCTCGTCTGCAGGCGTGGCAATGCTCATATTGGGAATGCAGCGCACAAAGGCAATGTCGTATGCGCCAGCGTGCGTTGCGCCATCGGCGCCCACCAAGCCTGCCCGATCCAGCGCGAACACCATAGGCAGCTTTTGCAGCGCCACATCGTGGATCAGTTGGTCGTACGCGCGCTGCAAAAAGGTGGAATAAATCGCCACCACAGGCTTGACGCCTTCACACGCCATACCCGCTGCAAAGGTGACGGCATGCTGCTCGGCAATGCCTACGTCGTAATAGCGCTCTGGAAAAAGCTTTTCAAACTCCACCAGCCCCGAGCCCTCGCGCATCGCAGGCGTAATGCCCACCAGCCGCTTGTCTTGCGCAGCCATATCGCACAGCCACTTGCCAAACACTTGGGTAAACGTGGGCTTGGAAGGGGTGCTGGGCTTGACGATACCGACCGCAGGATCAAACTTACCGGGGCCGTGGTAGGTCACAGGGTCTGCTTCCGCCAACTTGTAGCCATGCCCTTTTTTGGTGACCACGTGCAAAAACTGTGGGCCTTCCAAGCTACGGATATTTTCCAGCGTTGGGATCAGCGAATCCAGATCGTGGCCATTGATCGGGCCAATGTAGTTAAAGCCAAAGTTTTCAAACAGGGTGGCAGGCACCACCATGCCTTTGGCATGCTGTTCCAGACGCTTGGCCAGCTCCAGCAAAGGCGGCACCTGCTTGAGCACGTTTTTACCCACATTGCGCGCGGCCGCATAAAACTGGCCGCTCATGAGCTGCGCCAAATAGCGGTTCAACGCCCCCACTGGAGGGCTGATGCTCATGTCGTTGTCGTTCAGGATGACCAGCAAGTTGCCATCCAGCACACCTGCGTTGTTCATGGCCTCAAAAGCCATGCCGGCGGTCATCGCGCCGTCGCCAATCACCGCGATGGCACGGCGCTCTTCGCCTTTGCGCTTGGCGGCCATCGCCATGCCCAGCGCAGCCGAAATACTGGTCGAGGAGTGGCCCACCCCAAAGGTGTCGTATTCACTTTCGCTGCGCAGCGGAAAGCCCGAGATTCCGTCAAGCTGGCGCAGGGTGTGCATACGGTCACGGCGCCCCGTCAGAATTTTGTGGGGATAGGTCTGGTGGCCCACATCCCACACCACACGGTCATACGGCGTGTTGAACACATGGTGCAAAGCGATGGTGAGCTCTACCGTCCCCAAGTTGGAACTTAAGTGACCACCAGTTTTGGAAACACTGTCCAGCACATAGGCACGCAACTCATCAGACAGCGCTTTGAGATCACTGCGCGACATGGTGCGCAGGTCAGAAGGTGTGTTCACTTTCTGCAGCAAAGGGTAGGCGTTCGTGGTCATTCGCAAATTAGGGGTAGCTGGTTGCACGAAGCGACGAGTGTGCGTGCAGAGCGCTCAACCAGACAATAGGAAAAATTCGACGATGGGTGGTCATAGCTCAATGCGAGCGCGACACCACCAAGTAGGCCAAGGCCGACAATGCCCGCACATCCTGCAAACCACTGTCGTGCAATGCCGCCAGTGCTTGCTCCAGCAAATCGTTGGCATAGCTGCGTGCGGCATCCAGCCCCATCAAAGAAACAAAGGTCGGCTTTTCATTGGCTGCGTCCTTGCCCGGTGTTTTGCCCAGCGTAGCAGCGTCAGCCACCACATCCAGCACATCATCCACCACTTGGAATGCAATGCCCAGCGCAGTGGCATAGCGCGCCAGGGCTTGCTGCACGGGCGCGGGCACCGTGGCACAGGCCACACCCATGGCCACGCTGGCCTCCAACAACGCACCGGTTTTCAAGCTGTGCATATGGCGCAACTCTTGCTCGGTCAAGGTCTTGCCCACGCTGGCCAGGTCAATCGCTTGCCCCCCTGCCATGCCCTGTGCGCCAGCGGCCTGCGCCAAGATACGGCACAGCTTGGCTTGCACCGATGCGGGCACTTCCAACTCCGAAGGCGTCAGCAGCTCAAAAGCCAGTGCCTGCAAAGCATCTCCACCCAGCAATGCCTGTGACTCACCGAACTGCACATGCACCGTGGGTTTGCCACGGCGCAGCACGTCGTTGTCCATGCAGGGCATGTCGTCGTGCACCAAGGAGTAGGCATGAATCAGCTCTACTGCGCATGCCGCACGAATGGCTGCTTCATGCAGCCCTTGCACAGACTGTGCAGCAGCCAACACCAGCAAAGGGCGCAAACGCTTGCCGCCATCGAGCACGGCATAGCGCATCGCATCGCCGAGATTGGCTGGCGCATTCACGCCCACCCATGCAGACAAGGCTTGTTCGGTGAGCTGCAGCTGCGCATGCATCCAGGCATTGGCATCAAACTCGGAGGTGGCGGGCGCAAAATTAGGTGGCGTAGTCAAAATCTGAGATTCCATGTCTGCCCACTCAGTCCTGCGACCACGGCTTGATCTGTCCTTCATCCAGCGCACGGATTTGCGCTTCCACAGTATCTAACTGCTGACGACAGAATTCCAAAAGGAAAGAAGCACGGCGGTAGCCATTCATCATCTGGCCCAAAGGCAGTTGGCCAGATTCCATGGCCACTGCCAGTGCTTCCAACTCCGCCAATGCCAGCTCGTAGCTTTCGGGAGGCGATGAAATGTCTGAAACAGCTTTGGTTTTGGCCTTGGGCATGTAGGAGCTCGTGGGGGGTGGGGGAACCAATGATTTTAGGCGGTGCTGGGCAGCGCCTGATATACAGCGCCATCGCTTGACTGGATGACACAAAATTTACCCCTCGCTGAGCCCAAGCGATTGATTAAATACACATAAGTGGCCGGCGGGAATAACCCCACCGCTTACAATCCCATTCCTGTCGAACCGGCACACGCCAAGACTGAGACGGACATAGGCTTGTTTCGCTGCTGTCCGTCATGTTCTGGCATGGCCGGTTTTGTCTTTTTACCCGTGCAAACCGCACCTCCCTGTGGGGAGTCTTTAGGTCAGGTCCCATGTCTGATTTAAGTCTTCAACTGCAGCAGGCCGCAAGCCAACTACCAGTTTCAAGCTATTTCGACGAAGCGCTGTTCCAGCGCGAGATGGAAACCATTTTCCACCATGGTCCACGTTATGTGGGCTCCAGCGTCTCTGTGCCGGAGATCGGCGATTACTACGCCCTTCCCCATGAAAACGAGGGACGGGTCTTGGTGCGCAACCGCCAAGGACAGGTGGAGCTCATCTCCAACGTCTGCCGCCACCGCCAAGCCATCATGCTCAAAGGGCGTGGCAACCTCCAAACCCAAGGTCAGGGCCATGCGGGCGGCAATATTGTCTGCCCGCTGCACCGCTGGACGTACAACCCAAGCGGCGAACTCTTGGGCGCACCGCACTTCCCCCACGATCCCTGCCTGCACCTGAACAACTACCAGTTGCGCGAATGGAACGGCATGCTGTTTGAAGACAACGGCCGCGACATTGCCGCTGATTTGGCAGGCATGCAGTTGCGCGAGCAGTTGAACTTTGACGGACTGGTGTTGCACCACGTGGAAATGCACACGTGCAACTACAACTGGAAAACCTTCATTGAGGTCTATCTGGAGGACTACCACGTCGGCCCCTTCCACCCCGGTCTGGGCAATTTCGTGACCTGCGACGATCTCAAGTGGGAATTTGCCAAAGAGTTCTCGGTGCAGACAGTGGGCGTGGCCCCCACCTTTGGCAAGCCCGGCTCCGATGTGTACAAGAAGTGGCACGAGGTGCTGCTGAACTACCGCAACGGCGCCCTGCCCGAGCGCGGCGCGATCTGGCTGACCTACTACCCCCACATCATGGTGGAGTGGTACCCGCACGTGCTGACGGTCTCCACCCTGCACCCCGTCAGCCCCACCCAAACCATGAACGTGGTGGAGTTCTATTACCCCGAAGAGATTGCAGCCTTTGAGCCCGAATTCATCGAGGCCCAAAAAGCGGCCTACATGGAAACCGCCATCGAGGACGATGAAATCGGTGAGCGCATGGACGCCGGGCGCCGCGCCCTGATGGAGCGGGGCGACAACGAGGTCGGCCCCTACCAAAGCCCGATGGAAGATGGCATGCAGCATTTCCATGAGTGGTATCGCCAGACAATGGGTCCCCCCCTGCCGCAACGCTGAGCTTTTTTGCTACGCTCTCCAGAGCTGCCAGCACCCACCCCATGGGCGCTGGCAGCTCTTTTTTATTCAAAAACACACAACAATACCGATCAGGAACGACAGACCATGCAAGTGCTATGGATGGTGGTGGGCGCATTTCTTTTTGCCACCATGGGGGTCTGCATCAAATACGCAGCCCCTTATTTCAATACGGCAGAAATTGTCTTCTACCGCGGTCTCATCGGCATGCTGGTGCTGTGGCTGCTCAGCGCCTCGCAAGGCGTCTCCCTCAAAACCGCGCACCCGTGGATGCACACCTGGCGCAGTCTGGTGGGCGTAACCGCCATGGGCAGCTGGTTTTACGCCATCACCCAGATGCCGCTGGCCAGCGCCATGACACTGAACTACATGAGCAGCCTGTGGATTGCCGTCTTCTTGCTTGCCGGCGCGCTGTGGTCCTTGCACCCACGCAGCGGCAAACCCCGTCAGCCCCTGAACATTCCGCTGCTGATTACCATCGTGATCGGTTTTGTGGGCGTGGTCTTAATGCTGCAGCCCAGCTTTGCCCAAGAACAAACGACTGCCGCACTGATTGGCCTGGGCTCCGGGCTGCTGTCTGCACTGGCTTATATGCAGGTGGTGGCCTTGTCACGCATGGGCGAGCCCGAATCGCGCACCGTGTTCTTCTTTGGCCTGGGCTGCACGGTGGCTGGCTTGGTGGCCAGCATGTTCACGGGCTTTTCACAGTGGCCGGGCTGGCAAGCGGCGTGCTGGCTGATTCCGATTGGCTTGCTCGCAGCAGGCGGCCAGCTATGCATGACCAAAGCCTACGCCAACGCCAAAACTCCACGCGGCACACTGGTGGTGGCCAACTTGCAGTATTCGGGCATTGTATTTGCGGGCCTGTACAGCCTGTTTCTGTTCCAAGACCAGCTGGGCTGGGAAGGCTGGCTGGGCATGGCACTGATTGTGCTGTGCGGCATTGCTGCCACCATCTTCCGTGCACGTGGTGTTGCCAGCGTTGCGGCCACCAAAAGCTAAACCAAACAGCGGGCTACTTATAGGAAAAGAGGAGCTGCTTGCGCTCTATTTAATTAGGTTTCACTTAGTTTTATATCTGAAAACCTTATTTAATATGCGCTAGCAGCTCCTCTTTTTAAATAGGCACAGCCGCGCCACGTGGTTCACAATGCACAGAGATTGAACTCTCTTTGCCGAGGCCATGACCTACACCACACTGATTTCGACCGCCCAACTCCAAACCCTCCAAGCCAGCGGCCAGCCCTATATGGTGTTTGACTGCAGTTTTGATTTGTCCAACCCCGCCGCAGGCCGCCAGCAGTACACGCAGGCCCATATCCCCGGCGCGGTGTATGCAGATTTGGACCAGCACCTCAGCGCCCGCCATGGCGCGCCCGGCAAAGACGGGCAGGTGCATACCGCGCAAACTGACCAGCCCGCCTCCGGTGGCCGCCACCCCTTGCCTAGCCGTGAGCGCTTTGCACAATGGTTGTCCTCCGTCGGCTTTCGCAATGACATGCAAGCCGTGGTGTATGACCGCCAAGGCTGCAATTTCTGTGGTCGCCTGTGGTGGATGCTCAAATGGGCCGGACACGATGCGGTTGCTGTGCTTGATGGCGGACTGCAAACATGGACTGCGCAGGGCGGCGCCACCAGCCAAGGCACAGAGCCAGCACACTTTCAATCCAACTTTGCGCTGCACGAGAGCCTGCGCCAGCTGGTGTCGGCCGACGAGGTGGAGCAAGGCCTGGGGCAAGCAGGCCACCAAACCCTGATCGATGCCCGTGCCCCTGCCCGCTACCGCGGCGAAGTGGAACCCATGGACCCCGTAGCCGGACACATTCCCGGCGCCCTGAATCGCCCCTTCACCGACAACATCGCCCTGGACGGTCGCTTTAAACCCAAAGAATTGCTGCGTGCAGAGTTTGAAGCCCTGTTGCAAGACCGTGACCCCGCCACCGTGGTGCACCAATGCGGCAGCGGCGTCAGCGCGCTGCCCAACCTGATCGCCATGGAGATTGCAGGGTTTGCGCCTACTAAACTGTTTGCAGGCAGCTGGAGCGAATGGTGCAGCAACCCGGCGCGCCCGGTCGCCAAAAGTTAACTATCTTTTCCGCTGAGAACAAGGCGGTTTTTGCACCTTTTTCAGGAGCATCATCCGCCCGTAATTCAGGCACTATGCAGACCTGCAGTGAAAGAAAAGCCCCCTTTCATCCAAGCCTGCATAAAGGGTAGTTTTAGCCCCTTAGATTGATGTATCAGTTTGTTACAAACAAACTTACAATTCACCTCATGCCAGCAATGCAATGTTGCTGATGTAGGAATTTCTCCTACACACACCCGATACAAACCAGACAAATACGGCGCCCCAACGAGACGCGACGCACCGGCGTACCCCGACTCAACTTCCTGTTTGCGGTATTTCACAATTCATTCCATCAGATCGCTGCCTGCCTAGCGCCACAGCGACACCTCGAGCTAAGACTCAATTTTTGGAATTTGAAAGGGTGGAATCATGAATGACGAACAACTGCTTGCCGAGATCCGCGAAGCCAATCTGACCTACCTGATGCTGGCACAGACACTGATCCGCAAAGACAAAGCTGAAGCAGTTTTCCGCTTGGGCCTGAGCGAAGAGGCCTGCGACATTCTGGCCACCCTGTCTGCAGCACAAGTGCTGAAGATCGCCTCCCGCAACACCATGCTGTGCAGCTTCCGTGTGGACGATGACCTGGTCTGGAACCTGCTGACCAACCACAGCAGCAACAAGATCGGCAACGAAGCCACCAACACGCTGCACGCCAACATCTTGATGGCCAGCCGCGTCTCCGAAGTGCTCTAAGCCTTAAAGCCCTCTTTAAGACTGACACCCCAAACACTGACACAGAGTTCTGCCATGGCCACCACAGCAACCAAAAGCGTTCTGAACGAATCCAAGCAAATCGAGCGCGCCGCCATGCTCATCAACATGGGCGCACGCATGCAAGTGCTGGAATCGGAGACCACCCTCTCTTATGAACGCCTGATCCGCCTGTACAAGGAAATCGCGGGCAAATCCCCCTCCAAGGGCCAGCTCCCTTTTTCCACCGACTGGTTCCTGACCTGGCAAGAAAACATCCACAGCTCGTTGTTCCTGAACATCTACGAGTACCTGTCCAAAGGCGTGGATGCAGACTCCGTGGAAATCCTGACCAAGGCCTACCGTCTGTACACCGAGCAAGTGACAGCTTCGCAGCTGGACTGCCTGCTCTCTTTCACCCGCGCCTGGCGTCTGGTGAAATTTGTGGATGCCAACATGCTCACCCGCACCAAGTGCAGCAAGTGCAGCGGCATGTTTGTGACCGAACTGTATGAAAACGCCCGCCACTACGAATGCGGCCTGTGCACCCCCCCCGCACGCGCCGGCAAGAGCAAGAGCGCTGGCGCCCTGATGCTGCACTAAGCCGCATCACCACCCCTTTCCCCTTCTTTGATAGCCCGTCCTTTTGGCCGGGCTTTTTTTTCGCCTTGCCAAAGGCACACCCCGGCGAAAACTGCCGCCGTATCGGACAATAGCGCCCGTGTCCATTCCCCAATCTTTTCTTCAAGAGCTGCTCGCCCGCGTCGATGTCGTCGACGTGGTGGGCCGCTACGTGCAGCTCAAAAAAGGCGGCGCCAACTTCATGGGCTTGTGCCCCTTCCACGGGGAAAAGTCACCGTCTTTCAGCGTCAGCCCCGCCAAACAGTTCTACCACTGCTTTGGTTGTGGCAAAAACGGCAACGCCATCAGCTTTTTGATGGAACACACGGGCATGGGGTTTATTGAGGCCGTCAACGACTTGGCCGGCCAAGTTGGCATGGTGGTGCCGCAAGAAGACATCAGCCCCCAAGAGCGCGAGCGCCAGGCCGCGGCCAAGCTCAAGCAAGCCACACTCAACGATGTGCTCGAGCGTGCAGGCGTTGCTTATCGCGCGCAACTCAAGACTGCCCCGCATGCCGTGCAGTATTTGAAAGATCGCGGCGTCTCCGGTGCCATCTCCAGCAAATACGGACTGGGTTATGCGCCCGCCGGTTGGCGTAACTTAGCCAGTGTCTTTCCGGAATATGACGACCCGCAGCTGCACGAATCGGGGTTGGTCATCGTGGGCGAAGACGACAAGCGTTACGACCGCTTTCGTGACCGCATCATGTTCCCGATCCGCGATGTCAAAGGCCTGTGCATAGGCTTTGGTGGGCGCGTATTGGGCGATGAAAAACCCAAATACCTGAATTCGCCTGAAACTCCTTTGTTCCACAAAGGGCGTGAGCTGTACGGCCTGTTTGAAGCCCGTGATGCGCTGCGCAGCATGGGCTACGCGCTGGTCACCGAAGGCTATATGGACGTGGTGGCCCTGGCACAGCTGGGCTTTCCGAATGCGGTGGCCACCCTAGGCACCGCCTGCACCGCCGACCATGTGCAAAAGCTGTTTCGCTTTACCGACTCGGTCGTCTTCAGCTTTGACGGCGACAGCGCGGGCCGCCGCGCAGCGCACAAGGCACTGGAAGCCGCCCTGCCCTACGCCAGCGACACACGCAGCATTAAATTCTTGTTCCTGCCTGCCGAGCACGACCCTGACAGCTTCATCCGCGCGCACGGCAGCGACGCGTTTGCACGCCAAGTCTCCAACGCCTTGCCGCTGAACCAGTTTCTGATCGAAGCTGCCAGCGCCGAGTGCGACTTGGGTCAGGCCCAAGGCCGCGCCAAGCTCTCCAGCCAAGCGCGCCCGCTATGGAATCTGCTGCCCGATGGCGCCTTCAAGCGCCTGGTACTGGGCGAACTGGCCCAAAAAATCCAGATCGACACCCGCGAGCTGTCAGAGCTGTGGGCCCAGGCCGAAGCCCAGGAAAAGCGTTTTCAGCGCGGCGGCAGCAAACCCAGCGCAGCCCCCAGCCATGAAAACCCACCACCGTATGCATCAGCCCCTCCCGACTGGGTGGGGGAATTTGCCCCGAGCCACAGCGCCCCTTACACAGACCGCTGGAGCAACAACAGTGGCAACAGCGGCGGCGGCAACACCCGTGGGGACTGGAAACGCAACAACAAATTCAGCCGCTTCAAAGAGCAGCGCCCCGCCATGTCCACCGGCCCACGCGTGGCGCCCTCCACCGCGCCCGATCAGGCCACGCGGATTTTGCTGTCGCAGATGAAATTTATGGAGCGGCTGGACAACGATGACCTGGACACCTTGGTCAATCAGCCCGCCCCGCACGGCCCGCTGTTTGCATGGATTGAAAGTGAATTTCAAGACCACGGCCCGCAAGCGTGGGCGGTGTTGAAAGAGCGCGTCGCACAAACGCCGCATGCGGCGCTGGCCTTGCACCTCATGAGCGGCCCGCACGGCCACCCCGAGGGCGAAGAAGAAGAACAGTTCCAAGAGCTGCGCAACATCTTGGCCCCCATGATGGCCGAGCGCATTGGCAACCTGGCCACCGAGGCACTCAAAACTTACATGGCCAACCCCTTAGACCATGCGGCCAAAGCCCAGTACCAAGCCCTCATCGAGCGGCGCAACCGTCTGCTGGCAGCGCCCACCGCACCGGGCAATTAAATTAAAAACAAGAGCACTTCACGCTTTAAAAGCAAGGCTTTTAAATATAAAAATATTTGAAAGCCTTTATTAACCAGCGCTGAATGCTCTTATTTTTAAAAATACACCTTGCAACCCTTGCCCAGCAAGGGTTTGCGGCCTCATTAAAAAATATTTACGTAAAAATCGCGTTTACCTCTTGCAATTTCTAGCAAACGCTATAATTAATCCATTATTCGGCAAGAGCGACAGCAGCACCTCCGGCCCGGGCACCGTGATGGAATCACGTGTTGAGCAGCAATTGCTCGCCCAATATCCGCAAGGACTGCACACCAAATGATCGCCCAGACATCTTGCCTAGGGAGCTGTTCGCTCCCGTGCGTGCTAATTTTTAGTTAGCACGTTCATGCGCCGGGTTGAGTGGCGCTTGCGTTTTCCCCTTTGTGTGTTCGCTTTTGACCAAGAGGTTTTCATGCCCGTTTCAAAGTCCGCGAAGTCCAAGCAGGCGCCCGACGCTAGCGCGAAGCCCAAAACTTCCAAAACCACCGCAACTGCCAGCGCCAAAGCTGCGCCTGCAACTGCGGTGAAGAAGCCCGCTGCCAAAACGGCAGTCGCTTCCAAGAAAGATTCCGATATGGCGACCCTGTCCCAAGCTGAACTTAAAGCCATGGCCGATGCGCTGCTGGCCGAATCCGCACCCAAGCGCGGAAAAAAGAAATCCGACGCTGACGACGCTCCTGCGGTCAAAAAGCCTGCCGCTAAAAAAACTGCGGCCAAAAAAGACGCGGCAGAAACTGCAGAACCCGTAGCCAAAAAGCCCGCGGCCAAGAAAGCAGCCAAGCCCGCCGCCGAAGCCAAGGCCCCAGCCAAGCGCGGCCGCAAGCCCAAAGCCAAGGAAGAGTCCGGTGACGATGAAGATATTGGTGACTTTGACGCGGATATCGATTTGGAAGCGGATGCCGAGCCTGAAGCCGAAGTAGAAGTAGAAGCTGCAGGCACTGGTACGACCGAAAAGGCCAAGCCGCTGCGCATGAAGATCAGCAAGGCCAAAGAACGTGCCTTGATGAAGGAATTCGGTCTGGACGAGACCGTTCTGACCGAAGAAGAAATGAACACCCGCCGTCAGCGTCTGAAGATGCTGATCAAGCTGGGTAAGACTCGCGGCTACCTCACCCACGCTGAAATCAACGACCACTTGCCCGATAAGCTGGTGGACGCTGAAACCATGGAAGTTGTAATTTCCATGTTGAGCGACATGGGCGTGGCGGTGTACGAGCAAACGCCGGATGCTGAAACCCTGTTGCTGAACAACACCGGCCAGTCTGCGACCACCGAAGAAGAAGCGGAAGAAGAAGCGGAAGCCGCGCTGTCGACCGTGGATTCGGAGTTTGGCCGCACCACCGACCCAGTGCGCATGTACATGCGTGAAATGGGCACGGTCGAGCTGCTGACCCGCGAAGGCGAAATTGAAATCGCCAAGCGCATCGAAGGCGGCTTGATGGACATGATGGAGGCGATCTCCGGCTCGCCCGCCACCATTGCCGAAGTGCTGGGCATGGCCGCTGAAATCCGTGATGGCAAGGTCGTCATCTCCACCATCGTCGACGGCTTTGTGAATGCCGATGAAAACGACGACTACGTGGCCGAAGAAGACTTCGACGAATACGACGAAGAAGATGACGATGACGGCAAGGGTGGCTCCAAGGCCATGACACGCCGTCTGGAAGAGCTCAAGAACGAAGCCTTGGTGCGCTTTGACAAGATTGCGGCAGACTTCGAAAAGCTGCGCAAAGCCTATGACAAAGACGGCTGGGGCTCAGCGGCTTACAACAAGGTGCAGAAGTCCATCACTGAAGAGTTGATGACCATTCGCTTCACCGCCAAGACCATTGAAAAGCTGTGCGACTTGGTGCGTTCGCAAGTGGACGATGTGCGCAAGAAAGAGCGTGAGCTGCGCAAGATCATCGTGGACAAGTGCCGCATGCCACAGGAAACCTTTGTCAAGGAATTCCCACCGAACCTGCTGAACCTGAAGTGGGTGGAAGAGCATGCCAATGCCGGCAAGCCTTGGAGCAATGTGCTGTCGCGCAACATTCCTCCCGTGCAAGAGCTGCAGCAAAACCTGATCGACCTGCAATCACGCGTCGTCGTGCCCTTGGATGAACTCAAGAACATCAACAAGCGCATGAACGAAGGCGAGCGCAACAGCCGCTTTGCCAAGAAAGAGATGATCGAGGCCAACTTGCGCCTGGTGATCTCGATTGCCAAGAAGTACACCAACCGTGGTCTGCAGTTCCTGGACCTGATCCAGGAAGGCAACATCGGTCTGATGAAGGCCGTGGACAAGTTTGAATACCGCCGCGGCTACAAGTTCTCGACCTACGCCACATGGTGGATTCGCCAGGCCATCACTCGCTCGATTGCGGACCAGGCCCGCACGATCCGTATCCCGGTGCACATGATCGAGACCATCAACAAGATGAACCGCATCTCGCGCCAGCACTTGCAAGAGTTTGGTTTCGAACCTGATGCATCCATCTTGGCCGAGAAGATGGAAATTCCTGAGGACAAGATCCGCAAGATCATGAAGATCGCCAAGGAACCCATCTCGATGGAAACCCCGATTGGTGATGATGACGACAGCCACTTGGGCGACTTCATCGAAGACTCGGCCAACACTGCGCCTATCGAAGCCGCGATGCAAGCCGGTCTGCGCGATGTGGTTAAGGACATCTTGGATGGCCTGACCCCCCGCGAAGCCAAGGTGCTGCGCATGCGCTTCGGTATCGAAATGTCCACCGACCACACGCTGGAAGAAGTGGGCAAGCAGTTTGACGTGACGCGCGAGCGTATCCGCCAGATCGAAGCCAAGGCACTGCGCAAGCTCAAGCACCCCAGCCGCTCGGACAAGCTGCGCAGCTTCATCGATTCGCTGTAAAGCCTGCCCCGCCAGCCACTGCTGGCCTGCGCGCAACAAAAAGGAGACCCTCTGGTCTCCTTTTTTTATGCTTGATTGCTAAGTCTTGATAGATAAGTTTTGATGGATAAGTCTTGATACCTAAGTTTGATAGCTACCAGCGCTTACCCAATAAGCGCCAGAGCCTAAAACACTCAAAATGCTGTTCGGATCGTGTCTGGCAGCACGTACCTCAAGCAATCGCTTGGGATTGCAGCATGGCGTCTATTTCTGCTTGCGTATACCCCAAGGATGCCAGCAGCTCGCGCGTGTGTTCCCCTTGTTTAGGGGGCTGGCTGCGCACCCCCAAACGCTCACCAGCCATGCGGATCGGCAGCAAGGTGGTTTTCGCGGTGTGGCCCGCTCTTTCCCCATCGCTGAGCACCACATCCGCCAAGCCCCCCGTGGCCAGCAAGTGCGGATCGTCCAGCAACTGCTCGGGGCGCGAGATCGGCGCAAAGGGCAACTGGCGTGCTTCAAAGACCTGCGCCAAGTGTGCAGCGCTGTAGTGCGCCAAGCGCTTGCGCAGTTCGGGCAGCATGGTGGCGCGGGCACGCACACGGTCGTTGTTGGTCTGCAAAGCCGGATCGTTGGCCATGTCTTCCAACCCCATGGCGGTGCAAAAGGTGCGCCACTGGGCATCGCTCACGGCGGCTAGGAATATCTGCTCGCCATCTTTGACGCTGAACACGTCATACAGCCCCCAGGACGAAATGCGCTCGGGCATGGGCGCCGCAGGCTGGCCGGTGACGGCGTACTGCATCATGTGCTGACCGACCAGGAAGACATTGTTTTCAAACAGGGCCGAATCGATTTCCTGCCCCTTGCCGGTCTGGTTGCGCTGCATCAGCGCGGCCAGCGCGCCAATCGCCCCAAACATGCCGCCCATGATGTCGTTCACGCTGGAGCCGGCACGCAGCGGATCGCCGGGGCGGCCGGTCATATACGCCAGCCCACCCATCATCTGCACCACCTCATCCAGTGCGGTGCGATGCTCGTAAGGGCCGGGCAGAAAGCCCGTGTGGTTCACATAGATCAGGCCGGGGTTAAGCCGGGACAGGTGGGCATAGTCCAGTCCGTACTTCTTCATCACGCCGGGCTTGAAGTTTTGCACCACCACATCGGCGGTGGAGGCCAAGCGAATCGCCGCTTGCAGCCCTTCAGCGCTGCGCAGGTCGATGGCAACGCTTTTCTTGTTGCGGTTGAACATGGGAAAAAATCCCGCGCCCGCGCCCAGCAACCCGCGTGTCAGGTCACCCGTCACCGGCTCCACCTTGATGACTTCTGCGCCCAGATCCGCCAGCACCATGCCACACGCAGGCCCCATGACCATGTGGCTGAACTCCACCACGCGTATGCCCTGCAAAGGCAAAGAGGCTTGGTTGGGGCTGGAAGGAGAAGCGGTAGGTAGGTCGGAAGCAGCGTTGTCGGTCATGGCAAAAAAATTCATCAAACAGCGGCAACTTCTTGCCGCCAAGGGTTTCCCCTGTGTGCCAACAATTCTAGAAAGTCCACCCCAGCCCCTTCCCGATGTTTTGGGCAATCCGCCCATCCCCGAAGGTGAGCGCGCGCGCTGGAGAACGTGGCAACGCTACAACAAAAGTAGTGTTTTTGACGTTTTTTGGACTTTACGGCCTAGCGATTCTGCGCTCCGAGCTACTAAACTTGTAGCAGACAAGATTCAAAGCTATAGTCAAACCCGTTTGGATCGGCAGCGATGCATCAGATCCATCCCCCATCTCAGCGCAAGGAGAAGCGTCCATGAGCTCTAAGGAAAACGCCGCCATCAATCAGTTGCTCGAAAAACTCGAGCGCCGCTATGCACTGCGCGTGCTGTGGGCACTGCGCGATGGTCACCCCCAAACCTTCCGTTTGTTGCAAGACAGCGTGGGCGGCATCACGCCCAACACTTTGAACACCCGCATCAAAGAGCTGCGCGAAGAAGGTTTGATGGAGCACGGCAACGACGGCTATACCGTCACTCCTTCGGGCCAAGACCTGCTCAAGCGCCTGAGCGATCTACAGGCTTTTGCCACACGCTGGGCAGCCGCCCGCGCGAAGAAGTAATCTAGGCACCTGCCTCGTGGCGGCCCCCTTGCCGCCACCGACTCACACAGGCACTCACAGTGCCTGTTTTTATTTGCGCAATCTCACAAGGAACACTCCATGGCACTGACCACCACTGCCTCTGGCCTGCAATACGAAGACGTCGTTGTCGGCGAAGGTGCCCAAGCTGTCAGCGGCGCTGACGTCAAGGTGCACTACACCGGCTGGCTCTACCAAGATGGCGAGCAAGGCGCCAAATTCGACTCCAGCAAAGACCGCCGTGAGCCTTTTGAGTTCACCTTGGACGATGGCATGGTCATCCGTGGCTGGGACGAAGGCGTGCAAGGCATGAAGGTGGGCGGCAAGCGCACCCTGATCATCCCTGCAGAACTGGGCTACGGTGCCCACGGCGCAGGCGGCGTGATCCCGCCCCACGCCACGCTGAAGTTTGAAGTGGAACTGCTGGGCACCAAGACCGCGCCCGTGCTGCAGGCAGAGGACACCGTGGTCGGCGAAGGCGCCGAAGCCACGCGCGGCAAGCGTGTGACCGTGCACTACACCGGCTGGCTCTACAACAACGGCGAGCAAGGCGCCAAGTTTGATTCCAGCAAAGACCGCAATGACCCCTTCGTGTTCCAGTTGGGCGCGGGCATGGTAATCAAGGGCTGGGACAAGGGCGTGGAAGGCATGAAGGTAGGCGGCAAGCGCACGCTGATCATTCCTCCAGAAATGGGCTACGGTGCCCGCGGCGCAGGCGGTGTGATTCCGCCCAACGCCACCCTGAAGTTTGAGGTGGAGTTGCTGGCGGTGTAAATCACTGCCCAGCCTCTCGCACGGAGAATGCAAAACGGCCTGTCATTGACAGGCCGTTTTTTTATCGTATGTCACCATCTGATGCTGCATGCAACATCCACGCTTTACGCAAACAACGCCCGCTGCAGCGGTGCGTAAGCGGCTGGCCCCACAGCTTCTTTGATCTTGGGTGCCACGGCTGCCAAATCTGCATAGCAAGTCGATCCCTCCACCGACAAATTCAAACGAAAGCCAGACAGACCCAGCTTGCCCGTCAACGCAACGGCCAAGGGGTAGGCATCACGGTAGCGATCCTGGTCGCTACGCTGGGGCATATCAGCCGGTGCCAGGTCTGGGGTATGGGCCACCAGATCTTGCAAAAAACCCGCTTGCTGCAGGGCTTCAATATCCGCCTGCACCACCCCCAAACCTTGGGTGGCAGCCAGTACCTGGGATACGCTGCGCTGGCCATCAAACAGCAAAAAAGCGGAGCGCACTTTACCTGCCAGCAGTGCGCTGCGCTCTTTAAAGGCTTGCTGGCCTTCCGGTGTTTTGATCAAAACCGCGCTCATACCGTCTCCTGAATTGGCTTGGTGCTGTTCAGCATCGCACACAAGCGGGCGGCGCTGCATTGGGGCAATCCATGTTGGGCTGCGAATTTTCGCTACTACTTCATGAGCATTTAGCGCTCACCCAATAACACTTTCAAATAATTTCATCATCGAAAGCTTTATCAATTGAGCGCTAGCAGCTATTTGTTTTGATGAATATGCGGTGTCAACCAGCTCACCAGCACGGTCGCCAGCAAGCCCGCCAGCACACCAAAAACCCCGGCAGACACGGGCTGAAGCCCCCACCACAGGCCATCGGCCAGCAAAATCGATGGCACCCAATGCTGCACCCACAGGCTGTGCGAGAGCATGTAATACAGCGCCACGCCCAAGCCTGACAACATGCCCGCAATGGCGCCATAGCGCGTCACGCCACGCCAGAAAATACCCAGCACCATTGCAGGTACAAAGGCAGAGGCCGCCAACGAAAAAGAAGCGGCCACCATGGGCAAAATATCGGAAGAGCGCTGCCCCGCCGCAAACGCCGCCAGCAACGCCACGCCCATGAGCATGAACTTGGACAAAATCACGCGCTGCTCTGAGGATGCCTGACGCAAGCGCCGCGAAACAATCAAGTCCCGCACCAGTGCATTGCTGATGGTGAGCAGCAGGCCATCGGCCGTCGACAGTGCCGCCGCCAGCCCGCCGGCCGCCACCAGCCCGGCCACCACATAGGGCAAGCCCCCAATTTCAGGGGTGGCCAGCATGATGAGATCGGCCCCCAGCCGCAACTCACCAAACTGCAAAATGCCATCGCGGTTAATGTCTTCCACCGACAGCAGCGACGCATCCACCCGCGCCCACTGGGCAATCCAGTTGGGCAGCTCATCAAAGCGCACGCCCACCAGGTTGTTCATCACTTCCAGCTTGATCAGCGCCGCCAGTGCTGGGGCACTCAAATAAATCAGGCCAATAAAAAACAGCGTCCATGCCACAGAAGTGCGTGCGCCCGACACAGAAGGCACGGTGTAGTAGCGCGTGAGCAAATGCGGCAGGCCTGCCGTGCCCAGCATCAGACAAAACATCAGCGCCAAGAAATTGTTGCGCTCATCGTTGAACTGGGCCCGCTCTGCGGGTGTGCCATCCGGGTCGCCACCAAAAGGCTGGCTGTGGCGTGGCAGACCGGACAAGGGTTTGGCACGCTCACGGTAATCTTGCAGTTGCTGGCGCCATTGCTGCTCGGCCACCGAAGGATTGCGCGGTAAGTTGGCGTATTCGCGGCTGATGGCCGCAATTTGCCCCATATCGCCATTGGTGGAGCGCAAGTAACGCAGCCGCTCGTGCAGCACCAGACGATCACGCTCCATCGCCAAGGGCACATCTTGGAGCTTGGCTTCCAGCGCGTCCGCGCGTTCGCTGTAGAGGTGCTGCACGGACAACTCCTGGGGCGACACCAGCAACTGCGCTTCCAGCTCGGCAATTTTTTGCAACTGGCTGGCATACGCAACCGCCGCCACGGGGTTGCCCAGCTGTTTGTAGGCCAGCCATGACACGGGAATCAGGAATGCCAGCAAGATCACCACGTACTGCGCCACCTGTGTCCAGGTCACGGCACGCATACCGCCCAGAAAAGAGCACAGCAGCACACCGCCCAGACCCAGCATGATGCCAATCTCAAACTGCACCCCGGTCAGCCGCGAAGCGATCAGCCCCACGCCGTAGATCTGCGCCACCACATACGTGAAGGAGCACACAATCGAGGCAATCGCTGCAATCTTGCGGGGCCAGCGCCCACCAAAGCGCTGCTGGAAAAAGTCCGGCAACGTGTACAAATTCATGGCGCGCAGGTGGGGCGCCACCAGCATGGCCACCAAGCAGAACCCGCCCGTCCAACCCAGCAAGTACGCCAGCCCCCCTGGCTGTCCGCTGCTGCCACCAAAGCCTTGCAAATACAAAGCGCCCGATAAGCTGATGAAAGACGCCGCGCTCATCCAGTCAGCGGCAGCTGCCATACCGTTGTACATGGGGGGAATACGGCGACCAGCGACGTAGTATTCATCGGCATCGCCGGTGCGCCCCCAGACACCGATACCGGCATACATCATCACCGGCACGAACAAAAAAATGGGGCCAATCCAGTGCCGTGACAGCCCCTGGCGCTCAGCCCAGGTCATCAGCAGCAGAAAAAGCAGCACGCAGACGCAGTACAGCCCGACCAGACGGTGGATACGCCACTGGTAGGCGCGCGCGCGAGGGAAAGATGCGGCGCTAGCGCCGGAAGGAATGGGCATGCAACGTGAAGGGAGGAGAAAAGCTGCGGCGTGCTTAGGCCGAGCGCTCGAACAAATCCATCACTACACAGTAAACCAGCGCGATCAGCATGAACATCAGGACTGCCCCTTGGGCGGCCATCCAGTAGCCCAGCTGCCAGCCTTGCACCCAGGCCTGCAAGTCCCGCGCAAAAAACACCACCCCAAATGAAGACACCACCCAGACTGCCAGCAAAACTGCTTTGAGCCACAGGTGGTGTGTGTCATGCCAATCGGGGGGCATATGCCCCCCGTTGGCCGAGATTGGATCTGGCCCGCCATGCACATCATTTTCAGAAAACTGCATCACAGGCCTTTCACGCAGGCGGTAAGTTAGCCCGCCAGATTCTGCCAAGTATCGATCACGGTGTCGGGGTTCAGCGAGATCGAAACAATGCCCTTGTCTGCCAGCCACTTGGCAAAGTCAGGGTGGTCGGATGGGCCTTGACCGCAGATACCCACGTACTTGCCCTTGGCCAAGCACGCTTCAATCGCGCGCTCCAGCATCTTTTTCACGGCAGGATCGCGCTCGTCAAAGTCCGCTGCCAGCAATTCCAGACCGGAGTCGCGGTCCAGACCCAGGGTCAGCTGGGTCAGGTCGTTCGAGCCGATGGAGAAGCCGTCGAAGTATTCCAGGAACTCGTCGGCCAGGATGGCGTTGGAAGGCACTTCGCACATCATGATCAGCTTGAGCTCGTTCTCACCACGCTTGAGGCCGTTGTCGCCCAGCATGGTGGTCACGCGCTCAGCCTGCTTCAGCGTACGCACGAAGGGAATCATGATCTGCACGTTGGTCAGGCCCATGTCCTCACGCACACGGCGCAGGGCTTCGCATTCCATCTTGAAGGCTTCACCGAAGTCTTCAGAGATATAACGCGCAGCACCGCGGAAGCCCAGCATCGGATTCTCTTCCTCAGGCTCGTAGCGGCTGCCACCGATCAGCTTGCGGTATTCGTTGGACTTGAAGTCCGACATGCGCACGATCACGGGCTTGGGCCAGAACGCAGCAGCAATCGTTGCCACGCCTTCGGCCACCTTGTCGACGTAGAAAGCGCGGGGCGATGCATGGCCGCGGGCCACGGATTCCACGGCCTTCTTCAGGTCAGGGTCTACCGCTGGGTAGTCCAGGATGGCCTTGGGGTGCACACCAATGTTGTTGTTGATGATGAACTCCAAGCGGGCCAGACCCACGCCCTGGTTGGGCAACTGGGCAAAGTCAAAAGCCAGCTGGGGGTTGCCCACGTTCATCATGATCTTGGTGCTGATCTCGGGCATTTCGCCGCGCACCACTTCGGTCACTTCGGTTTCGATCAGGCCGTCGTAGATCTTGCCGGTATCGCCTTCAGCGCAGGACACGGTCACCAAGGTGCCATCCTTCAGAAGCGCGGTGGCGTCACCGCAGCCAACCACGGCAGGAATGCCCAACTCACGCGCAATGATGGCGGCGTGGCAGGTACGACCACCACGGTTGGTGACGATGGCGCTGGCGCGCTTCATGACGGGTTCCCAGTTGGGGTCGGTCATGTCGGTCACCAGCACGTCGCCGGCTTTCACTTGGTCCATCTGCGAGATGTCAGACACCAGACGGACAGGGCCGGTACCAATCTTTTGACCAATCGCGCGGCCTTCGGCCAGCACATTGCCTGTGCCCTTGAGCTTGTAGCGCAGCTCGGCTTGGCCCTTGGACTGGCTCTTCACGGTTTCAGGACGTGCTTGCAGAATGTATAGGTGGCCGTCAGTGCCGTCCTTGCCCCACTCGATGTCCATGGGGCGGCCATAGTGCTCTTCGATCACCAGCGCGTAACGGGCCAGCTCTTGCACATCAGCGTCGGTCAGCGAGTAGCGGTTGCGCAGCTCGGGGGCCACGTCGGTGGTCTTGACCAGCTTGCCGGAAGCAGCTTTTTCCTCGGGTGTGGAAAACACCATCTGGATCAGCTTGGAGCCCAGATTGCGGCGAATCAGCGCATTCTTGCCCGCCTTGAGCATGGGCTTGTGCACGTAGAACTCGTCAGGGTTGACGGCGCCTTGCACCACGGTTTCGCCCAGGCCATAGCTGGAAGTGATGAAGACCACGTCTTCAAAACCGGATTCGGTGTCGATGGTGAACATCACGCCGGCTGCGCCCAAGTCGGAGCGCACCATGCGCTGCACGCCAGCGGACAGTGCCACCACATCGTGCTCAAAGCCCTTGTGCACGCGGTAGGAGATGGCGCGGTCGTTGTACAGCGACGCAAACACTTCCTTCATCTTGTGCAGCACGTCGTCGATACCGACCACGTTCAGGAAGGTCTCTTGCTGGCCAGCAAAGGATGCGTCGGGCAAGTCTTCGGCGGTGGCCGACGAGCGCACGGCGAACGAAGCAGCTTCGTTGCCACCTTGCAGTGTGATGAAAGCGGCGCGGATGGCGGCTTCCAGGTCTGCGGGGAAAGGTTGTGCTTCCACCATGGCGCGGATTTCGGCGCCGACGCTAGCCAGTGCGCGCACATCGTCCACGTCCAGCGCCTTCAGCTTGGCCGAAATCTTGTCGGCCAGACCTTCAAACGCCAGGAATTCGCGGAAGGCGTGGGCCGTGGTGGCAAAGCCGGTGGGCACGCGCACGCCCTGAGGCAGCTGGGAGATCATTTCGCCGAGCGAGGCGTTTTTACCGCCTACGACTTCGACGTCGCTCATACGCAATTGCTCGAAAGGCACGACCAAAGCGGTCGCTTCGAAACGGTTAGACATGGGAGGCTCCAAAGTTAAAAACCGGTACGTCCCAGCGGCGGTGCCAACACACCCGCCTGCTGGATGCACTTGCTGCACACCGACCACAACTTTGCTGTTCGAGGTTATCGGTCATCGGTAGCCAGCCCGTGCAGCGCCTGGAGAGGCTCCAAGCGCTTGAATCTTTGCGCAGGCATTCTACTCCTGCCCAGCAATGCGCGCTGTTATCTGGCTCGCGCCGTGCAGATGCTCACCGCCCTCTGAAGGGCAGCTGTGTTTAGCCCGCTGTTTCCAAAGGACAATATGGCGCACACCATCAATTTCATAGCTGCTTACGCTTTTATATCAATGGTTTAAATGTCAAATAGCTTTAAACCTACGGCTGGATAAACGTGGCAAGCTATCTTTTTTTGATCACGTGCAGCCCACCTCCACATTCCATGCGCCAGCCAAGCGCAGACTGGCGCTGAAATTAGGAATAATGCGCAGCACCGCACGCCTTGCCGCGCACACTGGCTCTGCCTTTGCCGTGCAAGCGCGCGCTTGTTTGACTCGACTTGGAAAACTGCCCATGCACTCGCGCACCGTATACGTAATTTCTGACGGCACAGGGATCACCGCCGAAACCTTCGGCACCGCCTTGATGGCGCAGTTCGATATCAAACCCCGCATTGTGCGCATTCCCTTCGTCGACACTGTTGACAAGGCCCATCAAGCGGTACGCCAGATCAACCACACCGGTGAGGTGGAGGGCAAAAAGCCCATCGTGTTCAGCACCTTGGTCAACCAAGACGTGGTGGCCGTCATCCACGATCACTGCAAAGGTTTGTTGATGGACATGTTTGGCACCTTTGTGCAGCCGCTCGAAGACGAGCTGGGCATGAAGAGCCAACACCGCGTGGGCCGGTTTTCAGACATCAGCCAGAGCAAAGAGTATCTGGACCGCATGGAAGCCATCAACTACACGCTGGCCCACGATGATGGCCAGACCAACCACGACCTCAGCGGCGCCGATGTGGTGCTGGTGGGCGTCAGCCGCTCGGGCAAGACCCCCACCAGCCTGTACCTGGCGATGCAATTTGGCCTGAAAGTGGCCAACTACCCGCTGATTCCCGAAGACTTTGAGCGCAAAAAGCTGCCCCCGGCGCTGGAGCCCATCAAGAAAAAGCTGTTTGGCCTGACGATCGACCCCATCCGTCTGTCCACCATCCGCAACGAGCGCCGCCCCGGCTCGCGCTACGCCAGCCTGGAAAACTGCCGCTCGGAAGTGCATGAAGCCGAAGCCATGATGCGCCGCGCGGGGGTCAACTGGCTGTCCACCACCACCAAATCGATCGAAGAGATTTCGACCACCATCTTGCAAGAGGTGCTGCCTCAGCGCCTGGGAGTGGGGCTGCACGGCTAAGCTGCCGCTCTCCTAATCCATGCTCCAAATAGCTGCCAGCGCTTGATAGATCAGCGCAGGCAGCTATTTTTTTGGGCCAACCGCTTTCGCCCTATCGGCACGAAAAGTTCTCCCCACCAGCCCCCAACAAGCTTGTGGACAAGTGCACCTAGCCCACTGGATAAGGGGCTTAAGCTATTGTCACGATAGGAACTTTCTATGACTGCCAGTTTTTTAAGCACCGCTAGCCTGCGACACCGCTGCTGTGCTGGGCCATGCGGTGCAGCCATGTCGAAAAAGCCGTCACCACCGTTGAGGGCATGGTCTGCGCGGGGGTGATGAGGTAGTAGCCGCGCTCGCCCCGCAAAGGCTGGGCGCAGGCCACCACCAGCTCACCGCGCGCCAGTTCTGCCTCCACCAGCATGGGTGGAATCAGCGCCACCCCCATGCCCTGCGTGGCTGCCACTGCCAGCATGGAAAACAGCTCATAACGCGGCCCGTCCATGGCGCGCTGCGCATCCACCCCCACCGACTGAAACCACTGCACCCAACCTTGCGGGCGCGTGCTTTGCTGCAGCAGCGGCAAATCTGCCAGCGCCTGCGGGGCCAGCGGCTGCCACGCACGCCCCAGATCGCGCTGCACGGCCCGGGCCAGCAGCTGGGGGCTGCACACGGGCACCACGTCTTCGTCCATCAAGTGCAGGGCTTCAATCCCCGGCCAATTGCGCACCTGATCGGGCGTGCCCGCATACAAAGCGGCATCAAAGCCCGTGTCGGCGAACAAAAACGGGCGGGTTTGCACATCAATGTGCACGGTGATGTCTGGGTAGGTTTTGGCCAGTTGCGGCAGGCGCGGCATCAGCCAGCGCGTGGCAAACGTGGGCACGGCCGCCAGTTTGATGGTGCCGCCCGCACCCTGGTGGGCCATGAGGTCGAGCGTGTCACGCTCCATGCCCAGCAACCAGCTGCGCACCTTGCGCGCATAGGCCTCGCCAGCCGGCGTGAGGGCCACGCCATGGCGCGTGCGGCGAAACAACTCCACACCCACAAACGCTTCCAGCGCAATCACCTGGCGCGAAACGGCCCCTTGCGTCAGCGCCAGCTCTTGCGCGGCGCGGGTATAGCTTTCGTGGCGGGCGGCTGCCTCAAAACAAGCCAGGGCTTGGGTAGAAGGGATAGAGCGGCGCATGGAAGGGTGGCTGTTTGATGGAGGGCAAGACAAGGCTGCACATGCTGCCGCAATTGCACCGCACATTCAAGCTATACATGCGCAAACCTCATATCTGGATGCAAACAAATCGTTTGCCTGGCACCCACCCTCTTTGTACGATGGCTTCCATTGACCGGCATGCATGCACAAAACCGCATGCATTGCCACCAGACCACCCAGAGACATCCAAGGAGCACCACATGTCCAACTTCCAATGGCAAGACCCCTTTCACCTGGACGAGCAACTGACCGCCGACGAGCGCATGATCCGCGACGCGGCCTATGAGTATTGCCAAGGCAAGCTGATGCCCCGCGTGCAAGACATGTTCCGCCACGAAAAGACCGACGTGACCATCTTCCGCGAGATGGGCGAGCTGGGTCTGCTGGGCCCCACCATCCCCACCGAATACGGCGGCGCCGGCCTGAACTATGTGAGCTACGGCCTGGTGGCCCGCGAGATTGAGCGCGTGGACTCGGGCTACCGCTCCATGGCCTCCGTGCAGTCGTCGCTGGTGATGGTGCCGATCAACGAATTCGGCACCGAAGCCCAGAAGCAGAAGTACCTGCCCAAGCTGGCGTCCGGTGAATTCATTGGCTGCTTCGGTCTGACCGAGCCTGACCACGGCTCCGACCCCGGCTCCATGGCCACCCGCGCCTACAAGGTCGACGGCGGCTACAAGCTCAAGGGCTCCAAGATGTGGATCACCAACAGCCCCGTGGCCGACGTGTTCGTGGTCTGGGCAAAGGAAGTGTCCGAAGCCGGCAACGTGGGCCAGATCCGCGGCTTCATCCTGGACAAGGGCATGAAGGGCCTGTCCGCCCCCGCCATCCACGGCAAGGTGGGCCTGCGCGCCTCCATCACCGGTGAAATCGTGATGGACGACGTGTTCGTGCCCGAAGAAAACGCCTTCCCTGAAGTGCGCGGCCTGAAAGGCCCCTTCACCTGCCTGAACAGCGCCCGCTTTGGCATTGCCTGGGGCGCCATGGGTGCGGCCGAGTTCTGCTGGCACACCGCCCGCCAGTACACGCTGGACCGCAAGCAGTTTGGCCGCCCCCTGGCCGCCAACCAGCTGATCCAGAAGAAGCTGGCCGACATGCAGACCGAAATCACCCTGGGCCTGCAAGCCGCCCTGCGCGTGGGCCGCATGAAGGACGAGCACCAGAACGTGGTCGAGATCACCTCGCTGATCAAGCGCAACAACTGCGGCAAGGCGCTGGACGTGGCACGCCTGGCGCGCGACATGATGGGTGGTAACGGCATCTCTGATGAGTTTGGCGTCGCCCGCCACCTGGTGAACCTGGAAGTGGTCAACACCTACGAAGGCACGCACGATGTGCACGCACTGATCCTGGGCCGCGCACAAACTGGCATTGCTGCCTTCTGCAACTAATTCCCTGTTGTCTCCTAGGGCGCTGCTAGGCGCTCTGGTTTGAGGAGCTGCTAGCGCACGCATTTCAAGCACTTCAGATGCAAACGTATTTGGAAAGCTTGATTCACGAGCGCTAGCCGCTCCTTTTTTGTTAAGGACATACCATGCAAAACACCGCATCCCGCAGTGCACTGGCAGGCATCAAGGTCTTGGATTTGTCACGCGTCCTGGCGGGGCCTTGGGCCACCCAAATGCTGGCCGACCTGGGGGCCGATGTGATCAAGGTCGAACGCCCGGTCGCGGGCGACGACACCCGCCACTGGGGCCCTCCGTTCCTGAAGGACGATGCGGGCAGCGACACGCGCGAGGCCAGTTACTTCACCGCCTGCAACCGCAACAAGCGCAGCATCACCGTGGACATGGCCCACCCCGAAGGCCAGGCCCTGCTGCGCCAGATGGCGGCCGAGGCCGACGTGGTGGTCGAGAACTTCAAGGTCGGCGGCCTGGCGCAATACGGGCTGGACTACGACAGCCTCAAAGCCCTGAACCCCAAGCTGATCTACTGCTCCATCACCGGCTTTGGCCAAGACGGCCCCTATGCCGAGCGCGCCGGGTACGATTTGATGGTGCAGGCCATGTGCGGCCTGATGAGCATCACCGGCCATGCCGATGGGCAACCAGGCGGCGGCCCACTCAAAGTGGGCGTGGCGGTGATCGATGTGTTCACCGGCCTGTACGCCAGCAACGCGATTTTGGCGGCCATCAATGCCCGCGACAACGCGCGCAACGGCTCGGGCGAAGGCCAGTACATCGACATGGCGCTGCTGGATGTGGGCATGGCCGTGCTGGCCAACCAGGCGGCAGGGTATCTCGCCACCGGCCAAGCACCGGGGCGTGCGGGCAATATCCACCCCAGCCTGGCGCCCTACCAGGACTTCAAAACCAGCGATGGCAATGTGCTGCTGGCCATTGGCAACGACGGCCAGTTCGCGCGCTTTTGCGCAGCGGTACATCAACCCGAATGGGCGCAGGATGCGCGCTTTGCCACCAACACGGCCCGCGTGCAAAACCGCACGGCATTGTTGGCGCTGCTGGAGCCGATGATGCAAACGCGCGGCACGCAGGAATGGATTGCACTGCTGGAGGACAAGGCCGTACCTTGTGGCCCCATCAACACCGTCGCCCAGGCCTTTGCAGACCCGCAAGTGCGCCACCGCGGCATTGCGCAGTCATTGCCACGCCAAGCGGGTGATGGCATCGGCCATGTGGCCACCGTGGCCAACCCGATGCGGCTGTCGGCCACCCCTGTCACCTACCGCAGTGCTCCACCCACGCTGGGGCAGCACACCCACGAAGTGCTGCGAGAGATGGGCGTGAGCGAGGCCCGCATTAGCGCCCTGTATGCCGATCAGGTGATCTAGTCCCCCTTGGTGCTGAACCGCTTCGCAGCGGTTTAGCCCCTTACCCCCCAGGACGTATGGCGGTCAAGCGCCAGGCCTGCGCATACCTGTTTGCAGGCACTTCATCATCAAGTGATTACCCTATACAAAGGGTTTAACCTTAGGATTTTGACCTACACAGCCCCCCGCAACCTCTCTAGCATCTGTCTTCTTTCAACAACAAAGATAAGGAGACTGCACATGATGCGTCGCTCTCTGCTGGCTGTTGCCGCACTGCTTACCCTCGGTACTGCCCACGCCCAAGCCAACTACCCCAACAAACCCATCAAGCTGCTGGTGCCCTTTGCTGCAGGCGGCACCACCGACCTGATTGCCCGCGTGGTTGCAGACCCCCTGGGCCGTGAACTGGGCCAGCCCGTGATTGTGGAAAACAAGGGCGGTGGCGGTGGCGCGATTGGTGCGGCAGAAACCGCACGCGCTGCACCCGATGGTTACAACCTGGGCATTGCCACCGTATCGACCACGGCCACCAACCCCGCCATCAACCCCAAGATTCCCTACAACGTGTTCACCGATTTCACGCCCATCGTGAACATCGCAGCCACGCCCAACATCATTGCAGCCAACCCCAAGTTCGTAGGCCAAGACTACAAGTCCTTCCTGGCCGAGCTGAAGAAGAACCCCGGCAAGCATTCGTTTGGCTCGCCCGGCACTGGCTCCATCGGTCACTTGATGATGGAAATGTTCATGCTGGCCACCGGCACCGAAATGCAGCACGTGCCCTACCGTGGCTCGGGCCCTGCACTGAACGACGCTGTAGCGGGCCAAATCCCGCTGCTGTTTGACAACTTCCCTTCCACCTTGCCCTTTATCCAAAGCAAGCGCCTGACTCCGCTGGTCGTGGCGGCACCCCAGCGTTTGGCTGTGCTGCCTGATGTGCCCACGCTGGCTGAAGTGGGTGCCCCTGGCGTGAACCGCATGGCCTACTACGGCGTGATTGGCCCCAAAGGCATGCCCAAAGACATCGTGGACAAGGTGAACAAAGCCGTACACAAAGTGCTGCAAGACCCCGCCGTGCGCAAGCGCATCGAGGAAACCGGTTCCTTGATCGTGGCCGACACCCCCGAGAAGTTTGCTGCCGAAATCAAGGCCGAATACACCGCCTACAAGGACGTGGTGGACAAGCAAAAGCTGACCATGGACTGATGCGGAAGACAGCCCCACGCTGGGTTGATTCACAAAAAAAGGACTGCCTGGGCAGTCCTTTTTTAATAGCTAACTGCGCTTGCTAGATAAGCGCCCGATGCCAATTTATCTTAAATATCGACACTACCGATCAGTGGCGAATCAGGTGGTCAAACGCTGACAGCGCGGCCGTGGCACCGGCGCCGGCGGCAATGATGATCTGCTTGTACGGCACATTCGTGCAGTCACCGGCCGCGAACACGCCGGGCACATTGGTGTGGCCCTTAGCATCGATCTCGATCTCGCCAAAGCGCGTCAGGTTGACCGTGCCCTTGAGCCAGTCGGTGTTGGGCAGCAGGCCGATCTGCACGAAGATGCCTTCCAGCGCCAGCTGGTGGACCTCATCGGTTGTGCGATCCTTGTAGGTGATACCGGTGACCTTCTTGCCGTCGCCGTTCACTTCGGTGGTCTGGGCGTTCAGGATCACGGTCACGTTGGGCAGGCTGCGCAGCTTCTTTTGCAGCACGGCATCGGCCTTCAACTCGCTGGCAAATTCCAGCACCGTCACGCTCTTGACCAAGCCGGCCAGGTCGATGGCCGCTTCCACGCCGGAGTTGCCACCGCCAATCACCGCCACGTCTTTGCCCTTGAACAGGGGGCCGTCGCAGTGCGGGCAGAAGGTCACGCCCTTGGTGCGGTACTGCTCCTCACCAGGCACGTTCATGTTGCGCCAGCGCGCGCCGGTCGACAGGATCACGGTCTTGGACTTGAGCACCGCACCCGAGGCGGTGTGCACTTCGATCAGGCCGCCCTCGGTGGTAGCGGGCACCAGCTTGGCGCCGGTCTGCTGGTTCATCACGTCGACTTCATAGTCACGGATATGGGCCGCCATGGCCGCAGCCAGCTTGGGGCCATCGGTCTTGCTGACCGAGATGAAGTTCTCGATGTCCACCGTGTCCAGCACCTGGCCGCCCAGGCGCTCGGCAGCAATCCCAGTGCGGATGCCCTTGCGGGCGGCATAGATGGCCGCAGCGGCACCGGCGGGGCCACCGCCGACCACCAGCACGTCAAACGCCTCCTTGGCCGAAATCTTGGCGGCTTCGCGGGCAGCGGCGCCGGTGTCCACCTTGGCAACGATTTCCGCCAGCTCCATACGGCCCTGGCCAAAGCGCTCGCCATTCACGAACACGGTGGGCACGCCCATGACTTCGCGGTCCTTGACTTCGTCCTGGAACAGGCCTCCGTCGATCGCGGTGTGGGTGATCTGGGGGTTCAGGGCTGACATCAGGTTCAGCGCCTGCACCACATCGGGGCAGTTGTGGCAGGACAGCGAGTAATAGGTCTCGAAATGCAGCGGTGCATCAATGGCCTTGACCTGCTCCAGCAAGTCGGCCGATTCCTTGGAAGGGTGGCCGCCGACATGCAACAGCGCCAGCACCAGGGAAGTGAATTCGTGCCCCAGTGGCACACCGGCAAAACGCACGCCGGTTTCAACGCCGGGGTTGTTGATGGCAAACGAGGGCTTGCGCACGTTCAGGTCGTTATTCTCGACCACGGTGATCTTGTCGCTGAGCGCCGCAATGTCGGCCAGCAGGGACTTGACTTCGCCAGCCGCCTTGCTGTCGTCCAAAGTGGCCACCAGTTCGAGCGGCTTTTGCAGGCGTTCGAGGTAAGCTTTGAGTTGGGTCTTGAGATTGGCGTCGAGCATAATAGTCAAATCCTAATAAAATTCTTTTTTGATAGCCAGTGATTGCTTGGTTGAAAAAAAGCCCGGGCCTCGCCCAGGCTTTTCATGGGCAATCGGATTAGATCTTGCCGACCAGGTCCAGCGAAGGAGCCAGGGTAGCTTCGCCTTCGTTCCACTTGGCGGGGCACACTTCACCGGGGTGGTTGCGCACGTACTGGGCAGCCTTCACCTTGCGCAGCAGGTCTTCGGCGTTGCGGCCGATGCCTTCCGCGGTGATTTCCACAGCTTGGATCACGCCATCGGGGTCAACGATGAAGGTGCCGCGGTCGGCCAGGCCCACGCCGGGGCGCATCACTTCGAAGTTGTTGGTCACCACGCCAGATGGGTCACCGATCATGGTGTACTTGATCTTGCCGATGGTTTCGGAAGCGTCGTGCCATGCCTTGTGCACGAAGTGGGTGTCGGTGGACACGGAGTAGATTTCTACGCCCAGCTTCTGGAATTGGTCGTAGTGGTCAGCCACGTCGCCCAGTTCGGTAGGGCACACGAAGGTGAAGTCAGCGGGGTAGAAGAAGAACACAGCCCACTTGCCCAGCACGTCCTTTTCGGACACTTCGATAAACTTGCCATCCTTGAATGCGGAGGCTTGGAAAGGCTTGATAACGGTATTGATAACGGACATGTTGTTTCCTTATGTGATTCGACTGAACACAGACTGTAGTCTAAGCGCTTACATTTAATAAAACCAATCAATTGACTTAATCAAATTGATTGCACAAAGCTATCACTCAATACAAACACGACTTATCATCAACCGCAGCCACTGCGCGCCAGTGTGGACATCGGGCGTCACAGAACCACCATCCCGCACAATACGTTCCACCACCTCACTACAAAAGGAGCCCCCCATGAAAGGCGATCCACAAGTCATTGCAGCGCTGCAAGCACAACTCAAAAATGAACTGACCGCCATCAACCAGTACTACATGCACTACCGCATGTACAAGCACTGGGGCTTTGAGGCGCTCGCCAAAGTGGAGTACAAAGAATCGATCGGCGAAATGAAGCACGCCGACGTGCTGATGGATCGTATCTTCATGCTGGACGGGCTGCCCAATCTGCAGGATCTGGGCAAGCTGCAAATTGGTGAAGATGTGCCCGAAGCCCTGCAGTGCGACCTGAACCTGGAGCTGGCGGCCCAGGCCACCATCAAGGACGGCATCAAGACGGCAGAAGCTGCGCACGATTTTGTCTCTCGTGACCTGCTGCTCAAGATTCTGGACGACACCGAAGAACATATCGACTTTCTGGAAACCCAGTTGGATCTGATTGAGAAAGTCGGTGTGCAAAACTACTTGCAGACCCAGATGGGCGAGGCTGAGGGACATTGAGTCTGCTCAGGCATCTCCGGCAGCAGCCTATGTAGCAAAAACCGGTGCTAGCCCTTACCCCATCTACGCTAGCAGCTATCAATTAAAAACGGAGCCTTCGGGCTCCGTTGTTCATTGCGCTGTGGTGCGCTCACAGCTCTGGCACCAGAAAATCCCGGGTGATGGACTCACCCAGCAGGTTCACCCGGTCCAGGAACTGCGTCAGATAAGCGTGCAAGCCGGTGTCCAGAATTTCATCGATGCGGCCGTACTGCAGATCGGCCAGCAGGCGCCCTGCCTTGCGCTGGCTTTCCTGCGATCCCTCATGGGCCACGGCCTTGAGGTTGTCCACCACTTCGCGCATGCAGGCGTGCAGCGAGCGCGGCATGTCCGCGCGCAGTACCAGCAGGTCTGCCACACGCGCAGGCGTGATCACGTCGCGGTAGACCTTGCGGTACACCTCGAACGCTGACACGCTGCGCAGCAACGCGCTCCAGTGGTAAAAATCCAGCTGCTGCCCTGCTTTGCGACTGAAGTCCACCCCGTGATAGTCACGCTCAACGGCATGAAAGCGCACATCCAGCAGCCGCGCCGTGTTGTCTGCACGCTCTAAAAAAGTACCCATGCGCACGAAGTTAAAGGCTTCGTCTTGCAGCATGGTGCCCAACGCCACTCCGCGTGCAAGGTGCGAGCGGTACTTGACCCATTCAAACAGCTGGCCGGGGTCTTTGCCCAAGGCACCACCAGACAGCTGCGTGCGCAGCGCCAGCCATGTTTGGTTTTGCGTTTCCCAGATTTCCGTCGTCAACGCTCCGCGCACCGCGCGTGCGTTTTCACGCGCTGCACGCAAGCACGCGACGATGGATGCGGGGTTGCGCTCATCAGCCACCATGAAAAAAAGGACGTTGTCGCGCGTGACTTCGCCGTAGCGTGACTGGTACGCCGGAATCAACTCACTGATCGACAGCACCCCTTGCCACACCCGCGTGGCATCTTCAGCGCGCATGGGCAGCATGGAGGTGTCATAGCTCACACTCAGCATGCGGGCAGTGTTTTCTGCCCGCTCGGTATAGCGCGACATCCAGAACAAATGGTCAGCAGTGCGGCTTAGCATTTCATCCTCCCCGAACCATGCCATACGGCTGTGCTTGCGCTGCCAGCAACGCAGCTTGCCCAGGCTCACCCAGCACCCAGGTGTCTTTGGTTCCGCCACCTTGAGAAGAATTGACCACCAGCGATCCCTCTTTCAAAGCCACGCGGGTCAGACCACCCGCCACCATGTGCACGCCTTCGCTGCTACTGAGCACAAAAGGGCGCAAGTCAATGTGACGCGGCGCAATGCCCGCCTGCACCATCGTCGGGCAGCTCGACAGGCTCAGCGTCGGCTGGGCAATATAGCCCGCAGGGTTCGCCCGCAATGCGTTGCGGAAGTCTTCAAGCTCTGCCGTCGTCGCTGCAGGGCCAATCAACATGCCATAGCCACCAGCGCCATGAACTTCCTTGACCACCAACTCCTGCAAATGCTCCAGCACATACCGCAGGTCGTCGGGCTTGCGGCACAGCCAGGTGGGCACGTTGTTGAGAATGGGCGCTTCACCCAGGTAAAAGCGGATCATGTCCGGCACGTAGGGGTAGACCGACTTATCGTCCGCAATCCCCGTTCCCACCGCATTGCAAATCGTCACATTGCCTGCGCGGTAAGCCTCCATCAAGCCCGCACACCCCAGTGTCGAGGTCGAACGGAAAACATCGGGGTCTAAAAAGTCATCATCCACCCGACGGTAAATCACATCGACCCGCTGCAGGCCACGGGTGGTGCGCATGTACACCACCTGATTGCGTACCACCAAGTCCTGGCCTTCGACCAACTCTACCCCCATTTGCTGGGCCAAAAAGGCATGTTCAAAGTAAGCACTGTTGTACATGCCGGGGGTCAGCACCACGACGGTCGCGGTGGCCGCTGCAGCACTGGGCGGAGCGCTGGCACGCAAGGTATCGAGCAACATATCGGGGTAATGCGCCACCGGCTCGACCGCGTGTGCGCTGAACAAGTCAGGAAACAAGCGCATCATCATCTTGCGGTTTTCCAGCATGTAAGACACACCGGAAGGCACGCGCAGATTGTCTTCCAGCACGTAATACTCACCCTCGCCCTGCGCATTGGGGGCACGCACGATGTCAATGCCAGCAACGTGCGCGTAAATATGGCCGGGCACCTGCAGCCCGCACATCTCAGGGCGGAACTGGCTGTTCCCGTCAATCAGTTCACGCGGAACAATGCCCGCCCGCAGAATTTCCTGCCCGTTGTAGATGTCACCGATAAAGCGGTTGAGCGCGGTCACACGCTGCACCAGCCCTTGCTGCATACGCTGCCACTCACCGGCAGGAATGATGCGGGGAATCAAGTCAAACGGAATCAGCCGCTCCGTTCCGGCGCCGCCTTCGTCCTTGTCACCATAGACAGCAAACGTAATGCCCACCCGGCGAAAAATCATTTCTGCCTCGGCCTGGCGTGCCTGCATCGCAGCAGGCGCTTGGCGTGCCAGCCACTGGGCATAGGCCTTGTAATGGGGCCGCACATCGCTGCCATCGAAAGGCAGCATGGCGTACATTTCATCAAACTTTTGCATCTTCGCGCGCCTCCCACACATGGATTGCTGCTTCTCCAGCAAGAATCAGGCCTGCATGAACTTGCCCGCCCGCAACAGCCTGTCACTGCAGCATCCAAAGTGCAATGGAGTGTAGCAACCAGGCTAGATCTCAAGGGGACAGGGTCGACCAATACCTGCGCCGATACGCGCGCTCACACTGCACCTGATCGGGCTGCGTGGAGCGCCACCACGCGGCCCCACATGTCGGCGTTGCGACCCAGGCAACACCGGCGCGCTGGTAACGCTCCACCACGGCAGGTGCAGGGTGCCCAAACCGGTTGCGATAGCCGGCCTGGGCAATCGCTATCGCAGGTTGTACCGCCTCAATCCATGCGGCGCTGGAAGATGTGGTACTGCCGTGGTGCGGCACCAGCAGCACCTGGGCGCGCACATCTGCACCAGCACGAATAAGCGCCCGCTCCTGCTGCGCTTCAATATCGCCGCTCAACAACGCCCGCTGTCCTGCCAGGCTTTCTACCTGCAGCACGCAGCTGCTAGCGTTGCTGGCGGTATGGACCGCGCGCACCCCAGGCACTGTGGGCAAGGGGTGGAGCACCTGAAAATGCACACCATCCCAGCGCCATGACTGGCCTGCCTGGCAAGGTAGGCCACCGGCACCCAAGCCTTGCGACTGCGGGAAGGCCTGCTGCACCGAAGGCGCACCTCCTGCATGGTCGCTGTCGGCATGGCTGATCATGTGTGCCGAAAGATCCACGCCCAGCGCCCGCAACACCGGCACCACCGTACGCTCTCCTGCATCGACATGCTCCGACCAGCGGGGCCCTGCATCAAACAACAGACTGTGGTGCTGTGTGCGTACCAGCACCGCACTGCCTTGCCCCACATCCAGCGCCAACAGATCAAACTGCCCCCACGCTGGGGTTGCAGGCTGCCACCAGAGCATGGGCATAACCAGCGGCAGTCCCAGCAAGCGCCAGCGCCAACCCCAAGGCATCGCCAGCCACAAGCACCCCAGCACGCCTGCCACCGCTGCCCACCACGCAGGCTGCGCAAAGTACAGCACAGCCACCGGCCATGCTGCCATGGCCTCCAGCAGCCAGATCATGGCCGTCACCCCGGATACCGCCAGCTGCCACAAAGGCGGCCATAGTGCCCCCAGCATGGACAGTGGCGTGACCACCAACGTCACCCAAGGTATGGCCCACAAGTTCACCAGCAAGCCCACCACCGAGATTTGACCAAACAGCAGCAGCGTCAGCGGCGCCAGGGCCAGCCCTAGCACTGCCTGCTCTCTCAGCAGTCGCAACCCGGCATGGCGGTACTTTTTCTCGCGCCGATTGCGGCCCGGGGGCTGCACGGCAAACAGCACCCCCACTGCCACAAAGCTCAACCAGAACCCGGCTTGCAACAAGCTCCACGGATCCAGCACCACCACCACGGTCAGCACCGTCAACCACACCACAGGCCAAGGCCATGTGCGCCCTTGGGTACGCAAGAGCACCACCACCAGCAGCATGCCAATCGTGCGTTGGGCCGGAATGCCCCAACCGCTGAACACGGCGTACACCGTGGCCAAGCACCAGCCAGCCCATGCCGCTGCCAGCGGCGCTGGCAGCCACAAGCAACAGCGCGCACTGCGGCGCCATCCTGCATTGACCAGCGCAACAGCCAGCCACGCAAACATTGTGATGTGCAAGCCACTGATGCTGACCAAGTGGGCAACGCCCGTATCTCTGAACAATTGCCAATCTGCACGCGTGATGCGGGACTGAGCCCCTGTCACCAAGGCCTGTACCACGCCCCACGATGCCTGCTCACGCGCTGATGCCCCCTCTGGCGGTTGCATCGCTTGCAGCAAGCGGCCACGCAACTGCGCCACCGGTGCCCGCGCTGTTTGTGCCAGCCATTGCGGCGGCGCCCCCTCGCCGTTGTCGCTGCCACCCCCACTGCGGTGCTGGCGCACATAACCGGTTGCTTGCACCCCTTGGCTCCACAGCCACAACTCCCAATCCATGCTGTGCGGATTGCGTTCCCCATGGGGGGCTTTAAGGCGCACTGTCCATGCCCAGCGCTGGCCGGCCTGCAAGCCTTCGGCTGGCGGCTCTCCATACCAGGCCAGCATCACGCCCTCGGGCAACCGAATGGGCATGCCTTGTGCCCATGCTTGCTCGATGTCAAAACGCATGCGCACCCCGCGCGCTGTGGTCTGCGGCATGTCGGCAATCACACCCTCAACGCGGACATCACGGCCCTCCCGAGCAGCGGGCATGGCCGTTTGCTGAAAAGCGGCTGCCCGCCATCCCGTACACCCCCAAGCCAACACCATCGCCAAGGCCAGCACACACCACGCACGACTGCGTGCGGGCTTGACCCACCACCCCAGCACCATGGCCAGCGCCACCGCTGCACCCGCGATGGCAACATACGCCCCGGGCGAAAACAGTGCACTTTGCTGCAGTTGCAAGGCACTGCCAGCCACCAAACCCACCATGGCATATACGCCGGTGACTGGTCGCTGGGGCAAAGCGCTGCAATGTATTGGCATACTGGCAAGCATGCGGCGTGAAGGCTGGGTATGCAAAGCCAGTCACCCAGTTACGCCCCTCTCCAACAAGACGAAAGGAAAACACCATGAGCGTTTATGACCAACTGCAAGCCCTGAACATCCAACTGCCAGCCGCCGCTGTACCTGCTGCGGCCTATGTGCCGTTTGTACAAACGGGCAATTTGGTGTTCTTGAGCGGCCACATTGCCAAAAAAGAGGGGCAAGTCTGGGCCGGCCAACTCGGCGCCAACATTTCCACCGAAGAGGGCAAACAAGCAGCGCGCGCCGTGGCCATTGATTTGCTGGGCACTTTGCAAGTGGCCTGCGGCGGTGATCTGAACCGCGTGCAACGCATCATCAAGGTGATGAGCTTGGTCAACTCCACCCCGAGCTTCACCGAGCAACACCTGGTGACCAATGGCTGCTCCGAGCTGATCGCCGAGGTTTTTGGCGACAAAGGTACGCACGCCCGCAGCGCATTTGGCGTGGCCCAAATCCCCATGGGCGCATGCGTGGAAATTGAACTGATCGCGGAAATTGCCTGATTAAAAATAAGAGCTGCCTGCGCAATGCAGCTTTTTATTTCAATATCAAAACATATTGAAAGCCAATATCCAAAAGCGCCAACAGCTCTTGTTTTTAATATTTCTAGCCATAAAAAAGCGCACTATCCATCCGAAGTGCGCTTTTTTCTTACGGCAACGGTGCCCCACAGCCCAGACTGGGTGAACTAAGCCTGCAACGCGCTGGCCGCCCAATTGGCATCTTGTGCCATGGCAATCCGCTGGTCTGCCACCGCAGCCAATTGGTCTGCACGCACCAAACTGGCATCCAGTTGCGCCAAAGGCAGCAGCACAAAAGCGCGCTCATACATGCGCGGGTGCGGCACGGTCAGCGCTGGGGTGTCCAGCTGCGCATTGCCCCACAGCAAAATATCCAAATCCAGTGTGCGCGGCGCATTGCGGTAAGGGCGCTCACGGCCTGCGGCCAGCTCCAAAGTTTGCAGCGCCTGCAAAAAAGCCTCGGGGCTTTTTTGCGTCTGCAGTGCAGCCACGGCGTTCAAATAGTCTGGCCCAGTTGCATCCACGGGTGCGCTGCTGTAGAGCGATGACACGGCCAGCAACTGGGTCTGCGGCAGGGCCGCCATCGCACGGAGTGCTTGCAGCAGCGCCTCTCCCCGGTCACCCAAATTGGCCCCCAGGCCTACATACACACGCACGCCAGTCATCACTCGGCTTCGGCCGCGCCGGCCGCGCCGGCTGCGGCGGCCGCGCCACTGCCTGCGGGCTTGCGACGGCGGCGGCGCTTTTTCTTCGTCGGCGCATCACCCAGCGCCTGAGCGCCTTCATGGCCAATGGCGGCATCCTGTGGAACATCACCCGACTCGGCTTGGCGCACCGTCTTACGCGGCTGGGCCGACTTTTGCTTTTGGCGCTGCTCTTCACGGGCCTGGGCCACCAAGTCTTCGCGGTGTGCATCGTCCGACGCCTGGAAGTCTTGCCACCACTGCGCCAGTGCCTCGTCCACCTCGCCCACATCAGCGCGCAGGCGCAAAAAGTCAAAGCCTGCACGAAAGCGCACTTGCAGCACCATGCCAAACGGGGATGAGCCGGTGCGCTTGTCAAAGCGCGGCTGCATGACCCAGATTTCACGCATGTCCGCAGCCAGCTTGCCGCGGCCTGAGACATCGCCAATGCGCTGGTCAAACACTTCGTCAATCGCTTCGCTCAGCGCAGGGAAGGCGTGAAAGCCCTTTTTCAGGCGCTGATCCCAGCCCGTCTTCACGTCTTGCCACAGCACGCAAGCCAGCATAAAGCTGGGCGCCACGGGCTTGCCTTCGCCCACGCGGCGATCGGTATCGGCCAGCACCGCTTGCACGAAGGGGTGGTCTGCACGCTCGACCACCACGTCCAGCAAGGGATAAATGCCCTTGGCAAGGCCCAGCTTTTTGAGCTGCTCAATCGATGCCAGCGCATGACCGGTTTGCAGCAGCTTGAGCATTTCGTCAAACAAGCGGCTCTGGGGCACTTCTTTGAGCAAGTGCTCCGACTCCACCAAGGGTTTGGCCGTCTTGGACTCCAGCTTAAAACCCAGCTGGCTGAGCTTGGCCACAAAACGCACGGCACGAATAATGCGCACTGGGTCTTCGCGGTAGCGCGTAGCCGCGTCGCCAATCATGCGCAACACCCGTTTTTGCGCATCTTGGATTCCTTTGTGGAAATCCACCACGACTTCGCTTTCCGGGTCGTAGTACATGGCATTCACGGTGAAGTCGCGGCGCGTCGCATCCTGGTCTTGCGGGCCCCAGACGTTGTCACGCAGCACGCGGCCGCTGGCATCCACGGCATGCTTCATATGCGCCAGCGCCAGCTTGCTGGTGCGCTCATTGCCGCTGACTTGTTCGGCCAGGCTGTTGTCCAGGAAGGCGCGGAAGGTGGAGACTTCAATCACCTCATGCTCACGCCCACGCCCGTACACCACGTGCACGATGCGAAAACGCTTACCAATGATGAAGGCACGGCGAAACAGGTTTTTGACTTGCTCAGGCGTGGCATTGGTGGCCACATCGAAGTCTTTGGGGCGCAAACCCAGCAACAAGTCGCGCACCGCGCCGCCCACAATGTAGGCCTCAAAGCCTGCATCCTTGAGCGTGCGCACCACGTCAACGGCGCGCGGATCCACCAGCTGCGGATCAATGCCGTGCACACTGGCCGGCACCTCTTCACGCTTGCCAAAACGCGGCTTGCGCGAACGGGTGGCGGGCTCTTTGCCCAGCAATTTATCAATGATGGTTTTAATCATGTGTTTTCAGTAAACAGATCCAGCACGCGCCAGCCGCGCTCTTGCGCCAATGCGCGCAGACGGGGCTCGGGGTTGGTGGCCACAGGGTGATTGACACGCTCCAGCAAAGGCACGTCGTTCATGGAGTCGCTGTAGAAAGTGGATTCCACCGTATCCCAGGACAGCCCACGCGCCGCCAGCCAAGCATCCATGCGCGTGACCTTGCCTTCGCGCATATTAGGCAGGCCCTTCACTTCCCCCGTGAACCAGCCGTCGGCTCCGCGCTCCAGTTCCGTAGATAGCAAATGCTCCACACCAAACGCAGCAGCAATCGGCCGCGTGACAAACTCATTGGTGGCCGACGTGATCACCACCACATCGCCTGCACGCAAGTGGCTTTGCACCAGCGCCACAGCCTGGGGCTTGATGGCAGGGTGAATCACCGTTTGCATAAAGCGCTCATGCGCAGCAATGGCGGCTTGTTCGCCGCGTTGCACAATCGCTTCCGTGGCAAAGCGCACGTAATCTTGCACGTTCAGCGTTCCAGCTTGGTAATGGGCGAAGAACTCGTCATTGCGACGGCCAAACTCGGTGCGGTCGCACCAGCCCATCGCAATCGCAAACTCTCCCCAGCCATGGTCTGAATCCATAGGGATCAGCGTATGGTCAAGGTCAAACAGGGCCAGGCGCGGACGCTGAGCAGCAAGTGACATGCGTGTTTCAATCCAATAAAAAAAGCGAAAACGGTAGCTGGGGTGTGGGTGTTCATCCCCCCTCTCACTCCGTCTCCAGCATGGTTTTGAGCAATGGGATGGTGATGGCGCGCTTGTTGCGCAGCGCAAACTCGTCCAGCATGTCCAGCAACTGCATCAGGCTGGCCAAGTCGCGCGAGAAACGCTTGAGCATGTAGTCCACCACGTCCGCGCTGAGCGTCACCCCGCGCGCCGCTGCTTCGGTTTTGAGCACCTCTCGGCGCTCCTCCTCATTGGGCACATGCAGCTGAAACACATGCCCCCAACCCAAACGGCTGCGTAAGTCATCACGCACCTCCATCGCGGCGGGCGGCGCATCTCCTGCGGACAAAATCCAGCACGGCGAGCCACTGGGAGGGTTGATCGCGTTCACAAACCAGTTGAAGGCACGGGCTTGCTGCATGGGAGTGTATTGGTGGACATCATCCATCACCACCGCCGACCAGCGTTCATCAAACTCAGGCGGAAAGCCGGTTGATGCGTCCATCCACCCCACTTGCCCCCCCTGCTCACGCAGCATTTCACGCACCGCTTTGAGCAAATGGGTTTTGCCAGAGCCAGAAGCACCCCACAAGTAAGTAGGCACTGGCGAACGTGTCGCTGCGCCGAAACCATTGTTGACCCAGTTCTGGAGGTGGCTGACCACCGGCGTGTTACGGCCTGCATAAAAGCGCGACAGGGACGGCCCAGTAGGCAAGCCAATATCCAGCGCCAGTTGCTTCATAGGAGGCATGCAGTCAAGACGCCCTGCCTGCGATCAAGCAAGTGCGTGTGCACCAAAAATGCAATCAAGGGCAAAACCGTAGGCATGAAGAGGAAACGAACGAGAACTCCCCGCCCAGTGTGGTGACCGGGGGACGTGCAAGAGAGCAGCAGCAATTGCTACAACAATTTGCACATTTTAGTCTGCTTCCACCGATCTCACAGACTGCGCCCGTATCCCTGCACTACATGCGCCACATACGCTGAATACCCTAGAGACGCTAAACACCCTAGCAAAGACGCCCCCCGGGGGTACGCTCATATTCTGCGATGCCCTGCCTCGGTAAAGCGGCATGAAGGACATACCCTAATGTCTCGACTTAGAATCGCAGGATTCCCCTCGCCCGCGCGGGCCTCACTGCACAGATCCATCTCATGAGCACTTCTGCCTCCTCCACCCCCATCTCCTACAAAGACGCTGGCGTTGACATCGACGCGGGCGACGCCTTGGTCGAGCGCATCAAGCCCTTGGCCAAAAAAACCATGCGCGAAGGCGTCATGGCCGGTATTGGCGGCTTTGGTGCACTGTTTGAAGTGCCTAAGCGCTACAAAGAACCCGTCTTGGTGTCTGGCACCGACGGCGTGGGCACCAAGCTGCGACTGGCTTTTGAGTGGAACATGCACGACACCGTGGGCATCGACCTAGTGGCCATGAGCGTCAACGACGTGCTGGTGCAAGGGGCCGAGCCCCTGTTCTTCCTGGACTACTTTGCCTGCGGCAAGCTGGACGTGGACACGGCAGCAGCCGTGGTGGGCGGTATTGCCAAGGGTTGCGAGCTGTCTGGCTGCGCCCTGATCGGCGGTGAAACCGCAGAAATGCCCGGCATGTACCCCGACGGCGAGTACGACCTGGCAGGCTTTGCCGTCGGCGCCGTGGAGAAGTCCAAAATTTTGACGGGCCAGAACGTCAAACCCGGTGACGTGGTACTGGGCTTGGCCTCGGCCGGCGTGCACTCCAACGGTTTTTCGCTGGTGCGCAAGTGCATCGAGCGTGCAGAAGCCAATGGCACCGTGCCTGCCACCCTGGACGGCAAGCCCTTCAAAAACGCAGTGATGGAACCTACCCGCCTGTACGTCAAGAACGTGCTAGCCGCCTTGGCCCAGCACCCCATCAAGGCGCTGGCGCACATCACAGGCGGCGGTTTGCTGGAAAACATTCCCCGCGTGCTACCCGAGGGCACGGGCGCCGACCTGAAGGCGGGCAGCTGGCCCCAGACCGAGCTGTTTGCCTGGCTGCAAAAGACCGCGGGGATTGATGATGTGGAAATGAACCGCACCTTCAACAACGGCATTGGCATGGTGATCGTGGTCGCCGCTGAAGAAGCACAGGCCACTGCAGCAACTTTGCGTCAACTGGGTGAAACCGTCTACACGATCGGTAACATTACGGAACGCAGCGAAGGCGCCGCAGTCCAAGTCAAATAGTTTTTCTTCTAAAGCGATCATCCATGGGGAACTCGAACCAACTTCCGATTGTTAGTCACTCCCCCACAGCGCCATCGCGCGGTGTGATGATCGCCAGTTATCTGCTCATGGCTGGCACCTTGTTGCTGGTCATGTGGCAAAAACTTTTGCCCGGGCTGCTGTGCGCATGTCTGGGCTTTTTGTTAACCCGTGCCATCGCAGCCTTACTGGCACGGATTGACCGGCGTCCGCCCGGCCCCGCGCCGGACCGCTGGGCCCAGGTAACGGCTGCCACCTTGGTGGTTATTGCGCCGCTACTCTGGATTGCCCTGGCACTGACCCACTCGCGCGGCTATCTCACCGACATCCCCCACCAATACAAAGAGCTGCTGAACTATTTGGCGCACACGGTGCTGGAGTTGCAGCAAAAACTGCCACAAGAGCTGGGCAATCTCCTGCCTCAAGGCGCTGCGGAGATTCAGCAAGCCATCGCCACCAATCTGGCGACCAAAGCAGGCGCTCTGGCCATGGCGGGCAAAGCGTGGCTCGGTGGATTGCTGCATGCCTACGTGGGCCTGCTGATTGGCGCGCTGGCGGCGGTGCGCCCACGGATTGTGCCGCGTGCCCCCCTAACCCAAGCCTTGCAACACCGCGTGATGCTGATGGGCGAAGCATTCCGCCAAATCGTAGCCGCCCAGTTCTGGATTGCCCTGTTTAACACCAGCTTGACCGCAGGCTTTTTGCTGCTGGTTCTGCCGCTGTTTGACATGGCGCTGCCTTATACCCCGGCCTTGATCATGCTGACGTTTATTGCAGGGCTGATTCCCATCGTGGGCAACCTGTTTTGCAACGTGGTGCTGACCATTGTTGGCCTGTCGGTCTCCCCCACCGCAGCCGCAGTGTGCTTGGGCTTTTTGATTTTGATTCACAAGGCGGAATACGTCATCAATGCCAAGGTAGTGGGTCAGCGCACCCACATGGCCGTGTGGGAGCTGCTGACGGTGATGTTCATCGCCGAATCGGTGTTTGGCCCCGCTGGCTTGGTGGCCGCACCGCTGTTTTACGCCTACCTGAAAAAAGAGCTGGAAACCGCAAAGATGGTGTAGCCCACCAAGGCTTGCAAAAAACCATAGCTAGCAGCGCAAGACAATCAAGCACTTGCACATCAAAACACTGCCAAACCAAGAAAAATAGAGCGCTAGGCGCTCTATTTTTTATTCTCCGATGGCAGTGGCTTACGGCTTAGATTTCTGCGCGCAGCAACTCAATGCGCGCCTCAATCACCGGCAAATCCTGGGGGGCAGGCGCCATACGCACATAGTTTTGCAAATCTTTCAATGCCGCGTCGCGCTGCCCCAGCTGTGCCAGCACCAAGCCGCGATCACGGTAGCAGTCTGCATCCAGCGGGCGCAAAACAATCAAGCGGTGCAGCACGCCCAGCAGCAAGTCCAAGTGCTCTTCTTCCACGTACACGCTCTTCAAATTGCGCAACATGCGCTCAATGATTTCGCGGCCACTGGCAGGCATCAAAAACAAATGCAGCGGTGCCATCTCCTCTTCGGCCAGCCCCCAGCCTTCACGAAAAGGCTCCAAGCGCTCTGACAGCATGGCTTGCGTCAGCCCCAGCCCGCTCAATGGGTCTTGGATAATGATGCCCTCGTCCACATGCACCTTCACCAGAAAGTGCCCCGGAAAAGAAATGCCATCGACCTTCAGCCCAATGCCCTGGGCCAACTCCATCCACAGCACCGCCAAAGTAATCGGAATGCCACGGCGTGTTTGCAGCACATGGTGCACATAGCTGTTGGCAGGGTTGGCAAAGTCGTTCGCATTGGCGGCAAAGCCCAATTTTTCGTAGAAAAACGCGTTGAGCATGAATGTGCGCTGCAGCGCCGTAGCCCCCACAGGAATGGACTTGCGTAAGCGCTCTACCCAGTCATCCACCTGCAGCAGCACGCCCTGCACGTCCAGATCGGGGGCGGCATCCAACGCCAAGCTGGTTGCGGCTTCCAGCACCGGAAAGGCTACGTCATGCCCAACCAGGCAAGCGAAGTGATCTAGCGCAGAGGGGGCTTCAAAGTTCAGCTGCATGGAAGGCACTCTACCGCGATTTCACTGTATGCAAAGCGAGCACTGCAGAGCAGCCTTTCAACGGCGCAGCAAGCTACGCAATTTGACCCCAGACGCCCGCAAAGCACCAAAATAAATCACGGCGGAGCCGGCCAGCATCAACGCCATCAGGCCAGCACGCTGCCACTCATGGACTTGCAACGCCTTCCAGTCCCATTGCTGGGCACCCCAAATTAAAAAGGCCGCCAGCAAAGCAGAGGCTGCCGCCACCTGCACAGCGTACTTGAGCCAACCCGCCGCAGGCTGGTAGGCACCACGGCGCAGCAAGCCAATCAGCAGCCACGTGGCATTGACCAATGCTGCCAAGCCAATCGACAGTGCCAAACCGGCATGCGCCATCCAGGGCACCAGCACCACATTCAAAATTTGCGTCAACACCAGCACCGCCACCGCAATCTTGACCGGCGTTTTCATATCCTGGCTGGCAAAGTAGCCCGGCGCCAGCACCTTGATCGCCACCAGCCCCACCAAACCAGCACCATACCCAATCAGCGCCAAGGCGATGTTAGACACATCCTGGCTGTGCAACGCCCCACGGTGAAACAAGGTGGCCACCAAGGGCTCTGCAAATGCCAGCAAACCCACTGCACATGGCACGGCCAGCAGCACCACCAGACGCAGCCCCCAGTCCAGCATGTTGGAGTAGCGCTGTGCATCGCCTGCGGCCTTGGCCGATGCCAGCTGCGGCGTCAGAACCACGCCCAGCGCTACGCCCAGCAGCGCCGTGGGAAACTCCATCAACCGGTCGGCATAAAATAGCCAGGTCACGCTGCCCGGTGTGAGGTAAGAAGCGATCTGCGTATTGATCATCAAGCTGACCTGCGCCACCCCCACACCCAGCAAAGCGGGCGCCATCAACGACAGAATGCGGCGCACCCCCCCGTCATTCCAGGCTGCTTGGAAGGCTGCAGGCGACATACCAATGCGCGGCAACAACCCCAGCTTCTTCAGCGCAGGTAGTTGCACACCCAGCTGCAGCACCCCGCCCAGCATCACCCCCGCAGCCATGGCGTAAATCGGCTCCACACCTTGGCGCTCCAGCCACGGTGCCAGCAGCAAGGCTGCCGCAATCATGCAGATATTGAGCAACACCGGCGTGGCCGCCGGAACCGCAAACTTGCGCCACGTATTGAGCACCCCAGCACACAGCGCCACCATCGACATAAAGCCGATGTAGGGGAACATCCAGCGCGTCATCCACACTGCCGCTTCGTGCGCGTGACCACTGTTCAACCCGCTGGCCAGCAACCACACCAGCACCGGCGCGCCCGCCACGCCCACCAAACAGGTCAAAAGCAACACCCAAAACAGCACCGTGGCCACATTGCCAATCAGCGCCCGCGTGCGCTCCTCGCCTTCTTGCGTCTTGGTGGTGGCCAGCACGGGCACAAAGGCCTGACTGAACGCCCCCTCGGCAAACAAGCGCCGAAACAGGTTGGGAATACGGAAAGCAACGTTGAACGCATCCGTGAGCGCATTCGCGCCGAACATGGACGCCATGATCAAATCACGCACCAAACCCGTGACCCGAGAGGCCAGAGTCAGCAACGAAACGGTAGAGGCAGATTTAAGAAGTGACACCCGCGCAGTGTAGCCACGCGCCACCCTGCCAAGTTGCTGCGGCCGCCAGCAGATACACAAAATTTCGCAAAAGCCCCGCAGCACCCCAAGGCCTGCAACACCCACCGGCATCACCCCCAAGCGCTTTGTTGGTGCAACGTTGCACCAACACAATGCAAACACACCACCATGGTGCACCGACCGATTGGCTACTGCACCCTGCACATGAGCGCAAGCGTTGCTATAATCTAGGGCTTCGCTGGCATCATCCCCAGACAACAAAGGAAATACATCATGGCAACTAAAGCCAAAAAGAACCCCCGCCTGGCCTCCGGCCGCAAGCGCGCTCGTCAAAACGTTAAGCTGAACGCTGCAAACACATCGCTGCGTTCCAAGTACCGTACCGCTGTGAAGAATGTCGAGAAGGCTGTTCTGGCCGGCGACAAGGTGAAGGCTACCGAACTGTTTGCCAAGGCGCAGTCCGTGCTGGACTCCGTTGCTGACAAGGGCATCTTCCACAAGAACAAGGCCGCTCGCGATAAGAGCCGCCTGTCCTCCAAGGTCAAGACCTTGGCACTGGCCGCCTAATCCACATTTAGGCATCGCACGAAGGACCTAGCCCTTCGCCGTTTGCTTCGGGTGCGCTGCCAGCGAAACAAAAGAACCGCCTCACGGCGGTTTTTTTGTGCCTTTTTTATGACGTTGCGCCCCGGCAGCCATGAATGTTTCGCCTGCATCTACAACGCGCAGGCATGAAAAAAACCGCCCTCTGGCGGCTCGTTCACACACAATCAAGGCGGTTTACGCCCACAGCAGCGTTATTTTTCAGCGTCAGGAATCAGGCAAGCCTCGACCACCTGCAAATTATTGTCGCGAGCAAAGTTCAGCACGAAGTCCCATGCCATCGGCTCATGGGCTTGCAAATCACGGTGCACCACAATGCATTTAAAGCCATTCATGGTGGTGGGAACGCACCAGGGCGAATAGCCCAAATGGCTGCCACGCTGGGCGCCACCGGGACGAAACTGACTCATCACACCCGCCAAACGTTCGGCCCAGTCACTGGGGCGAAAAGTTTTTCCCTCCAAGGTGACACCTTGGATGAATATTTCTTTGGAGCTTGGGGAAACCATCAGGATCAATCCGGTAATACGGGGTGCGCTGCGGGATCGCCGCTATGTGCACCGACTCTTCAATTCTAACTCTTATATAAGACACAGGCAGGGCACTCGGGATTGCAATCCATGCATAGCTTTATTCCAAATATGGAAGTGAGCATGCCGCAGCGCTTATAGGGCCCTAAAATCATTCTCTTGTCTTTTGCAAAAGCTGCAAAAGTTGTGCCATGACTGTTATGTCCGGAGATTGATTCATGACCGCTCACATTGAGGCTGCCTCGCCCCACGTTATGCCCACTTATGGCCGTGTGCCAATTGCGCTGCGACGAGGCCAAGGCTGCCGCGTGTGGGATGTGAACGGCAAGGAGTACCTGGACGCCTTGGGCGGCATTGCTGTCAACACGCTGGGCCACAACCACCCCAAGCTGGTGCCCGCCCTGCAAGAGCAGCTGACCCAGCTGATCCACACCTCCAACTACTACCACGTACCCGGCCAAGAAGAGCTGGCCAAGCTGCTGACAGAGCGCGCAGGCATGACCAATGTGTTCTTTTGCAGCACCGGCCTGGAAGCCAACGAAGCCGCCATCAAGATTGCGCGCAAGTACGGCGTGGACAAAGGCATTGAAAAGCCTGAAATCGTGGTGTATGACCACGCCTTCCATGGCCGCTCCATCGCCACCATGTCGGCCACGGCCAACCCCAAGGTGCGCAACGGTTTTGGCGCCTTGCTGGAAGGCTTCACCCGCGTGGCCCCCAACGACTACCAGGCGCTGGTGGAAGCCACTGAGGGCAACCCCAATATCGTCGCTGTGATGATGGAGCCCATCCAGGGCGAAGGTGGCCTGCACCCCATGCGTGCGGATTACCTCAAGCAAGTGCGCGCCCTGTGCGATGCCAATGGCTGGCTGCTCATCATGGACGAAGTGCAAGCCGGTATGGGCCGCACCGGCAAATGGTTTGCCCACCAGTGGGCAGGCATTACGCCCGATGTGATGACCCTGGCCAAGGGCCTGGGCTCTGGCGTGCCAGTGGGTGCGGTCGTGGCGCACAACGCTGCGGCCAACGTGCTGCAAGCTGGCAACCATGGTTCCACTTTCGGCGGCAACCCGCTGGCCATGCGTGCGGGCGTGGAAACCATTCGCATCATGGAAGAAGATGGCCTACTGGCCCACGCCACGCAAGTGGGCGGCCACCTGAAAGCCAAGCTGCTCGCCGAGTTGGGCAACATGGACGGTTTTGTCGAAGTGCGCGGCCAAGGCCTGATGATTGGTGTGGAACTTGCAAAGCCCTGCGGCCAACTGATTGGCCAAGCGGCTGAGGCTGGCCTGCTACTGAGCGTCACTTCCGACACCGTGATCCGCCTGGTTCCTCCTCTGATCTTGACCCAGGCCGAAGCCGACGAAATCGTCACCCGCCTAAAGCCTTTGGTTCAAGCCCTGCTGGCCGCCTGACACTCCAAGGAATACTGCATGAAGCACTATTTGCAATTTAGCGATTTCACCGCCGACGAGTACAACTACCTGCTGACCCGTGCGGCCTTGATCAAAAAGAAGTTCAAGAACTACGAAAAGCACCACACGCTGAGCGACCGCACGCTGGCCATGATCTTTGAAAAGGCCAGCACCCGCACGCGCGTGAGCTTTGAAGCCGGCATGTACCAGCTGGGTGGCTCCGTGGTGCACCTGACCACGGGCGACAGCCAGCTGGGCCGCTCCGAGCCCATTGAGGACAGCGCCCGCGTCATCAGCCGCATGACCGATTTGGTCATGATTCGCACCTTCGGCCAAGACAAAATCGAGCGCTTTGCCGAGCACTCGCGCGTACCCGTCATCAACGGCCTGACCAACGAGTTCCACCCCTGCCAGATCCTGGCCGACATTTTCACCTTCATTGAGCACCGTGGCTCCATTCAGGGCAAAGTCGTGGCGTGGGTCGGTGATGGCAACAACATGGCCAACACCTGGCTGCAGGCTGCGGACTTGCTGGGCTTTACCGTACACGTCAGCACCCCCGGTGGCTACGAAGTGGACGAAAAGCTGGCCTTCAACGGCAAGCCTCCACGCCCCGGCTGCTACAAAGTTTTCAAAGACCCACTGGAAGCCTGCAAGGGCGCCGATCTGGTCACGACTGACGTGTGGACCAGCATGGGCTACGAAGCCGAAAACGCCGTGCGTATGAAGGCCTTTGCCGACTGGTGCGTCGACCAAGAGATGATGCAGGCCGCCAAGCCTGAGGCCGTTTTCATGCACTGCCTGCCCGCACACCGCGGCGAGGAAGTGACCGCCGAAGTCATTGACGGCCCACAATCCGTGGTCTGGGATGAAGCGGAAAACCGCATGCACGTGCAAAAGGCGCTCATGGAGTACCTGCTGCTGGGCAAGCGGGGCGACTAATTACGCCTAACGATACGACCTATTTGTGATGCGCGCTCTACCTTGCTTTGGCACGCCTCTCACAAAAACAGGAGCTGCTTACGCGCGCCTGCTCAAGCTTTCGCACATCTTTAGATTGCAAAGCCAAGCAGGATCAGCGCTAGCAGCTCTTTTTTTATTTAAGCCGCGCAGCACCGTCACCACGCTGCGCACGCAAGCCCCCTTCTCTTGCTCTGCCAGCGGCACGCGCACGCTAGATTTGCGCCGCATGGCCCGCCGCCGCAGCGCGCTGCACGCCATTGCCTGCAGCCATCTGCTGAAAACGCCGCGCTACCTGCTCGGTCACACCTAGGTTCTCTCTCTTTTTTTACGCTGCACTGCACGCTTTTGCGCTTGCCGTGGGTCGGTCTGTGTCTTGCTTGTTCTTGGCCAGACCACACCCGCTACGGCCTGGCGGTGTGTGTGGCGGCGCCTGTTTGGGATTTTTTGCCTATTGATACAACCGCTGAAAAAAGCGCTCGCTTCCCCATGACTGAAGCCATTCACCCCTGCCTCCAATGCGGCGTATGCTGTACCAATTACCGCGTTGAATTCTCGATTTACGAGCTGCAATCCATGGGCGGCACCGTGCCCGATGAACTGGCCCACGAGGTGCCCGGCAAAGGCAACCGCGCCCGCATGAACGGTACCGCACAGCACCCCGTGCGCTGCGTCGCGCTGGGGGATCTGGGCAACGACTGCGTAGGCTGCACGATTTACGAACAACGCTCGCGCCCCTGCCGTGATTTCCCGTTTGCTTCGTATGGCTGCCACGACACCCGCGCCAAATTTGACCTGCCCGCACTGACCGAAGCCGAGGTCGAACGCTGGGCAGAAGCTGCATAACACCCCACCATGGCACACCCCCACCCTTGCCTGAGCTGCGGCGCCTGCTGCGCATCGTTTCGCGTCGATTTTTCGATCTATGAATCCGAAGACAACGGTGGCCGTGTGCCCCGTGGTCTGGTGGATGAGGTCAATGACTTCACCTGCCGCATGCGCGGCACTGACTACGCCCGCCCCCGCTGCGCTGCCTTGACCGGCACAGTCGGAGAGCGCGCCGCCTGCGGCATTTACGAATGGCGCCCCTCACCTTGCCGCGAATTTGCAGCGGGCTCTGACGCCTGCAACCGCGTGCGCCTGCGCCACGGCCTGCCCGCGCTGGAAAGCGGACTGCTGTAAGACCGGCTTGCTGGCCGCCACGCTGCAATTTTGTTCAATACAAGCGCCGCAGCACGGGGCACAGTGCGCTGCGTGAATGAAACCATCTTTTCTCCTTTGTGTCCCACGCTGCTTGCCATGGGCAATTTCGCCTTGGTGGGCGCCATCACCCCCGGCCCGGTCAATGTGCTGGCCCTGCGCCATGGCAGCCAACGCGCACGCCAACCAGCGCTGGGGTATGTGCTGGGCGCCAGCCTGAGTTATGGGGCCGTCGTCGCCTGCATGGGCTTGGCCAGTGCACCGCTGCTGCAACAGCTGCCGCAGTTGGCGCAGACTGCCGAATGGCTGTGCGCGGCCTATTTGCTGTGGCTGGCCTGGCGACTGGCCAGCGCAAAGCACACGGCATCCAGCAGCGTGCCAGCCAGCGCGGCCATGCCGATCGGACGGGCTTTTGTCCAAGGTGCCGCCGTGCAAACGCTCAACCCCAAAGCCTGGTTGTTTGCCCTGTCTGCCGTGGGGCTGTTTGTGTTGCCCTATGCGGGGCAAACCACGAACCGCCTGGGCTTGCTGTGCGCCGTCTCTCTGGTCGCCTGCATGGTGGGCGTCGGCTGCTGGGCCTTGCTGGGCCGCACCTTGGTGCGCTGGCTGCAGACCCCGCTGCGCCAGCAACGCTTGCACTAGGCCTTGGCGGTGCTGTTGGTGTTCAGCGTGCTGAGCATGCTGGCATGATGGACGCCATGGATCGCCCAGCTTCCCACCAGTTTTACCGCCACCCGCAGCTGCCCTGGGCGGAGTTGCGGGTGAGCCAGCATTCTCCGCATGCCTACCGGCTGCATATGCATGCCGAGTATTCGCTAGGTTTGGTAGACCAAGGACACGCCACCTTCACCCACCCCGCAGGCCCGCAGCACTTGCACGCAGGCAGCGTGGTCTTGATTGAGCCGTATGTCTGGCATGCCTGTAACCCGGCAGCCGTCACGGCGTGGTCGTACCGCATGCTGTATCTGCAAGCCGGCTGGCTGCACGATGTACTGGGCGTACAAGGCCTGCGTTTTGCACAGCGCGCCCTGAGCGATGTGCACGTGGCGCAGCAGCTGCACCAGCTGTGCGTGCAATTGACCCAGACCACGGCGAATGCACAAGCGTGGACAGACCAGCTGCGTACCCTGCTGCAACGCACATCGCTGATACACCCCCTGCCTCAGCCACTGGCCACTGAAGACCACACCGTGCAATTGGCGCTGGAACAGTGGCACGAGCAACCCGAAAATGCCCTGAACATCCACGCCATGGCCCAGGCGCAGGGGATGAGCACGTCACGGTTTATCCGCCACTTCAAAACCGCCACCGGGGTTACCCCCGGCATTTACCGCCTCAACATCCGCCTCAATGGTGCTCGCTGTCTGCTGGCCCAAGGCGCCGCGCTGGCAGATGCCGCACTGGCCATGGGTTTTGCCGACCAGTCGCACCTGCAGCGCGCCTTCAAGGCCCACCATGCCGCCACGCCGGGCTGCTATGCGAAGCAGCAGCTGGCGTCACTGTAAGACCTTGTAATCTGCGCGCCTGCATCGCTTCAAGCCACTGGCGTGCAGGCTCCCTGCGATGGCATCTGCATACTGCAGCTAAGCGCCACTTCAGGACAAGGAGGCTGCCATGTCTACTTTGCTCATGGTGATTGCCAGCGCCTTCATTGTGTGCGGGCTGCTGGTGGCGGTGATCTGCCTGCAAGCTACTTTGTCGGACACCCCCAACGACCTGTGAACCCCGGCATCCCCCTGTGGCTGCAAAAAAGCGCGCCGCCAACGATACTCAGAGGTTTCTCGATTCGATAGGACCCTGGGCGCAATGGGCGATTTCCAAGACATACAACAACGCGAAACTGGTCTGAAACAGCACCTGACCAGTGCCCAAATGGTGATGATTGCCATTGGCGGCGCCGTCGGCACCGGGCTGTTCATGGGCAGCGCCTTTGCCATTGGCTTTGCCGGCCCTGCCGTGCTGGCCAGTTACGCCATCGGTGCTTTCATCGCCCTGTTGCTGATCGGCGCTTTGGGCGAGATGACGGTGGCCCACCCCACCTCCGGCTCCTTCGGCGCCTACGCCGAGTACTACCTTGGCCCGCTAGCCGGCTTTGTGGTGCGCTACGCCTACTGGGCGGCGCTGGTGCTGGCCGTGGGCATGGAGGTGACGGCCGTGGGCATCTACATGGCCTACTGGTTCCCCACCGTGCCGCAGTGGATCTGGGTGGCCGTGTTCTCTGCGGTGCTCATTGGCATCAACCTGCGCAGCGTCAAGGTGTATGGCGTGGCGGAATATGCGTTCTCGGCCATCAAGGTGGCCGCCATTGTGGCGTTTGTGCTGATTGGCGCCTATGTGGTGTTTGGCGCGCACATCCCAGGCATTGGCCTGCAGAACTACGCCGTAGGCGGTGGCTTTTGGGCCAAAGGTATCTCCGGCATGTGGCTGGGCGTGATTGTGGCCATGTTCAGCTATCTGGGCGTTGAAGCGATTGCCGTGGCAGCGGGCGAAGCCCAGCACCCGCAAAAAGCCGTGCAAAGCGCCATGAAAACCACGGTGCTGCGCCTGGTGCTGTTTTACCTGCTCACCCTGGCGCTCATGCTGGCCATCGTGCCGTGGACGGAAGCCGCCACGCAAACCAGCCCCTTTGTGCGTGTGATGGAAATCATCAACATCCCCTACGCCGCCGGCGTGCTGAATTTTGTCGTGCTGGTGGCCGCCCTGTCGGCCATGAACAGCCAGCTGTACGCCACCTCGCGCATGATGTTCAGCCTGGGCCGTGCCCGCCAGGCGCCCGCCGTGTTTGGCCAGGCCAACCAGCGTGGCGTGCCTGTGGCCGCCATTTTGATCTCCAGCCTGGGCGCGGGTGTAGCCATGTTTATCAATGCTTTCTGGCCCGATCAATCCTTTATCTGGATGATGTCGATTGCCATGTTTGGCGCCATGTTTGCCTGGTTCATGGTGTTTGTCACCCACCTGGCTTTCCGCCACCGCCGCGACCAGGCTGGCGTAGTCAGCGCCTTTCGCATGTGGGGGTTTCCATGGCTGACCCTGCTGGGGGCCATCCTGATGGCGGCCGTGCTAATCACCACCGCATTCACCCCGCAATTTCGCCTGACGCTGGCCTTTGGCCTGCCGTGGCTGGTGCTGCTGAGCGTGATTTACCTGCTGCGCCGCAAAAAATAAGCGCAGCACGCATACTTGCCAGCCTGTGACTCGCTCGCGAGCCACAGGCTTTTTTATTGCCCTGCATTTGCCATGACCGCCACGCCACAGATTTGGGACATCTCCGCCCCGGTGCACAGCGCCAGCCCCGCCTACCCCGGCGATGCGCCCTACCAGCAGCGCTGGACCGCGCGGATTAGCGCGGACTGCCCGGTCAATGTCAGCGCCATCAGCCTCTCGTCCCACCTGGGCACGCATGCCGATGCACCGCTGCACTACGACGCCAGCGGCCCCAGCATGGGTGCGGTGGATTTGCAGCCCTACATCGGCCCCTGCAGGGTGATTCATGCCATCGGCTGCGGCCCGCTGATTGCGTGGCAACACTTGCAGCACGCCATCAACCCCGACTTGCCGCCGCGCGTGCTGGTGCGCACCTATGCGCAGGCACCGCAGCAGTGGGACGAGCACCTCAGCGGTATGGCAACCGATGCCATCGCCCGCCTGGCCGAGCTGGGCGTGCAGCTGATTGGCATTGACACCGCCAGCATTGACCCGGCGGGCAGCACTGCGCTGGACAGCCACATGCTGGTGCGCGCACGCGGCCTGCGCATTCTGGAAAACCTAGTGCTGGACGCCGTGCCCGAGGGCGACTACGAGCTGATTGCCCTGCCACTGAAGCTGATGGAGGCCGAGGCCTCGCCCGTGCGCGCCATCCTGCGGCCTCTTGCAGCCTGATGAGAAATCTTCCTTCAGCGCTTGTCTGGCAAGCACTGGCAGCTATCAAAACAAAGAAAACAGAGAAATTTGCCTTCATGACCGAACGCATTGCCATCATCGACTTTGAAACCACCGGCATGAGCCCCGCCCATGGCGCACGTGCGGCCGAGGTGGGCATTGTGGTGGTGGAAAGCGGACGCATCGTCGATCACTACCACAGCCTGATGAATGCCGGACAGCCCATGCCGTGGAACATCACCCAGCTCACCGGCATCAACACGGCCATGCTGCAGGCCGCGCCACCAGCTGAGGCAGTGATGCGCGAGGCCGCCGCCTTTGTAGGCACCATGCCCATGGTGGCGCACAACGCTTCGTTTGACAGCAAGTTCTGGGTGGATGAACTGCAGCGCGCGGGGTGCGCAGCCCCTCAGCCTTTTGCCTGCACGGTGCTGCTGTCGCGCCGTCTGTACCCGCAAGCGCCCAGCCATGCGCTGGGGCGCATCGTGCGCTTTTTGGATTTACCGCCCGCCGACAAGGCCCACCGCGCCTTGGCCGATGCGCAAATGACAGCCCACTTGCTGCTGCGCATGCAGCACGATCTGCAAACCCGCTGGCACATTCCGCAGCCTGCACACCACCTGCTGCAGCACATCCAAAGCTGCCAGCGCCAGCACATGCCCGCCTTGCTGCAGCGCACCTGCGAACTGCAAACCCAGCCCCAGCTGCCGGGCATGCTGGATGCCTGAAAGCGTGCAGCGCGCCTGAGGGCCATTCACACCACCCAGCCCGTCTTCGAGGTGCGGTTGAGATTGCCATTTCGATTGCGATCAGGCCATGCAAAGACGTACCAAGGTCGGTGCTGCAATTTCTTATTGCATAGCTTGCAGCACTTGCATATCAAGCACTTCCGATACATTTAATGCTGAAATCCAATATATACCAGCGCTAGCAGCTATCTTTTTTAAGAATGGCTCTCACGCAATCGCGCCTTCTTGCTGCAACAGCTGTTGCTTTCGCGCAATGCCCCAGCGGTAGCCACCCCAGCCGCCATCGCTGCGCAGCACGCGGTGGCAGGGCACCAGCACCGCCAGCGGGTTGGCCGCGCAGGCACCGGCCACGGCACGCACGGCCTGCGGCCGGCCTATGGCCTGGGCCAGCTCGGTATAGCTGCGGGTTTGCCCCGCCGGAATGCCGCGCAAGGCCTTCCATACTTTGCGCTGAAAATCCGTGCCGCCCAGCACATCCAGCGGCACCACATGCTGCAAGCTGGGGTGCGCCAAAATTTCCAGCACGGTATCGCCCCAGCGCTGCAGCACAGGGCCGCCGGTGTCCAGCTGCGCCTGCGGATAGCGCTGCTGCAAGTCACTAATCAACTGGGGTTGATCGTCGCCCAACAACACCGCTGCAATCCCTTTGGGCGTAGCCGCCACCAAAACCTGCCCGAGCGGGCACGCACGCACGATGTAATGCAAAACGAAAGGTGTAGCGGGGGTGGAAGTGCGTGTGCTCATAACCACCACTCTATGCCTGCGGTACCGGCTCGCCAAGGGCAAATCCCTACACCGTGGTGACAGTTGCCGCGGCCGCTCAGCGCTACGCTTGCCGCCAGGAGATGCCACTGTGCCCGAGACCCCATCCACTACCTCACACCGCAGCGTTTTGCAACGCCAACTCTGGATCATGCTGCTGGCCTTGCTCAGCGGCTTTGCACTGAGCCAAGCTTTTCGCACCATCACTGCCATCTTGGCCCAGGGCCTGCAGCAGGACTTTGGTATCAGTGCCAGCTCTTTGGGCGCGTTTGCCGGGCTGTTTGGCCTGTCGTTCGGCATCGCCCAGCTGCTGATGGGCATTGGCATGGATTTGTACGGCCTGCGCCGTACCGTGCTGTGTGCCTTTCCATTCGCCACGCTGGGCGCCATGGTCTCCGCCGCAGCCCCCAGCTACGGTTGGCTGATGCTGGGCCAGTTGATGATTGGCGTGGGCTGCTCTCCGGCTTTTCTCGCCTGCACCATCTTTATTGCCCGTCACTTCCCGGCAGAGCGCTTTGCGTTTTTCTCGGGTCTGTCGATGGGCGTGGGCGGACTGGGTTTGCTGTTCACCGGCAGCCCCCTGGCGTGGGTGGTGGAGGCAGGCGGCTGGCGCAGTGGTTTTTGGCTGCTGAGCATCATGTGCGCGCTGTCCTGGGTGCTCATTTTTTGCAAAGTGCATGAACCTGTGCTACCCAGTACCAAGGCTGGCACCCCTGAAACATGGGGCTCCGCCTTTATGCGCATGGCAGAGTTGCTGACACTGCCCCACACCTGGGGCATGCTGGTGCTGGGCATGTCGTGCTACGCCGCCTTCTTGTCGCTGCGCGGGCTGTGGATTGGCCCCTTGATGATGGATCGCCATGGCTTGAGCTTGGTGCACAGCGGGCACGTTGCCTTTGTTGTGTCCTTGATCTCCCTGTTCACCCCGGCGATTTTTGGTCGCCTCGACCCGGGCACCCTGGCACGGCGCCAGTGGCTGGCAAATTTTTCGCTGTGTATGGCTGCCTTGTTTGTGATGCTGGGCCTGTGGCACAGCACCATCGGCAACATCGCCATCGTGATTGCCATGGCCATGCTGTCGGGCTACGGCTTGCTGCAATACGCCGATGTGCGCGCCTCCTACCCCGACCACATGACCGGGCGTGCGCTGTCGCTGTTTACCATGTCCATGTTTTTGGGCGTGGCCCTGATGCAGTGGTTTACCGGTGTGGTCGCCGCATGGGCCGCCCTACACGGCTGGGAAAGCTACACGGCCGTCGCCCTGACGATTGCGATCTGGCTGATGATCGCATCGACCGCCTATCGCTGGCTGCCCGCCTCACCCTTGCTGCTTCGCAGCAAAGTCTAAGAACTTACAAGGTGCTGGCGCTAGAGCCTTCGCCGCTGTAGAGCCATGGCACATCCATCAACCGGCTACCCAGCATGCCCATGGCCAGATCGCGCCCCCAACGTACCGGGCCAGTGGCGTGGAAAATGTTGCCGTTGCGAATGGAGCGCGCTTGCACACGGGCATTGCGCTCCCAACGATTGAGGGCATAGCGGCGCAAGCGCAAGCCAATGTCCAAGTCATCCATCGCCAAAGCACGCTGCAACTCTGCCGCATCTTCAATCGCCATACCCGCGCCTTGCGCCAAATAAGGGCGCATGGGGTGCGCAGCATCACCAATCAAGCCGACCAAACCTTGGGCCATGGCATCAGGGCCTTGAATGGGCGCACGGTCAGACAGCGGCCACAAGCGCCAGTGGGCACCTGCGGCAGGCACGCTGCGGATCAAATCTTGCAAATTGCTGCTGCAATCAGCCAGCGCTTGCTCCAGTACCTGTGCATTGGCCGCATGGTCCCACTGCTCCAAATCCTGGGGTACAGGGCCTTCAACAATGACCACGATGTTCATCATTTCGCCACGACGTACCGGGTAATGCACGGCATGCATGCGGGGGCCCAGCCACACCGTCACTTCATTGCTACGCCACCCCACCGGAATGTCTGTCATGGGTAGCAAGGCCCGGTAGGCCAAATGACCTGAGACCCGGGGACGGCTGGGATCACCGAGCACTGCTGCGCGCAACTTGCTCCACACCCCATCGGCCAACATGAGGGCATCGCCCTCCACCACCTTGTTGGCAGAGGTGCGTATGGTGGTCACGCGCTCCGTGCCCAGCAGTTCGGTGACTTCTTGCCCGGGATTGATATAAATATCAGCCCGTTCTTGGGCCGCGCTGTGCAAGACCGCATGCAAGTCTGCGCGGTGAATGGTGACATAGGCGGCCCCGTAGCGCTCCACCATGGATTGCCCCAGCGGCGCACTGGCCAGCACACGCCCACTCAACGCACTGCGTGCCACCAATTGCAGCGGCACTGCAGCAACCTGTTGCAACGCTTTTTGCAAGCCCCAGGCCTGCAAACGGCGCACCACATTCGGCCCCAGCTGAACACCGGCACCCACTTCAGAAAACAAGGCCGCCCGTTCAAACAAGCGTGCATCCCAGCCAGCGTGCGATGCGCCCAACGCTGCAGCCATGCCGGCAATGCCACCACCTGCGATCAATACTTGTTTTTTCATGGGGCAAATTGTGGCGCTGAAACGGGGTGCCCAGAAGCCTCCAAAGCAAAAGAACGCTGATGCGCAGCAAACACTGCCCACAAATGAAGCAGCACCCCAAGCTTTAGGAAACGCGTGCCCAATTCTTGGCGCCACATGGGGCATATATCTGCGCCACAAAGCACAGCTTACCCATCACCATCAGTCCACCCATAAAAAAAGCCTGCTTTCGCAGGCTTGGATGAGATGCGCAAGCTGGTGATTAAATTTCAAACTTGCTGCGATCTTGGTCTTGAATCCACTTGGGTGCTTTGCCACGCCCCGTCCATGTTTCACCGGTTGCAGGATTTTTGTACTTAGGTGGTACCTTGCTTCCAGCGCCACCTGCGCGAACCGCACGCGCAGGGCTGAATATGTCTGCTGCCGTCAATTCATACTCATCCACCAAAGCACGCACCTTGCTCACGGCTTCCGCCAATTCACGCTTACGTGCATCTTGAATTTGCTTTTCGAGTTCTTCGCGCTGTTTCAAAAGTTCTTTATAAGAGCTCATGGAGGAATTCCTTTCTGTAAGTTCTTGGATTATAGAGATAGAAAAATTTTTTGCATAAACCGTTAAGGAAAATTATTCCAAATGTTTTGATATTCCAAAGAAAGTACATCATGCCTTCGAAAACATTTTTAGCTTGAATGCACGGCGCTTGAAGCGATTCGAACTGGGCCTAAAATCTCGCACAAGCATTTAATGTATTGGCACTACACTGCCAATACACAGCAAGGAAATACAAAGAGTGTCCACTTACTTAATCGGTGATGTTCAAGGCTGTCATGGGGCTCTCACCAGGCTTCTCAACGACATCTCCTTCTCCCCCAGCCGAGATACCGTCTATTTGCTCGGCGACCTGATCAACCGCGGCCCTGAATCCGTAGAAGTCTTGCGCTATTGCATGGAATTGGGAGATGTGATTAAGCCTCTGCTTGGAAACCATGATCTGCATTTACTTGCCAGTGCCTATGGCGTGCGTAAACCCGGTAAACGAGATACTTTGCAAAGTATTTTGAATGCACCCGATCGCGCCGCTTTGCTGCACTGGATTTCCCAGCAGCCATTAGCCAGATCAATTCAAAACCCGCAGGGGCAACGATTATTGATGGTGCATGCAGGCGTATTACCGCAATGGAGCCTGGAAGAGACATTACAACTGGCCGATGAAGTCCACCAACAAATCAAGGGGGAAGCACTGCCTCAGTTTCTGATGCACATGTATGGCAATCTGCCCAACCACTGGGATAACAGTTTCACCGGCAGCGACAGAAACCGCGTCATTGTGAATGCACTCACGCGCATTCGATTTTGCACGGCGCAAGGGGCAATGGACTTTGAAAGCTCTGAGGCTGCAGATGCAGCGCCAGCAGGTCTGATGCCCTGGTTTGACTGCCCCGATCGCAAAACCGCCCAAGACATCGTGGCTTTCGGCCATTGGTCAACGCTGGGCTTGGTGAACCGGCCTAACCTGATGGCCCTGGATACAGGCTGCGTCTGGGGTGGCTGCCTGAGTGCGATGGAAATTGGCGCTGACTTCCGCGAACGCCAGCTCCACCAGATTCATTGCGAGCAAGCACAAAAACCAGGTTAGGCGTTCCCATAAAAAAACCACGGCATGCCGTGGTTTTTTTATGAATCCTTGGAAAGCTAGACGCTGCCCATGGGCTTAAACAGTGCAGCAACCTTGCGCTTGGGCTTGGTGCCCAGCGCTGCTTTGGGCGCAGCCTTTACCGCATCCCATGCGGGTACGTGGGTCTCACTGGCCTCATAAGGCTTGTCAAAGAAAGGATCTGCATGTGCGCTGCGCACTGGGCGCGCACCACGCACTGGGCGCGTGCCATAGGCGGATGCACTGCGTTGCACCTCTTCGCGCCCTGGCGCATCACGCAGCGGCTCCCGCTCACGGAAACGACGCGATTCAGGCAGTTGCAGTGTTTCAACGTTGATTTTTTTCTTGATCAACTTCTCAATCTCAGACACCAACTTGCTATCCGAGTTGCCCACCAGAGTCACCGCCAAACCGGTCGCACCCGCGCGGCCTGTACGGCCAATCCGGTGCACATAGTCTTCGGCGTTGAAAGGTACGTCGTAGTTAAATACGGCGGGCACATCCTTGATGTCCAAACCGCGCGCGGCCACATCGGTACACACCAGCAAATCAACTTCACCCTGCTTGAAGGCCTCCAGCGCTTTCAGACGCTCGTCTTGGCTCTTGTCGCCATGCATGGCTGCTGCACGATAACCATCACGCTCCAGAGCACGTGTCAAACGGGCACAGCCGAGCTTGCTGTTGGAGAAAATGAACGCTTGGCGAATGCCTTTTTCACGCAGAACCTGCTGGATCGCGCGGCGCTTGTCATCGTCATTGGCGCTGTAAAAGCGCTGCTCCACCAAAGACGCCGTCTCATTGGGACGTGCAACTTCAATCGTGACGGGGTCTTGCAAGTAACTGCCGGCCAAGCGCTTGATTTCTGGGGAGAAAGTAGCACTGAACAGCAGTGTGGTACGGGTCTTGGGCAAGTGGCTCAAGATGCGCTGCAAATCGGGCAGAAAACCGATGTCCAGCATACGGTCTGCCTCATCCAGCACCACATATTCCACTTGATTGAGCGCCACGTTCTTGGCTTCAATATGGTCAAGCAGGCGGCCCGGTGTCGCCACCAATACTTCCACACCTTTTTTCAGCTCGAGGGTCTGGGGCTTCATGTCCATGCCGCCAAAAACCACCATGCTGCGCAGCTTGGTGTGCTTGGCATACAAGGCGATTTGCTGTGCAACCTGGTCTGCCAGTTCGCGGGTGGGCAAAAGCACCAGCGCACGCACAGGGTGGCGTGCAGGTGAGGCAGAGCTGTTTTCATGCCGCATCAAGCGTTGCAGCAGCGGCAGCGAAAAGGCAGCAGTTTTACCTGTACCGGTTTGCGCGGCTCCCATCACATCCTTGCCGGTTAAAACCACCGGAATCGCCTGGGCCTGGATGGGGGTCATGGACTCGTAGCCCATTTCGGCCACGGCGCGTGCCAGAGGCTCCGCCAAGAGTAAAGAGGAAAAAGGACTTGTCATTTAGACCGCTATTGTCGCACCGTGCGCGCAAAGCCCTGTGTGAGGTTCAATAAATCCAGTGTTTCCTCGCGGATTCGTGGAAATAAAACCGCACTCACAACCAAGGCTTATTACAAATTAGTGGCTGAAAAAGTGTCGCAAGATTTGATGGTGCCAGTTTGCAACCCTGTTTTAAACCACCGCTGACGCTGCGCACTGCTGCCATGGGTAAAGCTGTCGGGCACTACCTGTCCCGTTTGCGCTTTTTGCAACGCATCATCACCAATTTTGGCTGCCGCGTTCATGGCTTCTTGCACATCGCCTTGCTCAAGGATTTGACGCTGGTTTTGCGCATGGTGCGCCCAAACCCCGGCCAAACAGTCAGCCTGTAACTCCAGCTTCACAGAAAGCTGGTTGTATTCCACTTTGCTCACACGGCCGCGCATTTGGTCCACCTGCCCTGAAATGCCCAGCAAATTCTGCACATGGTGCCCCACTTCGTGGGCAATCACGTAAGCCTGTGCAAAGTCGCCGGGAGCACCCAGCTGATTTTTTAACTGGTCGTAAAAAGACAGATCAATGTAGACCTTGTGATCTCCTGGGCAATAAAACGGCCCCATCGCAGACTGGCCCGTGCCACACGCGGTGCCTACAGCACCCCGAAACAGCACCAGTTTCGGCTCTTGGTAACTGGCACCGCCTTGCTGAAAAATCTGCCCCCAGACATCTTCGGTATCCGCCAGAACGGTGGACACAAACTGCCCCATGGTGTCGTTGGCTGGTACACCTTGTGCAGGCGTGTTCTGCTGCACCACAGGTGCACCACCGCCACCACTGAGCACACCCAAAATAGTTAAGGGGTTGATACCTAATACCCAGCCCCCGATCAAAGCGACCACGATGGTGCCGATCCCAATATTGCGCCCACCCAGCATCGGAGCACCGCCCCCTGCGCTGCGCCGATCTTCCACATTGCTGGACTGGCGGTTGCCTTCCCATTTCATAACGCGCTCCTGATCTCACTAAGGCCAATTTGCAAGCACCCTGCCTGTATCCGCCGTTGCCTGATGACCCACCTGTAGCCAGCTGGAATCCCCCTCTGGCTGCGGCATGACACCCACCGCTTTTCCGGCCCAGCCTGCAGACTGACTGATTTTTTGTGCCTGCGCAGTGTGCACCTGTACCACCTCGACAAATGTGAAAAATTGCCAAACTGCGACCAGCAAGCCCAGCAAGACCGCTGTGCCATAAAAAAGCTGTCGCCGGGATGAGGCATGGAAATTCGATAGACGCATAAATAGCAAGCCCCTTGATTGCCTTGCCCCATCCTAGGCAAGCGGCTTGCGGCAGCGAAGCTGGTGACACGCCAATTCTGTGTAGGAGAACCGTTCGTCGCTGCGCTATCAGCGCCACCTTCTGCCCAAGCGGTACCCACCGCTTGCGCGGAACGCACTGAACACCCACAAAAAAAGCCAACCCCAGGTTGGCTTTTTGGAACCGTACCGACTGGCTTCAGGTACGCGGCAGCGTCACACCGTGTTGGCCCTGGTACTTGCCGCCACGGTCTTTGTAGCTGGTCTCACAAGGTTCGTTGCCTTGCAGGAACAGCACCTGCGCGCAGCCTTCACCGGCATAAATCTTGGCGGGCAGCGGTGTGGTGTTGGAGAACTCCAGCGTCACATAGCCTTCCCACTCCGGCTCAAACGGTGTCACGTTCACGATGATGCCGCAGCGCGCATAGGTGCTCTTACCCAGGCACACAGTCAGCACATCGCGGGGAATGCGGAAGTACTCCACCGTACGGGCCAGCGCAAAGCTGTTGGGCGGAATGATGCAGTAGTCACCTTCGAAGTCGACAAAGCTTTTTTCATCGAAGTTCTTGGGGTCAACCACCGTGCTGTGGATGTTGGTGAACACCTTGAATTCGCGCGCGCAGCGGATGTCGTAGCCGTAGCTGGAGGTGCCGTAGCTGATGATTTTTTTGCCATCGGCCTCGCGGATCTGACCGGGCTCAAACGGCTCGATCATGCCGTGCTGCTCCGCCATGGTGCGGATCCACTTGTCGCTCATGATGCTCATGGAGGTGTCCTATTTCGCTGAATTTTTTATAGCTGAGCGCGCTGATTGAATGCGCGCCAGGGCGTTATTTTGCTTGAGAGATGATGGTTTGCTCAATCAAACGGTCATCCCCGAGCACGATCATCGCAAATAGCAGCTCATCCAGCGTCTGCGCTTGCGCCGTTTTGCGCGCCAGCAGCGGGGTGCACGCAGGGTTGATCACCACCATGTCCGCCTCGCAGCCCGGCTGCAAATTACCGATCACACCCCCCAAGCCCAGGGCCTTGGCCGCCCCTGCCGTGTGCTGCCACCACAGATGCCCTGGCTTCAAACTCAAACCCTGTTTGCTGTGCTGCTCCCGCCCCACTACGTAAGCGGCCTGCATGGTGCGAAACGGCGAAAAGCTCATGCCGCCGCCCACATCGCTGGCCAGCCCATACCTGAAACCTGCGGCATCGGCCTTCAAGTAATCAAAGTAACCGCTGGACAAAAACAAGTTGCTGGTGGGGCTGATGGCTGCTGCCGTCCGGGTTTCGCGCATCAGCGCCCGGTCAACGTCATCCAGCCAAATGCAGTGCGCATACACCGCACGCTCGCGCATCAAACCAAAGCGCTGGTACACCTCCAGATAGCTGCGCGCTTGCGGGTACAGCTCGCGCACCCAGCGGATCTCATCGAGGTTTTCCGAGACATGGGAGTGCACCCACACATCAGGATATTTGGCCGCCAGCGCGCCTGCGCCCCTGAGTTGCTCGGGTGTGCTGGTGGGTGCAAAGCGCGGAGTGATGGCATAGCCCAGGCGATCCACGCCGTGCCAGCGCTGGATCAAGGTTTCGGTGTCGATCAGGCCCTGCTCGGTGTGGTCACGCACGCCGTCGGGGCTGTGGCGGTCTTGCAGCACCTTGCCCGCCAGCATGCGCATGCCGCGCGCCTGCGCTGCGGCCATGATGGCATCCACCGACGCCGGGTGCGAGGTGGCAAAGGTGAGCGATGTGGTCACGCCGTTGCGCAGCAGCTCATCCAGAAAAAATTCCGCCACGCCGTCGGCATAGCTGCGGTCATGAAAACGTGCTTCGTGGGGAAAGGTGTAATGCTCCAGCCAAGGCAGCAGCCCGTCAGCCGGCGCACCAATCACATCGGTTTGCGGGTAGTGGATGTGCATGTCCACAAAGCCCGGTGCGATCAGCTTGCCGGGCAGGTGCAGGATGTGCGCGTTCGCTTGCGCTGCATATTCGGCTTGCAGCGCCTGCCAGTTCCCTGCAGCCACCACGCGCTCCTGACCTTGGGCATCAGGGGCAACGGCCAGCAAACCATCGCTGTCGTAGAGCGGCGTGCCGTCGTCGGCAAAGCGGAGCAAGGCACTGCGGTAGATCTTCATCGGCGTGGTGGTAGGTCTAGGAAAAAATATTGAGGGGCAGCTTGCGCTTACCCGGCCTTGCTTTCACGCACAAATCATGCCAAAAGCAATATCTGACGTGCGCCAAGCGCTCCTCATTTTCAATACGGTGGCAGGCGCAGCACTCCAAGCTTGCCACCACGGCCCTACTTTGTACTGCCAATCACGCCTTCAACCAACCAGTCCATTTGCAGCAATTGCGCATCGCCCAGCGTTTGCCCCTGGCGAATGCGCAACTGGCCCTGGTTGTCGCGGATATCCGCGTGGCTGGCCTGAAACGGCTGCAATTTACCCGCGGCCATGTCTTTTTGGCGTGCCAGCACCTCATTGCGCACCGCCTGTGGCAGCTTGGGGCCAAAGTGTTCCACACGCACCATGCCATCTTTCACGCCGCCCCAGAAGTCACCCGACTTCCAGCTGCCGCTTTGCACCGCCTTGGCGCGCGCTGCGTAATAGTTGCCCCAGTGGTGGGTGACAGCCATCAACTGTGCATCGGGGCCGTCTTTGCGCATGTCGGAGTGAAAGGCGATGGCCATCTTGCCGCGCTCTTGGGCAGCGACCATCACCGCCGTGCTGGCGACCTGGAAGGACAGCACATCAGCGCCCTGGTCCATCAGCGCCATCGCCGCATCACGCTCCATAGCAGGGTCAAACCAGGTGTTGAGCCACACCACCTTGACCTGCGCTTGCGGGTTCACGCTGCGCATGCCCAGTGCAAACGCATTCACGCCTTGCACCACTTCAGGAATCGGAAAGCCCGCCACAAAGCCGGCTACGCCGGTTTTGCTCATCCGCCCTGCGGCAATGCCCGACAGATAGCGCCCTTCGTAGTGGCGCGCGTTGGCCGTTGCCACATTGGCGCTTTGCTTGTAGCCCGTGATGTTTTCAAACTTCACACCGGGAAACTCTTTGGCCACGCGCAGCGTAGGCTCCATATAACCAAAGCTGGTGGTGAAGATGAGTTGGTTGCCCTGCAGCGCCAGGTCGCGAATCACGCGCTCGGCATCCGGGCCTTCGGGTACGTTTTCGACGGCCGTGGTCTGCACCTGATCGCCCAGAGCGCGCTGCAACTGCAAACGCCCCTCTTCGTGCTGGCGCGTCCAGCCTGCAGGCAGCACCGGCGTCACGTAGACAAAGGCGGCCTTCAGCGGTGGCGTGGCGGGGGGATTTTTCAGCGCTGCCGAAGATTGCGCAAAAGTGGGGGCAGTGAAAGCGGCGGCAACGCAGGCGGCCACGAGCGTGGCTGCGAGGTTTTTGTACATGGTGTTCCTCTACATGGCTCCAAATTGAACACACGCCACACGCTGGAGCAAAGCCTGCGGCGAAGGGGCGGATTCTAGCGCTGCCAAGAAACCATCGCAGCGTTCGGACTAACCACACTAGCGGCGCACGCCCTCCTTACCTACGATGCCTGCCAAAGACTCCAAGGAAATCTGCCCTATGCCCATGTTTGTTGACACCTCCCCGCCTGGCCACTGCATCTTCTGCAAAATCGTGGCGGGTGAAATTCCTGCCGCCAAGGTCTATGAAGATGACCTCACCGTGGCGTTCATGGACATTGGCCAGGTCAACCCCGGCCATGTGCTGGTGGCCAGCAAGCGCCATGCCGTCACCGTGCTGGATTTGACCGCCGAAGAGGCCGCCGCCGTCATGCAAACCGCGCAGCGGATCGCGCACGCGGCGCAGCAGGCTTTTGCCCCCGATGGCATCACCCTCTTCCAAGCCAATGGTGCAGCGGGTGGACAAACCGTTTTTCACTTTCACATGCATGTGCTGCCACGCCATGAGGGCGACGGCATGGCGCTGACCTGGCCGCGCAAAGAGCCCGCCATGCCACTGCTGCAACACTATGCCCAGCAGCTTCAAACCGCGCTGCAATCCCCCGCACAGCTTTAAAAATAAGAGCTTGCAGCGCCTGAAAAACAAAGGGTTGAGATAGTTATCTATCTCAACCCTTTTGTACATAAGCGCTAGCAGCTATGTTTTTTATGCAGGCTGAGCAAACCGCGCAAAGCAGTCATCCAGCTGTTGCACCCACGCTGCTTGCTGCGCAGGGCTGGCAAACGATGCCTCCAAACTGTTGCGCGCCAGCTGGTAGGCCTGCGCAGCACCCATGCCTGTGGCGGCAAACACTTGCAGGTAGTTGTCGTTCACATAACCGCCAAAATACGCGGGGTCGTCGGAGTTGACGGTCACGTTCAAGCCCGCCGCCAGCAAGCGCGGCAGGTTGTGCTCGCGCAGTTCGGGGAACACGCACAGCTTCTGGTTAGACAGTGGGCACACCGTCAGCGGCATGCGGGTTTGTGCCAGCCGCTGCATCAATTCCACGTCTTTTTCAGACTGCACACCGTGGTCGATGCGCTCTACCTGCAGGGCGTTCAACGCACTCCACACATAGGCGGGCGGCCCCTCTTCGCCGGCATGTGCCACCAGGTGAAAGCCCAACGCCTTGCACCGGGCAAACACGCGCTCAAACTTCTCTGGCGGGTTGCCCAGCTCCGAGCTATCCAGACCAATGCCGATGAAGTGCACGCGGTAGGGCAGCGCGGCCTCCAGGGTGGCGAATGCGGCTTCTTCACTCAAGTGGCGCAAAAAGCTCAGGATCAGCGCCGCGCTGATGCCCCAGCGCGCTTGCGCGTCGTGGCAGGCACGTGACAGACCCAGAATGACAGCCTCGATGGGCACGCCACGCTCGGTGTGCGTTTGCGGATCAAAAAAGAGCTCTGCACGCACCACATGGTCGGCAGCGGCGCGCTCCAGGTACGCCATGGCCATATCGTAGAAATCTTGCTCGTGCAGCAGCACGCTGGCACCGGCGTAGTAGATGTCCAGAAAGCTTTGCAGATCCGTGAACGCATAGGCACTGCGCAATGCCTGCACGCTGTCGTAGGGCAGCGTCACCCCGTTGCGCTGGGCCAAAGCGAAGATCAGCTCAGGCTCCAGCGAGCCTTCGATGTGCATGTGCAACTCAGCCTTGGGCATGGTGCGCAGCAGCTGGGGCAGTTGCGCGGCGGGGATGCGCTCAATGGCGGCAGGCAGGGCATGGGTCATGGGGTCAACACACTCCGAAAGTGACGCCGCAGCCCTTGAGGTAGCGGCGGTAGGCGGACGACATGCGGTCGGCCGACGAATGCAACTCGGCCCGAGGGTCCAGGGGCAACTCCTTGGGCAGTTGCGACTCCAGCACGGGCTGGTCTTGCGTGAAGATCGTGTGCTGGAAGGCTTGCAGCTTGTCGTCCGAAGATTCAAAGTCTGCCACTGCCAGGAGAAACCACACACGGCTGGTGGTCGGTGTCATGGGGCAGATAAACAGACCGATGGCTTCGCGCCAGCCATCCTTGGTCGTGCCGTCTTCGGGAATCTTGGTCAGCAGCGCGGTATAGGGCGCCGTGACTTCATAGGTGTAGTGCACCTCCGCAGGCTTGGTCGAGTGCAGGTTAGAGATCGGCTGCACCGCCTTGCAGTTGGTGGCCTTCACGCCGGCGGGTGTGGTTTCGACGTTGTAGGGAGACATTTCGGTGGTGTCGCGGCTGCCCAGCCAACCTTCGTGCACAAAGCCAAAGTGCGACATGTCCAGGAAGTTCTCAATGATGCGCGGCGCGCTCGCCTGCACGTCGTAGGGGCCGCAGTTCACTTTACGCAGGCGCTCGTCCCCTTCAGCTTCAAACACGGGCAGCGGCACGTCCACGCCTTCTGGCTTTTCCAGCTGCACCCAGATCAGACCGTAGGCTTCTTGCACGCCAAACGATTTCACGCAGTGCTGGGGGGGTGGCGTGAAGCCGGGCACCGCAGGCACTTTCACGCACTGCCCCGTGGTGGAGAACTGCCAGCCGTGGTAGGGGCACTCCAAGTTGCCTTCATTGACGCGACCCAAGGAAAAACGTGCGCCCCGATGGGGACAGCGATCCACAAAGGCCTTGGCCACGCCTTGTGCATCACGCCATAGCACCACGTCCTCCCCCAGCAAACGCACGCCCACAGGGCCATTGGTTACATCCGAAATCAGGGCTACGGGGTGCCACTGGTTTTTTTCCATCATGGGAGTCACTGTCACAGTTGTATTCATAAGGCGCTATCTTTCCAAAGAAAAGGGCTGCCCATAGGCAGCCCTTGCAATATCCGAGCCATCTACAGGCTCGTTGGTACTGGCTTACTGGCCAGGCACCTTGCCCTCTACGCCCTTGACGTAGAAGTTAATGCCCGCCAAGAAGGCGTCATCTGCCACGGCGCCTGCCGCCAGGATTTCCTTGCCATCGTTGGTCGCAATCGGGCCCTTCCAGATCTGGAAAGTACCGGCCTTCAGGCCAGCCTTGGCCTCTTCTACCTTGGTCTTCAGCTCTACGGGCACATCGTCAGCCATCGACACCAAATCGATCGAGCCTTCCTTCACGCCCCACCAACTGCTGCCAGTGGTCCATGTGCCTTCCAGCACATCCTTGACAGCCTTGGAGTAGTAAGGCTGCCAGTTGATGATGGCCGAACCCAAGTGCGCCTTGGGGCCGTAAGCGGTCATGTCCGAATCCCAGCCAAAAGCACGCACGCCCTTTTCTTCCGCCGTCTTGAGCACGGCAGGAGAGTCGGTGTTTTGGAACAGGATGTCTGCACCGCCGTTGATCAGGCTGGTGGCGGCTTCGGTTTCCTTGGGTGGGCTGAACCACTCGTTCACCCACACCACCTTGGTCGTGATCTTGGGGTTCACCGACTGCGCACCCAGGGTGAACGAGTTGATGTTACGGATCACTTCAGGAATTGGCACCGAACCCACAATACCCAAGGTGTTGCTCTTGGTCATGCCGCCAGCGATCACGCCTGCCAGATAAGCACCTTCATACGTACGGCTGTCGTAGGTGCGTACGGTTTCGGCGGTCTTGTAACCGGTAGCGTGTTCGAACTTCACATCTTTGTAGTCCGGGGCGATCTTCTGGATGGCGTCCATGTAGCCAAAGGTGGTGCCAAAAATCAGCTTGTTGCCTTGGCTGGCCAAGTCACGCAGCACACGCTCAGCATCTGCACCTTCTGGCACGCTTTCCACAAAGGTAGTGACGATCTTGTCGCCGTACTCTTTTTGCACTTTCTTGCGTGCAGTGTCGTGTGCAAACGACCAGCCACCATCACCCACAGGACCCACATAGGCGAAAGCCACCTTCAAAGGTTCTGCTTTGGCGGGTGCTTCTGCCGCTGGTGCGGGTGCAGCGGTAACGGGTTCTTCCTTCTTGCCACATGCTGCCAAGGCAGTAATGGTCAGTGCCGAAACGGCAGCCAGTTTGAACATGGAACGTTTGTTCAGATCAGTCATGGATCGTCCTTATGGATCGGGAAATAAGCAAACCACTGCAGCAACGCCTGCACTCAGATTTTGCAAACAGGCGCTGGCGCGCATGGCACAGCACTTTTCACAAAACCCACGCATCCTAACGAAGCTATTTCAGCCAGCGAAAATTTCTTCCACCCCCCCGCTGCGTGCTGCGTTGCATTCATGCCCAATCGCAAGATGTATGCCATGGCGCACACGCTGTACGCATACTCTGCGATGGGTGGATAAGAAAAAGCCCCCCCACAGTGAGGAGGCGTTTCAACGACAAGGGCTTACCAAGCCCCTGTCAAAGGCTAGGCCCAATTATTTATTCGCACCGGGCACATTGCCTTCGATGCCGTTCACATAGAACTTGATGCTGGTGATGAAAGGCATATCCGCCACTTGGCCATCCGCCAGCAATTCCTTGCCAGCGTTGTCCTTGATGGGGCCCTTCCAGATTTGGAAAGTACCGTCCTTCAGACCTTGGCGCACTTGCACCACCTTGTCTTTGATCTCCTGAGGCACTTCATCCGAGATCTTGACCAGATCCATCGCACCTTCCTTCACGCCCCACCAGAAGTTTTGGCCGTTTTCTACCTTGCCGTCCAGCGCATCTTGCACCACCTTGGTGTAGTAAGGCGCCCAGTCGATCACGGCCGAGCCAAGGTGCGCCTTGGGTGCATAGGCACTCATATCGCCGTCTTTACCAAAGGCGTAAACACCACGCTCCTCCGCTGTCTTGAGCACGGCAGGCGAGTTGGTGTTTTGGTACATCACGTCCACACCACCATTGATCAGGCTGGTCGCAGCTTCTGCTTCTTGGGGAGGGCTGAACCACGAGTTCACCCACACCACCTTGGCCTTGATCGAAGGATCCACGCTTTGTGCGCCCAGCACAAAGGAGTTGATGTTACGCACCACTTCGGGGATTGGCACCGAAGCCACGACCCCAATGGTCTTGGTTTTGGTCATGCCGCCAGCCACGATACCTGCCATATAGGCACCTTCGAAGGTCTTGGCATCGTAGGTCGCGCTGTTCGCTGCTTGCTTGTAGCCTGTCGCATGCTGGAAGTTCACTGCGGGCAGCTCAGGCGCAACCTTTTGCACATACTCTTGGTAGCCGAAGCTGGTGGCGAAAATCAGCTTGCTGCCTTGCGCAGCCATATCCCGCATCACGCGCTCGGAGTCTGGGCCTTCGGCCACGCTCTCGACAAAAGATGTCTCAATCTTGTCACCAAACTTCTCTTGCACCGCCTTGCGACCCAGCTCATGCTGGTAAGTCCAGCCACCATCACCGATGGGGCTGACGTACACAAAACCGACCTTCAAAGGCTCAGCATTGGCGGGCGCTTGTGCTGCGGGTGCAGCCACAGGAGCAGCTTCTTCCTTCTTACCGCAAGCAGCGAGAGTGGCAACGGTGATGGCCGACAGGGCCACCATCTTCAGCACAGTGCGTTTGTGCAGTTGAGACATGTGTTTTTCCTCGACATGGATGTAAAAAAAGGCAGCCTCGAAAAGCCTGCCTTGCACGGCGTGCACCCGGCCCCCGGATGCACGGTGTCTTGTGGGTATGGCGCTTTTAGGAGCCTGGGTAGAAGGGCTTCCCCAGAGAAGCAGGCATATTCGCACGAATCCACGCGGGATTGCGAGAAATTAGCACCAAAACGATGATCGTCGCTATGTACGGCAGCATGCTAAGCAGCTGGCTGGCAATGTGCACGCCCGAGGCTTGCAAGTGGAACTGCAACATCGTCACACCACCGAACAGGTAGGCGCCCAGCAAAATTCGCGTAGGCCGCCAAGTGGCAAAGGTCGTTAACGCCAGCGCAATCCAGCCGCGGCCCGCCACCATGCCTTCCACCCACAAAGGCGTATAGACCGTGGAGACATACGCACCAGCCAAGCCGCACAGCGCACCACCTGCCATGACGGCAGCCAAGCGAATCATGCGCACGTTGTAACCAAGGGCGTGGGCAGACTCTGGCGACTCGCCCACCGAGCGCAGCACCAAGCCTGCACGCGTGCGGTACAGAAAGTACACCAAGAGCGCAGCAATGATGATTGCGCCGTAGACCAAGGGATGGTGGCGAAACAGCGCAGGGCCCAGCACGGGAATATCCGTCAAGAACGGAATTTCAAACTTGGGCGACTCAGGCATCTTGGCTTGTACATAGTTCAAGCCTGCAAATGCAGAAAAACCAGCGCCAAACAAGCTCAGTGCCAAACCTGTCGCCGATTGGTTGGTGTTAAGCCAGATCACCAGCACACCAAAGATGGCCGCCAACAAGGCGCCCGCGCCCATGCCCGCCAAAAAACCCAGCCATGTGCTGCCGGTGTGTACCACGGCCGCAAAGCCTGCCAGGGCGGCACACAGCATCATGCCTTCGGCACCCAGATTAATCACCCCGGCTTTTTCATTGATCAGCAGCCCCAAGGCGGCCAAAGCCAGTACCGTGCCCGCGCTCAGCGTCGAAGCAAACAGCAATGCATACGCGTCCATTACTGGGCTCCCTTCGCGGCAGGCTTAGCGGCTACCCAGCGTACACGGTAGGCAATCAAGGTGTCGCAAGCCAGCAAAGTGAACAGCAACAGACCTTGGAACACCCCGGTCAAAGATTTGGGCAAACCCAGACGCGATTGCGCCAACTCACCACCGATATAAAACATACTCATCAACACGGCTGAAAAAATCATGCCCACAGGGTGCAAACGGCCGACAAAGGCCACGATGATGGCCGCAAAGCCATAGCCAGCAGGCACATAAGGCGTCAGCTGCCCAATCGGGCCGGCCACTTCCAATGCACCAGCCAGACCCGCAGCCCCCCCGGAAATCAGCAACGCAGTCCACAGTGCGCGGCGCGACGAAAAGCCTGCATAACGCGCTGCGGCAGGGGCCATGCCACCCACCTGCTGGGCAAAGCCCGCCTTGGTGCGGAACAGGAAAATCCACAAAGCCGCAGCAGCCACCAAAGCCAGCAGCGTACCGATGTGCACCCGCGTGCCGGCAATCAGCTTCGGAATCTGGGTCACGCTTTCAAAGGTCTTCGATTGCGGGAAGTTGTAACCCATGGGGTCCTTCCAGGGCCCGTAGACCAGGTAGCCCAGCACCAGCGTGCCCACATAAACCAGCATCAGACTGACCAGAATTTCATTGGCATTGAACTTGTCACGCAAAAACGCCACGATGCCTGCCCAGAACATGCCCCCCAGCACTCCCGCCAGCAAGATGGCTGGCACGATCCAGGGGCCCGTGGTTTTGTCTGCCAAGAGCGCAACACCGCCCGCCGTGACAGCGCCAATCACAAACTGTCCTTCAGCACCAATATTCCAGATGTTGGAGCGAAAGCACACCGCCAGCCCCAAAGCAATCAGCAGCAAAGGCGTGGCCTTCATCACCAACTCGCCCAATGCATAGGGCGACTTGATGGGCTCCCAGAAGAAAGCTTGCAGCCCTTTGACTGGGTCTTTACCCAGTGCAACAAACAAGGCTACGCCCACCGCCACGGTGATCAGCAAAGCCAAGATGGGCGCGCCATAGGTCCAGAACTTGGACACCTGAGGACGAGGTTCGAGCTTAAACATGCTGTGCACCTCCCGTATTCGCTGCCAGTTGGGCCAAGTGCTGTTGCACATCAGCATTCCACAAACCACTCATCCACTCACCTACCAGTTGCAGGGTTGCTTCCGCACGTGGCAGCGAGGGGCTCAGTTGCCCCTTGGCCACGACATGCAGACGGTCACTAATTTCAAACAATTCGTCCAGCTCTTCACTGAGCACCAAGACCGCACAGCCCGCGTCGCGCAGCGCCAAAATTGCGCCACGGATTTGCGCCGCCGCGCCCACGTCTACGCCCCAGGTGGGTTGCGAGACGATGAGCAGCTTGGGGTTGGCATCAATCTCTCGGCCGACAATGAACTTTTGCAAGTTGCCGCCAGACAATGACTTGGCCGGGGCATTGGGGCCACCGGCCTTCACGCCAAAGCGCTGAATGATGTCGGCCGCATGCTCCTCGAGCTTTTTGATGCTGAGCCAACCGCCTTTGCCGACCGCGTCACCACGCGTGAGCAGCATGTTGTGCGCCAAGCCCATGGTGGGCACAGCGCCCCGCCCCAAACGCTCTTCCGGTACAAAGTGCAGCCCCAGTGCGCGGCGCTGGCTGGGGTTCAGGCGGCCTGCAGGCTTGCCTGCCACACGAATCATGTCGGCATCCGCACGCGTGTCTTCTCCCGACAGGGCATACAACAGCTCTTGCTGGCCATTGCCCGAAACCCCGGCAATGCCCACCACTTCACCGGCACGCACCTCCAGCTGCATATCGATCAGATCGACACCAAACTGGTCTTGCTTCTTCAGCGTCAGCCCATTGACGTGCAACACGGTTTCGCCAGTTTGCACTTCACGGTACTGCAGCGCAGGCGGCTCGGCACCAATCATCAAGCGCGAGAGCGAGGCATTGCTCTCTTCTTGGGGGTTGCAATAGCCGGTTACCTTGCCACCGCGCAGCACCGTGCAGGCGGTGCACAGTTCGCGAATTTCATGCAGCTTGTGGCTGATGTAGAGAATCGAGCAACCTTCCGCAGCCAGCTGCTTGAGCACCACAAACAGCTTCTCCACGGCTTGGGGCGTGAGCACCGAAGTGGGCTCATCCAAAATCAGAACGCGCGGGTCGGTCAGCAGTGCACGGATGATTTCCACACGCTGCATCTCGCCCACCGACAAGGTGTGTACCGGCCGAGTGGGATCGATATCCATACCGTACTCTGCGCCCTTAGAGGCTATACGCGCCGTCACTTCTGCCAAAGAAATGCGCTTGTCCAGGCCCAGCCATACGTTTTCTGCCACCGTCAGCGTGTCAAACAGGCTGAAGTGCTGGAACACCATGGCGATGCCGAACTGGCGCGCTTCCTGGGGGTTGCGGATATTGACGGGCTTGCCATCAAACAGCACCTGGCCCTCATCGGGTTTGACCGTGCCGTAGATGATTTTCATCAGCGTGGATTTGCCAGCGCCGTTCTCACCCAGCACAGCGTGGACTTCGCCGGGTTGCACCGTCAGCGACACCCCATCATTGGCCACAACAGCCGGGTATCGCTTGGTGATGCCCACCAGCTGCAGGCGCGGTGGCACAGCACCGGGCGTGGGGATGGTTTCAGGGGAATTCATGCGCGGGATGGTTTCTGTTTCAAAAAAACTTATATACAAAATCTGCTCTAACGCAGACTGGGTTTACGCTGAAAGCTATATTTCTTATAGCTGCATGGCGGCATTCTTCACGGCTTCTCGCAACCACGTTCCCGCACTGGAATGGTGCGTGCGGTCATGCCATAACTGGTAGTAACGCATCTGCGGCAGTGGCACCGGGGGCGCCAAAATCGCCACGGGCAGTTGCGCGGCATAGCGCTCACAAAACTGCCGCCCGGTAGTCAGCACTAGCAAGCTCGATGCCACCATCTGCGGCATCAAGCCAAAATGCGCGCACCGCACCGCAATCTTGCGCCGCAGCCCTTGGGCATTCAATGCGTCATCAATTACGCCCTTGGCGCCGGGGTGGGTGGGCATGGGCGCAATGTGCTCTGCCTCCAGCCAGTCTTGCGCCGACCAGCCACGGCGCACTGCCGGGTGGTTCTGGCTCACCAGGCAGACGGTGTCATCCGCAAACAGCTGCGCCATGCGCAACTCCGCAGGGGGCTGCGGCCAGTTACCGATCACCACGTCAACATCGCCATGGGCCAATTGGCCGCTGTAGTCCACGTCATGGCTCAAGGCCATGATTTCGACGGTGCACAGCGGCGCGTGTTTTTTGAGGTAGGCCACCAGTTTGGGCAGAAACTGGGGGTCCAGGTAATCGCTGGCCGCAATACGGAAGGTGCGTACTGCGCTGCGTGGGTCAAAGGCCCGCGCTTCGGTAAACAGGTGCTCAGCGGCCTGCAAGATTTCCGCCGAAGGCTGCAACATGCGCAACGCCGCATCCGTGGGCTGCATGCCGCTGCCCGAGCGCACCAAAATCGGGTCGCCCGACAAATCGCGCAAGCGTTTGAGGGCTGTCGAAACCGCCGGCTGGTGCATGCCAAGGCGCACCGCTGCACGCGATACGCTGCGCTCGGCAATCACCGTGTGCAAAACGCGTATCAGGTGCAGATCGATTTTTTCGAAAGGCGTGGTTTCTCGCATAAAAGCAATAAGGGCCGCGATTGCGACCCAGTATGCCAAGGCAACTTGAACCCAAGGGCAGGGATTATTCGGAGATCAATGCTGCTGGACGGCTTCACCCGTTAAAGCGGCTTCATCCAGCTTGGCTTGCCAATACGCCAATCGGGCGTTGTGGCGCGCCATGATGGCGGCATCGATCGCAACTTTGTGGGTGTCGGAGTAATCCTCCAGCTCATCCACCAATTGCAGCATCTTGCATTCCATTTGCGATATCCGTTCCACCAACTCGTCTTCCGCCGTTTTCTCCGTGCGCTGCGGGTTGGCCAGCACCACCAGCAGCTTGCCGGGGTCGGTCGTCCCCAAGGCGCGACACGCCTGGTCGTACTCGGCACGGATAGCGTTGAGCTCGTCCATCCGCTCATTGAAGCCTTCGCTGAGCACGGCTTTCAAATCGGCTTCGGCTTGCAAGTACGCAGCGTGGCAACGCAGTACCTCGGCTTCGCGCTGCAGGCGCTCGGCACGCGTGCGCGGGCCTTCCAGGCGAAACAGCATGGCAAAGATCAAAACCGCAGCCGCGCCATACCACAGCAACCAGTCAGGGGGAACTTGAAAGCCTCCCCAAGCCAGTACCGCAGTGCCCGCCCATGCAGCCATATAGACAGCCTGACTTTCCCAACGCACCTCACGCGGCACAGGGATGGGGGCCAGTTTGACCAACGAGTGAAACTGCGCAGGCTCTTGCCCATGGGGGGCCTGGAGCTTGGCAACACGCTGGGAAACTTCGTCAATATGAAACGCAGGCGGTGCGGATTCAGGCTGAGCAGATGCAGACCAGAACTTGAGGGAGCTTTTGGCGCGGCGCAAGAAGTTAATAAAGCTCATGTTGCGGCAAAAGATCCAAAAAGAGGTGGTCTTGGAGTTAAACGATCGCAAGGCTTGCCAGAGACCCAGCAAGCCTTGCACGGAAATTGCTAACAGAACGTGTATACAGATTGCAGCTTGGGGGCCAACACCTACATCGGTGGCGACCTTATTGCTGTAAACGCATGAACTGCATATGGAAGTCTATATGCCATCGCCAAGTCCGAGTGGCTTAATCACCAAAAAACCGTCAGATCGCAAGCCTATGTCCCCACGACCACTCCATTTTTTGCGTCGCGGTCAGCGCGTGACGCTGCACGATGTTCCCCCGGACCGCACGCTGCTGGAAGTGCTGCGAGAGGATCTGCATTGCACCGGCACCAAAGAAGGCTGTGGTGAAGGGGACTGCGGGGCGTGCACCGTTGTCATCGGTGAGCGCGTGCAAGACACGGATGGCCCGGCGCAGCTGCGTTACAAAGCCATCAACAGCTGCATCCGGCTGGCCCATTCCATCGATGGCATGGCGCTGTGGACGGTGGAAGACTTGACCCAGGACCCGCAGCTGCATCTGCCCGCCGGCAAAGACCTGCACCCGGTACAGGAATCGCTGCTGCAGTGCCACGGCACGCAATGCGGTTTCTGCACCCCCGGTTTCGTGATGAGCATGTTTGGCATGTACCAAAACCATGCGGGTGGCAGCCAGCTCGATCGCCAAGGCGCACAGGAAGCGCTTTCTGGCAATTTGTGCCGCTGCACGGGCTACCGCCCTATTTTGGATGCCGCCCGGCACATGGCCACCCTGCCCCCCGCCACGGTCGATGCACGTGCAGTTTTACAAAAACTAGAGCTGCTCGCGCTTGAAAAACAAGCACCTGAAGCTCAAAGTACCTACCAACGCGCAACCAGCCTGCGTGAGCTGCTACAACTTCGTGCAGACTACCCCCAGGCCCAGGTCGTGGCGGGCTGCACCGATGTCGGCCTCTGGGTCACCAAACAGCACCGGCGCTTTGACATGGTGCTGGATGTGACTGCCGCCGCCGAGCTGCAAACCATCACCCACACAGAGGGCCAGTTGCGCATTGGCGCGGCGGCCACGCTGGAAGCCGCATTCACCGCCCTGCGCAGCCACTGGCCCCAGCTGCACAGCTTTGCCGCACGCTTTGCCGGTTTGCCGGTGCGCAACAGCGGCACGCTGGGTGGGAATGTGGCCAATGGCTCGCCGATTGGCGACTCCATGCCGCTGCTGATTGCGCTGAATGCGCAGGTTGTGCTGGCCAGCGTGCGTGGCGAACGCAGCCTGCCGCTGGAGCAGCTGTACACCGGCTACCGCCAAAACGTGATCGCCCAGGATGAGTTGCTAGTGCGCATTGACGTGCCCGTGCCCCCGCTGAGCTCCGGCACCACCCAGCACCTGCGCGCCTACAAGGTCAGCAAGCGGCAAGACGATGACATCTCTGCCGTTTGCCTGGTGATGCACCTGCAGGTCAGCGAAGGCATCGTTACCCATGCCAGCGTGGGCGCGGGCGGCGTGGCCGCCACCCCCGCGCGCGCCGTGCAAACCGAAGCGGCATTGCGGTGCCAGCCCTGGACTGCGGCCACCGCGCACAGCGCCGGGCGCACCCTGCAGGCAGAGTTCAGCCCCATTTCTGACATGCGCGCCAGTGGCGACTATCGCAAGCACCTGCTGGGCAGCTTGATGCAGCGCTTCTGGCTGGAAAGCCAGGGCCAAGTCGGCGTATCGCTGCAAGACATTCGCGTGGAGGTCTCCGCATGAACACCGCTGCCACGCACACCACCGGCGTCATGGGCCAATCCCATGCCCACGAAAGCGCCAAGGCGCAAGTCTTGGGCGCCGCCCCTTACCTGGACGATCTGGCCGAGCTGCGCGGCACACTGTATGCCGCGCCCATTCTGTCCACCGTGGCCCACGGCACATTGCACGGCCTGGATTGCACCCATGCCCTGGCCATGCCCGGCGTCCACGGCGTGGTGCTGGCTGCCGATATACCGGGTGACCCCATCCTCGCCGCCTTTGGCCATGACGAGCCCATTTTTGCGCTCGACAAGGTCTGGCACGTCGGCCAGGTCATGGGGCTGGTGGTGGCTGACAGCGTCATGGCCGCGCGCCGTGCCGCCCGCAAAGTCAAGGCGGACATCACCCCACTGCCTGCGGTGCTGGACACCGCCACAGCCATTGCCCAGCAAAGCTTTGTGCTGCCACCCGTGCATGTGCGGCGCGGCGATGCCGATGCCGGTCTGGCCCGCGCCACCCACCGCCTGCAAGGCACGCTGGAAGTGGGCGGGCAAGAGCACTTTTACCTGGAAGGGCAAATTGCCTACGTCATTCCCCAAGAGCAAAACCAGTGGCTGGTGCACTCCAGCACCCAGCACCCGGGCGAAGTGCAAGAGTGGGTGGCCCACGCGCTTGGCATTGGTGCGCATGCCGTCACAGTGCAATGCCGCCGCATGGGCGGGGGCTTTGGCGGCAAAGAGACGCAAGCTGGGCATTTGGCCGTGTGGTCGGCCTTGGCAGCACGCAAGTTTGGCTGCCCCATCAAGCTGCGCCTGGACCGCGACGACGACTTTATGGTCACCGGCAAGCGCCACCCCTTCAGCTACGAGTGGGATGTGGGCTTTGATGACCAAGGGCAGATCACCGGGCTGAAGCTGCAAATGGCCGCCCACTGCGGCTTTAGCGCCGACTTGTCCGGCCCCGTGGCCGACCGCGCCATCTTCCACGCCGACAACGCCTACTTTTTGTCGGATGTCAGCATCACCTCCTACCGCTGCAAGCTCAACACCCAAAGCCACACTGCGTTTCGCGGCTTTGGCGGACCGCAGGGCGTGATCGTGATTGAAACCATCATGGGCGATATTGCGCGCACGCTAGGGCTGGATGCACTGGCCGTGCGCCAGCGCAATTACTACGACGCCGATGTGCAATCAGGCCGCGCCACCACGCACTACCAAATGGTGGTGGAAGACAATATCTTGCGCCCCATCACACAAAAACTAGAGCAGTCAGCGCACTACCAGCAAAGGCTAGCGGCCATTTCGGCTTGGAATTCTCAGAACACGGTGCTGCAGCGCGGGATTGCCCTCACTCCGGTCAAATTTGGCATCAGCTTTACCGCCACACTGTTCAACCAGGCCGGCGCGCTGGTGCATGTGTACACCGACGGCACGGTGCAGGTGAACCACGGCGGCACCGAAATGGGCCAGGGCCTGAATACCAAAGTGGCGCAGATCGTGGCCGATGAACTGGGCGTGCCGCTGGCGCAGGTGCAAGTCACCGCCAGCGACACCAGCAAAGTGCCCAACGCCAGCGCCACCGCCGCCAGCAGCGGCACCGACCTGAATGGCCGTGCCGCCCAATATGCCGCGCAAAAAGTGCGCAGCAATTTGGCGGCGTTTGTCGCAGGATTGGACAATTGCGGCGCAGGTGCGGTGGGTTTTTCTGGGGGAAAAATTCACTCGCCCAACGGATCTCGCGATTTCAAAGCCGTGGTCAAAGAAGCCTACGCCAACCGCATTCAGCTGTGGAGCGATGGTTTTTACCGCACCCCCAAAATCCACTACGACAAAACCACCCTCACCGGCCGTCCCTTCTACTACTTTGCCTACGGCGTGGCCTGCACCGAGGTGGCCATCGACACCCTCACCGGCGAATCCAAGGTGCTGGCGATTGATGTGCTGTACGACGCGGGCAAAAGCATCAACCCGGCCATCGACATCGGTCAGGTTGAAGGCGGTTTTGTGCAAGGCATGGGCTGGCTGACCACGGAACAACTGGTGTGGAACGACAAGGGGGTGCTGACCACCCACGCCCCCAGCACCTACAAAATTCCCGCCACGGGCGACATTCCCGAGCACTTTCAGGTACAGCTGTACCAAGAACCCAACCGCGAAGACAACGTAGGGGGCAGCAAAGCCGTGGGAGAGCCGCCCTTCATGCTGGCCATCAGCGTCTACGAAGCCCTGCGCCATGCCATTGCCAGCGCACGCGACCAGCAAGGTAAAACCGGCGTGGTGCAGCTGCAAGCCCCGGCAACCGCCGAGCATGTGTTGCAAGCGCTGCTGCGCTAGGGCGTATACCGCTTTGCAGCGGGATTAGGTTTCCAGTGAGGGCTGGGCTGCAATTTGGCCCACCGCCACTTGGCAGCGGCCCCGGCGCTTGGCCTCATAGCAGGCCATGTCGGCAGCGCGCACTGCCTGCTGGGGTGTGTGGCGCAGCGCATCCATGGCCACTATCCCCACGCTGATGCTCACCCAGTGGCGCTCGCCCCCCCAGCTGGGCTGCCAGCGCCATACGGCATCGCACAGCGCCTGCCCTACACCTTGGGCGTGGGCCAAGCTGATGCCCGGCAACAGCACAGCAAACTCATCGCCGCCCAAGCGTGCCACATTGCCTACCGGTTGGGTGTAGCTGGCAATCAAACGCCCCACATGCCGCAGCATTTTGTTGCCCATATCGCGCGATGTGGTCGCGTTCATCATGCCCAGATGGTCCAGGTCTGCGAACAGCAAACAGCCTTGCGTGGGCATGCCTGTGGAAAGATGGTGCCCTGTGTTTTCACAGTGCAAACTGTCCGTTACCCACGATTGCAGCGCCCACATGAACGCATCGCGGTTGGGCATGCCCGTTAAATCATCTCGCCAAGCATTTTCGTTGTCTGGCAGTGGCAAACTGCTGCGCAAGCGCCACGGAAGTTGCAAGCGCCACACCGTGGCCGAGGACAACTGCGAGGGAATCCATGCCAACGCATCTACCAGCACCACGTCCCCATCTTTTTTGCGCAACTGCACGGCCCCCTCAAAGCTGCCCAAATCCACCAGGGTGTGCCGCACCACCTCTAATGCAGCCTGGCTGTCAAACAGTTGCTCCATCGTGGGCTGCGCAGTCTCTACCCCAAAGTAGCCCAACATGACCGCAACCTGTGGTGTTGCCAGCGTGATGCGCCCTTCATGCTCCAAGAGCATGGCAGAGGGTACGGCTTCAAACATGGCCATGGCACCGGCTTGCAAAGACAGGCGCTGGGCATAGTCCAGCGCAGCTTGCGTTTTTTGCACTTCTTGCGCGGCAGCCTCTTGCCCATGCGCCGCAGGCTGCGCCCCCCCACTGCGCCCTGGCCAAGGTGCCAACCAACCCCAGAGCAATGCCGTTGCCAGCAAGCTCAGCAGCGCGGCTGCTGCGCCCAAGGCAGCCCACACACGCACTGGCAAACCTTGGTCGACCAGCAAATCCGCGGAGGTATCGCGCCATATCACCACCTGCCACTGCGGCAGCGGCAGTCCCACGCGACTCACTAAAAAATGCCCCCACTGCTGGGTATCTGCATTGGCCGCCGAAGGGTTGGACAAAGCCAGCCACGCCTTCTCATGGCCCAACGCCAGGTCGTTCAAATTTTTCCCACGCTGCAGGGCGTCGGAATGGGCCAACACCAGACCATCGCTACCAATCAGCATGTACTGCACATTCGGCAGCGGTGCTGCGGTATCCGGCATCAGCGCCGCCAGGGGCAGCTTCACGATGGCTGCCAACGCACCGGACACTTGCCCATCCTCACGGCGCATAGGCACGCTCAGCAGTACCCGCAAATGCTGGCTGTCGTCCAGCACTGGCACATGCGTAATAAAGGGCTTGCCCTCGGAGATCGTGCGCCGCAATCCATCCAGTCCTTGCGAGTCAATCTCTGTCACGGCCCCCACGGCACCATGGTGCGTCAGCCCCCCTGCGGGCAGCGCCACATGCAAACTGTCAAAAATCCGCAGCATGGAGCCGTCTTGCTGCATCAAGGCATCCAGCACTGCGGGATTGTCCAGCAAGCTGGTGTGCATGCCCTCTGCAATTGCAGTGAGCAGCCGCTGGTGCGTTTCCATGCGCGCAGTGAGCATGCGCGCCCACAAGTCGGCGTCCTGTGTCTGATGCGCTGCCAGGCGCTCCTGCGTGCGGGCATCCAGCACCCGCACCAAGCCCAAAGCACACAGCAGCATGGCAGCCAGTACCAGCACCACCTGCGCAACCAGGGTCATGCGAAAGCCTCTCCAGCGGGATGCAGGAGCCATTGGCAATGATGGCGGGGTGCTGGGAATGTGGTTCACGCCCCACTATAGGCACGCACTTGTAGGCACTTAAACGGGTAGAACCCTTGCCAGACAAGTACCGACAGCACAAAAAGCGAAGCACTGAAATGCAAAAGAGGCCTCTCGGCCTCTTAAGTACTCATCAGCAATTGCTAGCGCGTGCTTACATACCCGCAACGCTTTGTAAAGCGCTGGGTTGGGGCAGATTCAGTACATTGCCTGTGCCGGCAATCAAGCCATGCTCACGCAAGTGGCGCAATACGCGTGAAAACGTCTCAGGCGCAATCCCAAGCTGCGCGGCAATCGTGCGTTTGCGCTGATTCAGCGTCACCCGCATGGTGCCGTTGTCGGCATGCTGGGCATGGCGCAGCAGCCATTGGGCGCAACGCGTTTCAGCATCTTGAGCCAAGCGGCTGACGGCGGTTTCCGTTTGCTGGCAATAGCCATGGGCCATGTCGCGCACCAAGGTGGCTACGGTATCGGGCAGGCCGTCCAAGCTGCGCTGAAATGCCTGCAGCGAGATGCGGCGCAGGCGCACCCGGGAGTCAGTCACCATATCGACACCGCAAGGCTTGCCTGTGAGTGCAAACGCCGCATCCAGCCACGCGGGGCCTTCAACCACGCCGAGCTGGTGACGCATCTGTCCTTCGTCACGCACACCCAACACTACGCAGCCGCTGTCGAGGTACAGGACGGAGTCAGCACGCGAGCCGCGTTGGCGCAGCAGTTGACCGGCGGAAACCACCTCTGCTTGGGCCAAGGGATCAAATGAAGGGATGAGGAACATGGTCACGAACTGTGCCGCAGCCGCTACCCGAAGGTGTTGAGCCATGTCAATCTTTTCCTCCTGCCATACGGCCCAAAGCCTTGCTGCATCAGCCTTTGAACGAAAGCACTCGCCCCTGCATCTTCATATTTTCTTAATCTTCTTACATTTATCCGTCATAAAAAAACCGCAACACCAGGCTGCGGTCAGGGGTCTTGGCATGGCTGACCTGCATCCCGTGCACGCACAGCCTGTCAGCGCATCAACCCAGCGTCAAGGCGCAGGGGCACCACTTTCAAACCACTGCTGGAAAGCTGCACGCTCGTCGTTGCTCAGAGCACCGGGGTTGCCAAACGGCATTTTGCGCAGCAGCACCACCTGCTGGTAGATCTGCTGGGCGTGCGATTTGATGTCTTGCGGTGTATCAAACTTCACATTTTTCTGCGCAATCGTGGCAGCGCTGTGGCAGACCATGCAGTGCTGCTGCATGATGGCATGCACTTTTTCATAGCTGCCAGCGCTTGCACCACCTGCCTGAGGGGCTGATTCTTCTGATTTTTTCTCCGTATCACCTTGCAGTACCGACTGGCCGACCGGCGCAATCACAGCGGGACTGGCAGCGACTGCAGCAGGTGGCACAGGCTTGAGCCATGCGATCACACCCAAAAGCACCACCACGCCCACTGCTGCGTACTTCCAAGGGTGAGGGTTGCGGCCCAGCTTGTAGCCATGACGCATCACAAAGAACTGGCGAATGGCCGCACCGGCAAACATCATCAAAATCAGCACCAGCCAGTTCAGCTCGTGCGAGTACAGCCAGCCATAGTGGTTGGACAGCATGGCAAAGAGGACTGGCAGCGTGAAATAGGTGTTGTGCACGCTGCGCTGCTTGCCGCGCTTGCCGTGGATCGGATCCACAGGCTCACCGGCCTTGATCGAGGCCACCATTTTCTTTTGCCCGGGGATGATCCAGAAGAACACGTTGGCACTCATTGATGTCGCCAGCATGGCACCCATCAACAAGAACGCAGCCTGGCCGGGGAACAGCCTGCAAGCCAGGTACGAGGCCACACACACCAGCACCAAAACCATGGCGCCCACAATGCCGTCGCCGCCCTCTTTTTCACCAAAGAGGCGGCAGATGCCGTTGTAGAGCAGCCAAAACACCACCAGGAACGACAACGCCACGGCAATCGCCATGCCGCTGGACATGACGGGGTTGGCAGGGTTCACCAAATAGATGTTGGCGTTCCACAGGTAGGACACGGTCAGCAGCGCAAAGCCGGACAGCCAGGTGGTGTAGCTTTCCCAAAAGAACCAGTGCGTGTGCTCAGGCAGCTTGGGCGGCGCGCCGGCAAACTTTACGGGGTGGTAAAAACCGCCGCCGTGCAAGGCCCACAGCTCGCCGCTGACACCTTGTTTTTTGAGATCTTCATCGACCGGTGGGGTCAGGCTGCTGTCGAGAAAGACAAAGTAAAACGACGAGCCCACCCAGGCGATGGCGGTAATGACGTGGAGCCACCGCAACAGCAGGTTGGCCCAGTCGAGGATATAGCTTTCCATAGCACTCAACTCCGGTAGCACAAAGGCCACCAAGGATCAAACCTGCTCACCACTGCGGGCGCTCTGAGCAGAAGAAAGGGTCGCGCACCTGGGATGCAAGCATCAATTTGGGCACCGCTGCGACCTGTCTTTCGTCAAAGTGTATGCAATTTTTGTTGCCAAAAGCAGAAAAAACAGCCGCTCCTCGGGCAACTACCAAGGTCCCAGCAGCTCCCCCGTCAGGCAGCTGCAAGCTGCTGTGCACGCAGCTGCAATAACTGTGCCGCTACGGCAATGGCAATCACCTCCGGCTCTTTGCCGGCAATGCCGGGCAAACCGATCGGGCAGGTGATGTGGGCGATTTCGTCGGCACCAAAGCCACGCTCGGCCAGCCGCTTTTGAAACACCGCCCACTTGGTGGCGCTGCCAATCAGCCCGATAAAAGGCAGATCACCGCGCTCACGCTGGCGGAGCAGGCAGGCGCTGACAATGTCCAGATCTTCTGCGTGGCTAAAACTCATCACCAACACCAGCGATTGGGCGGGCAGATCACGCACCGCATGGTGTACCGGGCTGGAATGCTCGCAATGCAACTGCGCCATGGGCTGCGCGGGGAAAACGTCGTCCCTGCTATCGACCCAATGCACCAAAAAGGGTAGCGGCTGCAGCACACGCACCAGGGCGTGCCCCACATGTCCGGCCCCAAACAGCGCAACCGGCGCACGCGCTGGCTGCAGCCGCGCCAGCACGGCCTCAACATTGTGGGCATGCACGGCAGACCAGCGCACTTGCACCGCACCACCGCAGCACTGCCCCAGCGAAGGCCCCAGGGCCATACGCTGGGTGTAGGTATCGCCCGGCATGCCTTGCTGCAGCCAAGATCGCGCCATACGCATGGCTTCCCACTCCAGGTGGCCACCGCCAATCGTGCCCACCAGCGCCGTACCCTGCAGTGCCATCCAGGCCCCCGCACTGCGCGGTGCAGAGCCTTGTACGGCCTCTACCTCCACCAAACACACCGGCGCTTGCGCTGCCCACGCCCGCAGGCGCTCCCCATCATTCACCCCACACCTCATTTCTTTGCTGGCCGTGCCTGCACAGGCCTACAGCGCGCTATGCCAAGCACAAGGCTTGCCACTTTGCACACACTGCCACCGTGCGCGGCACGATCAGGATAAGCTAGCACCATGCCTGAAAAGTCTGCATCCCCATCTTCCCTCCCTAAACGCCATTGGCTATGGGGTGGCATGGCCACTGCGATGGCGGCATTGCTGGCTGCCTGTGGTGTCAAGCCGCCGCCGCGCCCGGATGCGCCCGATGCCGTAGTGCCCAGCAGCAATTCCAGCGTCAGCACCCCGCGCGCTTATCGCCAGGATGCCGCGCGCCACCTGTACGGGCAAAACGCCCACCGCATTTACAAAGGCAAACTACCCCCGCTGCTGTATGCCGTGGGGACGCTGGAAGTCAATCTGGACCGCAACGGCCAGGTGCGCAGCTTTAACTGGATGCGTGCACCCCGCCATGCACCTGAAGTGATCCGTGAAATTGAGCGCACCGTGCGCGCTGCCGCGCCTTTTCCAGTGGCCACCAAACTGGGCTATGTGACCTATACCGATACCTGGTTGTGGGACAAGTCCGGACAGTTCCAGCTGGACACGTTGACCGAAGGCCAGCGCGATGGCGGATAAGCCCGCGGGTGGCTGTGTATTGCTCGCCTTGGAGGCTGCGGATGCGGCGGCCTTCCAAGCGCTGCGCCTGCAAGCCCTGCGCGAGCACCCGGCGGCCTTCTTCGCCTCTCCCGAGGAGCAAGCCGCCATGTCGCTTGAGATCGTCGCGCAAGGCCTTGGCCCCAGCGCACAACGCTGGGCGATTGGGGCATGGCAGGGTGAGCAGCTGGTCGCCACCATGGGGCTGCAGCGGCACCTACGCTTCAAACTGGCACACAAAGCCGAAATTTGGGGGGTGTATGTCGCCCCCTCCCACCGCGGGCAAGGCATCGCCCATGCCATGCTGGCCCGCACCCTGGCCCATGCGCGCAGCATGACGGGGGTGCAGCAAGTGCATTTAGGGGTGCTCAGCAGCAACCAGGCGGCGATTGCGCTGTACCAGCGCCACGGTTTTGTGCGCTATGGCGTAGAGCCGCGCTGTGTATACGCTGCGGGCGCCTACCACGATGAGGACTGGATGGCTTGCATGCTGTAGTTGCCGTCACGCTGCCGCTGGTTCACCGCCTGCGGCACAACGGCCTACACCAACAAGCGTGCATGGCGCAGCAGCGCAGCTCAGCATCTGCGCAGTAACCTCATGCCATGCCTACCCTGTCTTCACACACCCTTGATACCGCGCAGACGCGCCGCCGCTGGCTGGCGGCAGGCCTGACTGCCAGCGCAGCCGGTGCACTGACCGCCTGCGGTGTGCCCATCGCACTGCCTGGCAAAGGCCGACCAGCCTCTGCCGCTTATGAACGCAAAGCCGCCAACCACCTGTATCAGCGCTATGCCTCACGCATTTACCGGGGCAAGCTGCCCGCCATGTTGTATGCCGTGGGCGTGCTGGAGATCAGCCTCAGCGGCAGCGGTCAGATACAGCGCCTGAACTGGATGCGCAAGCCCAGCCATGCCCCCGAAGTGGTGCGCGAAATTGAACGCCTGGTGCGTGCTGCCGCCCCCTTTCCACCCACCGGTGTGGGCAGCGTGAGCTACACCGACACGTGGCTGTGGGATCGCTCCGGGCGCTTTCAGCTCGACACGTTGTCCGAAGGGCAACTGGAAGGCGGTTAGGCCCGCACGCGAAAGGCAGCTTTCAAAACAAGAGCGGCTTGCGCTGGTTTGACAATAGTTTCGGCTACAAAAGCACCTGAAACCATTGCATATCCAGCGCAAGCCGCTCTCTTTATATTGATTCAGCAGTGCTCTGTGCGCAGAACGCGCACAGCCCACCCCATCAAGAACCACGGTAGGTGGAGTAACTCCACGGGCTGACCAGCAGCGGCACGTGGTAGTGCTGATCCACATGTGCCACACCAAAGTCCAAATTGACCACGGTCAGGAAATTGGGCGTGGGAAGTTGCACGCCTTTTGCTTTGAAGTAGCCTGCCACATTGAATGACAAGCGGTAGGTACCGGCCTTCAGGCTGTGGTTGTCAAACAGCGGCGCGTCGGTGCGACCATCGTGGTTCAGCGTCAAGTCTTTGACCAGCGTGGCCGTGTCACCGTCGGTGGCATACAGCTTCACTTGCATGCCTGCTGCAGGGCAGCCGTGCATGGTGTCCAGAACGTGGGTACTCAAGCCCATGGGGTAACTCCTTAATGTCTGCAGTTGCCGCGCAACCGCTTGTTCACTAAAAGTGTATACAATTTTTGCTACAACGCATCTATGATGATCCCTATGGAAACATCCTCCACCAGTGCCATTGCCGAAGCCCTGACCCGTGCCATCGTCGAGCACAAATTGCTGCCCGGCACCAAGCTGGCCGAACAAAAGCTGGCCGACCACTTTGGTGTCTCGCGCACCTTGGTCAGGCAAGCTTTGTTCCAGCTGTCGCAAAACCGCCTGGTCACGCTGGCCCCCGCACGCGGTGCGTTCGTGGCCACGCCTTCCGTCGACGAGGCCCAGCAAGTGTTTGCCGTGCGCCGCATGCTGGAGACTGAGATGACGCGCGCTTTTGTGCGCCAGGTCAAACCCGCGCAGATCAAAACCCTCAAGGCGCACATCGCTGCCGAGAAAAAAGCCATGGACCGCAACGATGTGGGCCAGCGCACCGAGCTGCTGGGCGACTTCCACGTGGTCATGGCCGAGCAAATGGGCAACCACGTGCTGGCGCAACTGCTGGGCGATCTGATTTCGCGCTGCGCGCTCATCACGCTGATGTACCAAAGCACCAGCGCTGCAGAGCACTCGCACGAAGAGCACGAAGCCATCGTCGCTGCCCTGGCTGCCAAAGACGAAGACACCGCCGTGCGCCTGATGCAAGAGCACTTGGAGCATGTGGAACAAGGCCTGACCTTTGACCGCGACATGCCCACCAACGATTTGTCGATGGCGCTCTCGAGCGTCACTTTGTAAGTTTTCCCCCTGGTTTGATTCGTAGCACCCCATGACCTACAACGCCTGCGCCCCCTACCCCCGTGATCTGATTGGCTATGGCCGCACTCCGCCCCACCCCCAGTGGCCCGGCAAGGCACGCGTGGCGGTGCAGTTTGTGCTGAACTACGAAGAAGGCGGGGAAAACTGCGTGCTACACGACGATGCTGCCAGCGAGCAGTTTCTGTCCGAAATGTTCAACCCGGCCGCCTACCCTGAGCGCCACATGAGCATGGAAGGCATCTACGAATACGGCAGCCGTGCGGGCGTGTGGCGCATCCTGCGCGAGTTTGAAAAGCGCGACCTGCCGCTGACGGTATTTGGCGTGGCCACCGCCTTGCAAAAACACCGCGAAGTAGCGCAAGCCTTTGCCGAGCTGGGCCATGAAGTGGCCTGCCATGGCCTGAAATGGATCCACTACCAAGGCGTGCCAGAAGAAGTCGAACGCGCCCACATGGCGCAGTGCATGGAGATTTTTGGCGAGCTGTACGGCCACGATGGTGACCACGGCCTGGGCTGGTACACCGGCCGCGACAGCCCCAACACCCACCGTCTGGTGGCCGACGATGGCCGCTTTAGCTACGACAGCGACTACTACGGCGACGACCTGCCGTTCTGGATGACCGTGCGCAAAACCGATGGCAGCCAGCACCAGCAGCTCATCGTGCCGTACACCTTGGACTGCAACGACATGCGCTTTGCCCTGCCCCAAGGCTTTTCGCACGCCGATCCGTTCTTCCAGTACCTCAAAGACACGTTCGATGTGCTGTACGCCGAAGGCGCCGAAGACGGTGACAACGCCCCCAAGATGATGAGCATCGGCATGCACTGCCGCCTGCTGGGCAAGCCCGGGCGCATCACGGCGCTGCAACGCTTTTTGGACCACATCCAGCAGCACGATCAGGTGTGGGTGGCCCGCCGTATTGACATTGCCCGCCACTGGGCGCAGCGCTTTCCTGCGCCCGCGCTGTGATGGAGAGTTTGAAGCCAAATTAGCCTCTAGCGCTTATTCCGCCTGCGCAAGCAGCTCTTGTTTTAGATAGGAAGTACCATGGCCCTGACCTTGGAACAACTCAACGCCGCCGACAGCGCCACGGCCGTGCAGCTGCTCGATGGCCTGTATGAACACTCGCCATGGATTGCAGAGCAAGCACTAGCGCAGCGCCCCTTCAAGTCGCTGGCGCACCTCAAATACGCCATGGTGCAGGTGCTGGAAAAAGCCGGTGTGCAGGCGCAGCTGGCGCTGATTCGCGCCCACCCGGAGCTGGCAGGCAAGGCCATGGTGGCAAAAACGCTGACGGCAGAATCCACCAACGAGCAAAACAAGGCGGGCCTGACCGCTTGCACGCCCGAAGAGTTGGCACACATCCAGCAGCTCAACGCGGACTACAACGCCCGCTTTGGCTTTCCCTTCATTCTGGCTGTGCGCGGCCCGCGTGGCACTGGCTTGCCCAAGCAGGAAATCATTGCCACCTTTGCACGCCGCCTGCACAACCACCCCGACTTTGAGCGCGCGGAGGCCATTCGCAACATCCACCGCATTGCGGAAATACGCCTGAACGACAAGTTTGGCTACGAGCCCACGCTGGGCAACGACGTGTGGGACTGGCAGGAAAAATTGGCCCAGCACAGCGAGCCGGGCTATGCCGAAAAGGGCCAACTCACCGTTACCTACCTGACCGATTCGCACCGCGCCTGCGCCCAGCGCATCAGCCACTGGATGCGCGACTGTGGTTTTGATGACATTGAAATTGACGCCGTGGGCAACGTGGTGGGCCGCTACCACCCTGCCCACAAAGACGGCAAATACCTGCTGACAGGCAGCCACTACGACACGGTGCGCAACGGTGGCAAGTACGACGGGCGCCTGGGCATCTTTGTGCCCATGGCCTGCGTGCGCGAGCTGCACCGCCAAGGCAAGCGCCTGCCGTTTGGCATCGAAGTGGTGGGTTTTGCCGAAGAAGAAGGCCAGCGCTACAAAGCCACCTTCCTGGGCTCTGGCGCGCTGATTGGCGACTTCAAGCCCGAATGGCTGGAGCAAAAAGACGCCGACGGCATCACCATGCGCGAGGCCATGCAGCACGCCGGCCTGTGCATCGATGACATTCCCAAGCTCCAGCGCGATGCCGCCCAGTACCTGGGCTTTATCGAAGTGCACATCGAGCAAGGCCCGGTGCTCAATGAATTTGACATTCCGCTGGGCGTGGTCACGTCCATCAATGGCGGTGTGCGCTACGTGTGCGAAATGATAGGCACCGCCAGCCACGCCGGCACCACGCCCATGAACCGCCGCCGCGATGCGGCGCTGGGCGTGGCCGAGCTGGCGCTGTACATGGAAGAGCGCGCACTGAAAGACGGCGACAGCGTGGCCACCATCGGCATGCTGCAGGTGCCCAATGGCTCGATCAACGTGGTGCCCGGCCGATGCGCCTTCAGCATGGACTTGCGCGCCCCGACCGATGCCCAGCGCGATGCCATGGTGGCCGATGTGCTGGCCAAGTTGAACGAGATCGCCCAGCGCCGCGGCCTGCAATACAAAACCGAGCTGGCCATGAAAGCTGCCGCCGCGCCCAGCGATCCTGCCCTGCAAACGCTGTGGGAAAACGCGGTACATGCCTTGGGCGTGCCACTGCTGCGCATGCCCAGTGGCGCGGGCCACGATGCCATGAAACTGCACGAAGTCATGCCCCAGGCCATGTTGTTCACGCGCGGTCTGAACGGCGGCATCAGCCACAACCCGCTGGAAGCTACCACCAGCGACGACATGCAACTGGCCGTCGATGCCTTCAGCCATGTGCTGGCGCAACTGGCTGCCCACTAAACCCTAGCGATTCGAGACAACACAATGACCCAAGACCGCCAAGCCACCTACGCCGCGCTGGATGCATGGATTGATGCGCACTTTGACGAACAAGTGCAGTTTCTGCAGGCGCTGGTGCAAGTGCCCACGGATACCCCACCCGGCAACAACGCCCCCCATGCCGAGCGCACGGCAGAACTGATCCAGGCATTTGGCTTTGACGCCGAAAAGCACGTAGTGCCCACACAGCAGGTGAAGGACTACGGCATGGAGTCCATCACCAACCTGATCGTGCGCCGCCCTTACGGCGCAGGCGGCAAAACCATTGCGCTGAACGCCCACGGCGACGTGGTGCCGCCCGGTGAAGGCTGGAGCAAAGACCCCTACGGCGCCGAGATTGAAGACGGCAAGATGTATGGACGCGCCACCGCCGTGAGCAAGAGCGATTTCTCCACCTTCACCTTCGCCGTGCGGGCGCTGGAAGCCGTGGCCAAGCCCACCCAAGGCAATGTGGAGCTGCACTTTACCTACGACGAAGAGTTTGGCGGGCTGCTGGGCCCCGGCTGGCTGCTGGAGCAAGGCCTGACCCAGCCCGATTTGATGGTGGCTGCCGGCTTTAGCTACGAAGTAGTCACCGCCCACAACGGCTGCCTGCAGATGGAAGTGACGGTGCACGGCAAGATGGCCCACGCGGCGGTACCCCACACCGGTGTGGATGCGCTGCAAGCGGCCGTGGCCATCATGAACGGTTTGTATGCCGAAAACGTGAAGTACCAGCAGGTGCTGTCCAAGGTGCCCGGCATCAAGCACCCTTACCTGAACATTGGCCGCATTGAAGGCGGCACCAACACCAATGTGATTCCCGGAAAGGTGGTGCTGAAGCTGGACCGCCGCATGATTCCCGAAGAAAACCCTGCCGAGGTGGAAGCATCCATCCGCGCTGTGATCGCCAAGGCCGTGGAAGCCTTCAACACCGAACACCGCTACCAAGGCGACGATGCCGTGCGCGTTCAGATTAAACGCCTGCTGCTGGCCAACGCCATGACACCTTTGGCGGGCAATGCGCCTTTGGTCGATGCCATCCAAAAGCATGGCGAAGCCGTGTTTGGAGAAAAGCCTCCGGCCGTAGGTACTCCGCTGTACACCGATGTGCGTTTGTATGTGGAGCGCGGCATTCCCGGCGTGATCTACGGCGCCGGCCCCCGCAGCGTGCTGGAAAGCCATGCCAAACGCGCCGATGAGCGCCTGGAGCTGGAAGACCTGCGCCGCGCCACCAAGGTCGTCGCGCGCAGCTTGGCGGATTTACTCGCTTAAGAAGCCTCCGCCCTCGCAGTTTCTGCAGTAAGTTGCAGCCCCTATCGCTTACGCGCTGGGGGCTTTTTTACGCACTGAAAAATGCGTGGTTCTTGCCGCAGCATGCCAGCACAGCCAGCGTTGCGCCCCTTGCTCATTGCACGCATGCAGCACACAAACACCTCGATTCAAGGTATCGATAGCGCCGCTCAAATTTCATAGTGCAAAAAGCCTTCTTGCTTCACAAAAAAGAAATCCATCCACTTCAAAAATTTGGCATTTTTAAGGGGCAAACCCCTAGGAAATAAGAGCAGATCGGGGGTTTCTCTTGGAACGCTTTTCACCTTACTTTGTATACACTTTTTGTATGGATCGTTGTGCGCAAGATGTGCATTGCGTTCTGTCAAAACAGATCAAGGATTCCAAGGAAGACCCCCATGCAAACCAATGTGCATCCTGTTGATGAAAAACTACCTTTAGGGCGCGTGACTGCGCTGGGCCTGCAGCACGTTTTGGTGATGTACGCCGGCGCTGTGGCTGTGCCCCTGATCGTGGGCCGTGCGCTCAACCTCCCGCCCGAACAAGTGGCCATGCTGATCTCTGCGGACTTGTTTGTCTGCGGGCTGGTCACGCTGGTTCAAGCCATGGGCTGCACACAGTGGTTTGGTATCAAGCTCCCCGTCATGATGGGCGTAACCTTTGCCGCCGTCGGCCCCATGGTGTCCATGGCGCAAAGCACCGGAGGCCACGCAGGCGCCGGGTTGATTTTTGGCTCGGTCATCGGTGCCGGGGTGATCTCCATGCTGATTGCGCCGGTCATTAGCCGCTTGCTGCGTTTCTTCCCGCCGGTGGTCACAGGCACCATCATCACCGTCATCGGCATCAGCCTGATGCGCGTGGGCATCAACTGGATTTTTGGCAACCCCGTCGGCCCAACCGCCCCCTCGGTGCCCAACCCCGAGCACCTGAAGTGGCTGTCAGAGGCACAGGCCATGGCGGGCGCGCCGGGCACCTCTCTGCCGCCCGTACCCAAAGGCTTTGCCGTGGTGCCCACCATCCCCAACCCCAAATACGCGGATCTGACGGGGGTTGGCATCTCTGCCGCCGTGCTGCTTACCATCTTGCTGGTGGCGCGCTTTGGCAAGGGCTTCCTGGCCAATATTTCGGTGCTGCTGGGGATTTTGGTCGGCGGCATCATCACCGCTGCCATGGGTCTGATGGACTTTCACAAAGTGGCACAAGCCCAGTGGTTCAACCTGGTGCTGCCTTTTGAAATTGCCATGCCCGTGTTTGACCCCATTCTCATCTTGACCATGACCCTGGTCATGGTGGTGGTGATGATTGAATCCACCGGCATGTTCCTGGCCCTATCTGACATGACCGGCAAACCGATCAGCCAAAACGAGCTGACACGCGGCCTGCGCACCGATGGCTTGGGCACCTTGATTGGCGGCATCTTCAACACCTTTCCCTACACCAGCTTCTCGCAGAACGTGGGGCTGGTCGCGGTCACGGGCGTCAAAAGCCGCTGGGTCTGCGTGGCAGGTGGGGTAATTTTGATCGTGCTGGGTGTGCTGCCCAAAATGGCCATGCTGATTGAGTCTTTGCCCACCGTCGTGCTGGGTGGTGCTGGACTGGTGATGTTTGGCATGGTGGCTGCTACCGGCATCCGCATCTTGTCTACGGTGGACTTCAAGGACAACCGCAACAACGCCATGATTGTGGCGGTGTCCATCGGCGTGGGCATGATCCCGCTGGTGGCACCCAACTTCCGCCAGTGGATGCCCCACGCCATCCATCCTCTGATTGAATCCGGTATCCTCTTGGCCTCGATTGCTGCGGTGCTCCTGAACGTGTTTTTCAATGGCGCACGTGGCGATACCCAAGCCGTTATCAATGCCGCGCGCCAGGCAGATGCGCACTAAAGCATCCTGACCTAGCTCCACGCCCAGCTTATTTGGGCGCCCGCAGCCCCGGCCTATCCAGCCGGGGTTTGTGCATGCGGTGACGCATATTGCAGCGCACCATAGGTTCATTGATAGCAGACACACGACCTGGAGTAAGCTCTAGGTAAGCAAGCACCTAGCTTGCCGAGTCAGATTCACCAGATTTTTGTATGACGCAAACCCTGTCCACCGCTGAACAAGCCCTGCGCGATGCTGCGCGTGAGTACCACGCTAGCCCTAACAAGGGCAAGATTTCGGTCACCCCGACCAAGCCCCTGTCCAACCAGCGTGACCTGTCGCTGGCCTATTCCCCCGGCGTGGCTTACCCCTGCTTGGATATTGAGGCTGACCCCTCCAAAGCCGCCGAGTACACCTCGCGTGGCAATTTGGTGGGCGTCATCACCAACGGCACTGCGGTGCTAGGTCTGGGTGATATCGGCCCACTGGCTTCCAAGCCTGTGATGGAAGGCAAGGGTTGCCTGTTCAAAAAGTTTGCCGGTGTGGACGTGTTCGACATCGAACTGGCCGAACGCGATCCCGACAAGCTGATCGACATCATCGCCTCGCTGGAACCCACGCTGGGCGGTATCAATCTGGAAGACATCAAAGCGCCGGAATGCTTCTACATTGAGCAAGAACTCTCCAAGCGCATGAACATTCCCGTCTTCCACGACGACCAGCACGGCACCGCCATCATTTCCAGCGCTGCCCTGTTGAACGGCCTGGAGCTGGTGAACAAAAAGATTGAAGACGTGAAGGTGGCGGTCTCTGGCGCTGGCGCTGCGGCCATTGCCTGCCTGAACGTGATGGTGGGCTTGGGTGTGCGCCGCGAAAACATTTTCGTGTGCGACTCCAAGGGCGTGATCTACCAGGGCCGCCCCGGTGGTTTCGACGCCTCCAAGGCGCAATACGCACAAGACACCGACAAGCGCACGCTGGCCGATGCGGTAGACGGCGCCGATGTGTTCCTGGGCTGCTCGGCCCCCGGTGTGCTGACGGCAGACATGGTCAAGACCATGGCGCCCAACCCCATCATCTTGGCGCTGGCCAACCCTGAGCCTGAAATTCGCCCTGAACTGGCCAAGGCCGTGCGCCCCGACTGCATCATCGCTACAGGCCGCTCGGACTACCCGAACCAGGTCAACAACGTGCTGTGCTTCCCCTACATCTTCCGCGGCGCGCTCGATTGCGGCGCCTCCAAGATCACGGAAAGCATGAAGCTCGCTTGCGTGCGCGAAATCGCAGCGCTGGCAAAGCAAGACGTATCGGACGAAGTGGCTGCGGCCTACCAGGGCAAGGAGCTGAAGTTTGGCCCCGACTACCTGATCCCTACGCCCTTCGACACCCGCTTGATCATGCGTATCGCCCCCGCTGTGGCCCAGGCTGCAGCAGAGTCGGGCGTGGCTATGCGCCCCATCGAAGACATTGCCGCTTACCGTGACAGCCTCAGCCGCTTTGTCTACCAAACCAGCATGATCATGCGCCCCGTGTTTGCTGCCGCCAAGAGCAATCTGCAGCGCGTGGCCTATGCCGAAGGTGAAGACGAGCGCGTGCTGCGTGCCGTGCAAGTGGTGGTGGAAGAAGGCTTGGCCAAGCCCATTTTGATTGGCCGCCCTGCCGTGATCCTCGCGCGCATTGAAAAAGCCGGCCTGCGCCTGCAACCCGGTGTAGACGTGGAAATCTGCAACCCCGAAGACGACCCGCGTTTCCGCCAGTACTGGGAAACCTACCACCGCATGATGGGCCGCGAAGGCGTGACGCCCGAGACTGCCAAGTCTGCCGTGCGCCGCTCCAACACCCTGATCGCGGCCTTGATGGTCAAGCTCGGCGATGCCGATGCCATGCTGGCTGGATTGGTGGGGCGTTTTGACCGTCACCTTGACTACATCGAGACCGTGCTGGGCCACAAGGCGGGTGCCGACCGCTTGGCCACTGTGAACGCCTTGTTGCTGGAAGACCGCACCCTCTTCATCGCGGACACCTACATCAACGAAGACCCCACCGCCGAAGAGCTGGCCCAGATCGCCAAGATGGCGGCCGACGAAGTGGCGCGCTTTGGCATTCCACCCAAGGTGGCCTTCCTGTCGCATTCCAACTACGGCTCCTCCAGCCGCAAATCTGCCAAGAAGATGCGTGCCGCGCGCGACCTGTTCGCGGCTGCCAACCCCGGCATCGAATGCGATGGCGAAATGCATGGTGACGCCGCGCTGGACGAAAAGGTGCGCGCGCGCACCTTGCTGGACAGCACGCTGCACGGCGAAGCCAACGTGCTGATCTGCCCCAACCTGGACGCGGCGAACATTCTGTTCAACGTGCTCAAGACCACGGCATCGCACGGCACCACCATCGGCCCGATCTTGATGGGCGCCTCGGCCTCGGCCCATGTGTTGACACCCTCGTCCACCGTGCGCCGCGTCGTCAACATGACCGCGCTGTCGGCGGCGCAAGCGATTGCGCACAAGGCCTAAGCCCCGGCGCGATTCACCGCGCTGCTGAAGTACAAAGCCCTTGGCACCTGCCAAGGGCTTTTTTCATGCACTTTCATGCGCTGGGATGCGCTTTGCACTTGGATGCGGTGAAGCAGCGCAAGCCATGTTGAGACGTTGAGAAGCTTTGATTTATGTAGCAGCTAGCGCTTGTGAATACTTGACTTCACAGATAAACCCATCTGAAACGACGATATATCCAGCGCCGTTAGCTCACATTTCATCAATCGCGGTACTGGCGCTACCTGCCTGCGGGGTGGCTTTGCCTGCATCCCCATCGATGGCAAAGCGCTCACGGCAGGTGACGTAGAAGCTGGCACCAAAACGGCCCACGGGAAAGTAGTCCTGCAGTTTCACACGCCAGGTTGCGGTGTCTACCAGGCCATCGCGCACCGCCAGCCACTGCACGCGGCCGATGAAGACGTAGCGGCTGTCGGTTTCCATCAGCTCGTGCAGCACGCACTCGAAGGCCACGGGCACCTCGGCAATGCGCGGCACCTGCACGGTCTGGGACGGCGTGGTCTGCAGGCCGGTGTAGGCCAGCTCGCTCTCGGTCACGGGCAGGCGGTCCCCACAGCGGTGCATGGCGGCCGCGATCGGTTCATCGGCCAGGTGCACCACGAACTCTTTGGTGCGCAGGATGTGCGCCGCCGTGTCTTTGAGCTGGCCGTCCTGCAGCTTGTTCACGCTGAGCATGACCACCGGCGGATCTTCCCCCACCATGTTGAACATGCTGAACGGCGCGGCATTCACCGTGCCGTCCGCGGCCAGCGTGGTCACTAGGGCAATCGGCCGCGGCACGATCAGGCTGGCCATGAGCTTGTAGCGCTCGTACGCGCCGAGGGTGGAGAAATCAATTTCGGTCATGGAGCTTTCCGTTTCTGTCGCCATGCGGCGCCCTATGCCCCGGAACGCCGCAACTTGCATGCCAATTGTGTATGCAATCCGGGCATTGATCTTGCTGAACCCGTGCTCCTTCCACCCTTTGATTGTGTTGAACCATGCGCAAACGCCAATTCCTGCAGACTGCTGCCGCCGCCTTGCTGGCCACCTCGGCCATGACCAGCGCCCACGCACAGGCTACGCCTTTGAAGTTCCAGCTCGACTGGCGTTTCGAAGGCCCAGCCGCCCTGTTCGTGCACCCGGAGCAAAAGGGCTACTTCAAGGACGTCGGTCTGGATGTGAATGTGGAGGCCGCCAGCGGCGCCGGCGCCATCCAGCGCGTGGCCTCGGGCACGCACGACCTGGGCTTTGCCGATCTGGCTGCGCTGATGGAATTCCACGCCAACAACCCGGACGCGCCTATCAAGCCCGTGGCCGTCATGGTGATCTACAACACCACCCCGGCCTCAGTGATGGCGCTGAAGAAGTCCGGCATCACCAAAGCGGAAGATCTGACTGGCAAGAAGATGGGTGCCCCGATTTTTGACGCTGGCCGCCGCACCTTCCCCATCTTTGCGCAGGCCAATGGCGTAGGCGATGTGCAGTGGACCACCATGGACCCACCACTGCGCGAGACCATGCTGGTGCGCGGCGACCTGGACGCCGTGACCGGCTACACCTTCACCAGCCTGCTGAACCTGGAAGCCCGCGGCGTCAAGCGCGAGGACGTGGTGGTGCTGCCTTATGCCACGCATGGCGTGCAACTGTACGGCAACGTCATCATCGCCAGCCCCAAGCTGATTGCCGAAAAGCCCGAGGCCGTGCGCGCCTTCCTCAAGGCCTTCGCCAGGGGGGCCAAGGAAAGCATTGCTCACCCCGAGGCGGCCATCGCCTCCATGAAGGCCAAGGACGGTCTGGTCAATGCACCGCTGGAAGTCAAACGCCTGAAGCTGACCGTCGAAACCGCCATCGACAGCGAAGGCGCGCGCAAAGAAGGCTTTGGCCAGCCCAACCCCGCACGCCTGCAGCTGATGGCCGACCAGGTCGCCAAGGCCTACGCCACCAAGCACCCCATCCCCGTCCAGGCCGTGTGGAAGGGCAGCTTTCTGCCCAGCGCGGCAGAATTGGACGTGCTGCCCAAGCGCTGAGCCACCGCATGCCCCACCGCCATGTCATGTGGCGTGAAAGACATGGCAACAGTGACAAGGCCTGCAGCCGTGCAGGCCTTTTTTTGCGCTGCATTGTGGGGCGTGAGGTGTGGGGCGTGCGCCCTGCCCCATTCACTCAAAATAAGAGCAGTTTGCGCTTGCCTACATTGGATCTAGCGCCCAAATACCGCAAAATGCAGGCTACACAAGCGCTAACAGCTCCTCTTTTTGCTATATCACCACCCACCATGACTGCTGCACCCAAGCTCGTTCGCATCGAAACCCAAGACCTCACGCACGCCAAGCACGGCCAACCCAGCCGCCCCATTCGCGGCAACACCACCTACCAAACGCTGGAGAGCTTCAGTGCGCAGCACGGTCAGCTCAGCAGCGGCGTCTGGGAGGCCACGGCCGGCGCGTTCCGCTCGCACTGCGCGGGCTATGTGGAGTTTTGCCACATCCTGGAAGGCAGTTGCCGAGTCGTTGACCCCGACGGCACCACCCACCGTTTTGGTGCAGGCGACAGCTTTGTTTTGCCCGAAGGTTTTGCTGGCCACTGGGAAGTGGACGAACGCGTCAAAAAAGTCTTTTTCATCGCGCAAACCCAGCGCTAAAAAAATTGGCAGCGCAAGGCATGGCGTCAAAGGCACTGAAAAAAGTCTTTTCAAATCATGCTGCAACGCAACATTTTTCATATTACAAAACACGAAATCGCCCGTTGAAAAAAACAACGATTTCTACGTAATATCCACATCACCATTTGTGATTAGAGCGCTCTCTTGGTTCTTTCTTTTTCAAGACTGGGGGTTAGTATCTAAGGGTTCCAACCGATTCCCAAATAGTGAATGCACTGTTTGGGATCGCCATCGCGATCACTTTGCCTCACCCATGCCGTGGCGCAAATCACAAGGAGTGCATATGTTCCGTAGAACCGTTTTGGCTGCAACCGCCGTATTGACCGTTGCCGCAGGCCTGCCCACACTGGCACAGGCCAAAGACGCCTGGCCCGTCAAGACCATTACCTTGGTGCAACCCTATGCACCCGGTGGCACCAGCGACATGCTGGCCCGCATCGTGGCGCTGGAGCTGGAAAAGCGCATTGACGCCGCTGTGATCGTGGAAAGCAAGCCCGGCGCCAACGGTAACATCGCCACGGCCTACGTCAGCCGCGCCAAACCCGATGGTGGCACTTTCCTGGTCGGCTCCAGCAGCCCTGTGGTGATCTCGCCCTCGCTGTACAAGAGTGTGCCCTACAACCCTAGGACCGATCTGACCCCCATCACCCCCATCGCCAAGGCGCCCTTTCTGCTGGTGACAGGCGCGACTTCTGGCATCAACAGCGTGGATGAGCTGGTCAAGCAGATCAAGACCGACAAGCTGAACTTCGGCTCGGCCGGTGCGGGCTCGCCCCAGCACATGATCGCGGAAATGTTCCACATGCAGATCAAGGCCAAGTCGCCCCATATCCCCTACAAGGGCTCGGCCCCGCTGATCATTGCGCTGATGGCCAACGAGGTGCAGTACGGCATCGACAACCCCGTGCCCCTCAAGCCCCAGATCGACGGCGGCAAGCTCAAGGCACTGGCCATCACCAGCAAGCACGCATCGCCCAAGTTCCCCGGCGTCAAGAGCTTGCACGAGCTGGGCTATACCGACTTTGAAGTCGAACCCTGGTACGGCATGATCGGCTCCAAAAATCTGCCCAAGGAACTGGCCGAACGCATGAACGGCTATGTGCGTGACATCCTGGCGCAAGACAGCGTGAAAAAGAAAATCTCTGACCTGGGCGCCGAAGCCTATGGTCTGAGCACGACTGAATTCACCGCCCTGATTGATGCCGACATCAAAAAATGGGGCGCAGCAGTCAAAGCCTCAGGCGCGACCGCCGATTAAGCCTGACGCATAGCGCGTGCAGCACAGCACGCCATGCTGAAATCCAAGCCGCCTTCTTGCGAAGGCGGCTTTTTTAATGCACGTGAGGGGTTGCGGAAAAAGCTACTCTGCCCAATCTCTACAAACCACCTCCAACCCACCCCGCCAGCCATAAAAAATGAGCAGCTCGCGCATGCTCCTTCAGTACATAAAGCAACTTTATTGGCAAAAATCAATCCTAGTCTGCGTAAGATGCTCTCGAAAACAGAGCAGCACCTAATTCACCATTTTTTGCCGCAACAACGCCACTGCGTCGTGCGCATTCATCGCCGCAGCGCACGCCAACGCCGTGTTGCCTTGGTGATCCGCTCTGTCAATCTGCGCGCCACGCTCTAGCAGCAGCGCCACAATATCCGTGCGGTTGAACATCGCAGCAAACATCAACGGCGTACGGCCATCGGGCGACGGGCCATCCACCTGTGCACCGTGATCCAGCAGCAACCGCGTCATCTCCAGATCACCCTTAAAAGCAGCGCCTGCCAAAGGTGTTTGCCCACGCCCATTCGGAATCTGCGCATCAGCACCATGCTGCAATAGCACCTTGGCCGCTGCTCTATGACCGTAGTAGCTGGCCAGCATCAATAAACTATCGCCCTTGGCATTGCGCAACGTTGCAGGCAGCCCATTTTCTAGCCACAGCGCTAACTGCGGCGCATCGCCCTGACGCGCCGCATCAAACACACGTTCAGCGAATGCCAAGGTTGCATCGTCCAAAGCAGAGGTGTTTTCACTCATCAATCGCTTCCTTTCAGATCTGCATGCGCGAACAACCCGCATTTCACTCGAACCAGTGTATGAAATTAATCTTTAGCTATGGTTTTTAAATTTTAATAATTCAAATCAAACAAACCTATCTCCTTCGCTCTACATGCGCAGGGCTCCGCAACCAGGTCACATACCCACGCAGATGACCAGATAGCTCCCAATCCATGTGTAGAATATGCAGCTTCCGGAGGTTTGGGTGAGTGGTTTAAACCAGCAGTCTTGAAAACTGCCGAAGGAGTGATCCTTCCGTGAGTTCGAATCTCACAGCCTCCGCCACCTTCATAATGAAATCAGCAACTTACAATAGTTTTTGATTTCTGTACCACATAAGGTACCACTTAAAACAAAGGCTGCACCCTCACAGGTGCAGCCTTTTTTCTTTAGAACGTACTCAAAGTCTTCGAAGCAGGAAGCCATGTGCTATTGCACAAATCGAAGTCAAGACCAGTCTCCCAACATCAAAGCACGCCGATACCACGACTACCGACCGAAGGCGGCCCAAGCGCACAAGCATAAGCTGCACCAATACAGCAACCCAGCGCGTACTCATACCCACGCCTGCTGCAAGCTTGTGCTTTATGACGGCAGTAGCTTCGCCACTAGGTTGCATTTGAGTGCTTGACCATCTCGAACCCCTACTGTTTTCCCCCAGCTCGTTCGACCTCTATCGCAGCACCAACTATGTTGGTATATGGCCATGCTTCGATGTGCGGCAAGACTATTTACGCACAGAGTTCACACCTGCACCATTGCAGCACCTTGATACACATACCACCAGCTTGCTGCAACGCCAAACATGTAGCCTGTCACCTGGCGCAAGCAGCAGATGCTTTTTTCAGCAACCAATCATCCGGGATCCGACATCCAAGAAGCACTTCACTCTGGGAACATCATTTTTTTTCTTTCCTCAAAGAACGACTCCAACTTCAACTCCTTGCGGTGACTTATTATCAGGTTTATCACATCAGACCTACTTATTCCATAAAAATCAGATACATTCTGCAACCATTCAGCATTAGATGACTTAATTGTCATATTGAACTTGGCTAGACCAACTTTGTTTTTTGATTTTTTTGTTCTATAGCTATCAACAATTCTTTTAAAATATCTATAGCAATCACCTTCTTCTATAAAAATAACATCCATTCTGAGTACAAGCTCTGAAAGATCACTAATCGGATTAGATCGGTATTTTAAAAGGAAATTGTTCGCAACACTAATCTTTAATTTAACATCTTCACCTTCTATTTTCTGAGCCCATTTAACATCAAAGTTATCATTTATTCTTTGCTTAAAGCAAATTCGTGCTTTTCTTATTAAACGATCAATATGTAAAATATCATTTTTTTCGTCAAGTAATTTATAATAAAAAAATTCCAATTTGAGTATTTCATACTCTTTATCTTCAAATATTCCTTCCGGAATATATCTCGACACATCTTCCAAGCATCGCTTCCATAGAACGTAATCTAATCCAGATAATTTTTTCTCTAAATAAGCAGATAAAAACAATAAACCTCTTTTGCTAGAAAAAATAATTTCATTATTTTCTGTATTTATTTTTATCTTTTCATAGTCATTGTACAAGTCATTAAAATCATAATTTTCATTAGTTTTTATTTTACTTATTTCATTTTCCAAAAAAGAAATTTCATTACCTTTCTTAGCACCGCTTGAATTCAATTGAATCTTCAAGCACACAGCTAAAAACCTTGTCAGTCTATCATTTTTCACAAATCATCCAATCATAAGCGCTTATGAAATAGTTGCATTTTGGTGACGTTTGCTTCACGTAATGCTCATGAATCAACTTTGTTTGCAGCATGTAAATCTTATGTTTTTACCAACTTACATGCCTGAAAGCGATGCGATAGCCTTTGATTTCAGCAGTTACAGAGAGGCTTCCCAAAGAGTCTACTTAGTACAACCAACTTGTGCAAGCAGGTTAGACCAATGAAAAAAATAACTGTGCTGGTCATCCGATGACGACAATCATCGAAAGCAGGTCATGCGTATCATTAGACTCAACGAGGTTATAAACAGAACTGGGCTTGGCAAAACATCGCTGTACAAGTTCATTAAGGCTAAAACATTCCCTCAGCCAATCGCTCTTGGAGAGCGAGCTGTCGGATGGGTTGAGGCCGAAGTTGATCAATGGATTACAGCGCGTATAAACGAACGAGAATTATCTAAGATTAATACTTTCCCAGAGTAATAAACATCAATAATTTTTAGGAATTAAAGCAATTTAAAAATTGAAGGCTTGGTGTATCCAAGCCTTCGATTAAATCATTGTGTAGGGGTAGCTATATATAGAGAATATGTATAGATAGAGGTATATAGAGAATATGTATAGATAGAGGTGGGGTAGCTGGGGTTGTTTAAAGATAAATGACTTAGACAAAAGCTCTATATCAAGCATTCACTTGCAAAGCAGGTCAGTCTTTTGTGAAGCATCATGCATATGGCAATGCATACCACTTCATGATGCCAGTCAGGATTCAAGTTAAAAAACCAAAGGCACTCGTAGATGATTTGAGAAGAAGACAAACATCTAATGGATCTACAA